>CAYHES010000132.1:0-7052 GCA_964355495.1 uncultured Acidiferrobacterales bacterium
TTCGAGATTGAGTGAACGCAGCTCATCGCCCAGATCGTTCAGGTCATGGGCGAGCTGTGCAAAACCGCCTTGCATGTCTTCCGGGATGCGCGCCGTGTAGCGGCCACTGTGCACGTGCGAAGCCCATTTGCGCAATTGCGAGATCGGTTTGAGCAATTGTGCGCGCAAGCGCAGGAGCAGCACGAACAGCGCGATGATGCCGGCCCCGGTCAAGCCGGCCAGCGCGAAAATATAAACCACCCGGTGGGCGGGGCCGTTCAGAGCCATCAATCCGGTCGCGGCCGCCAGCAGCAGCGCGGACAGCAGTGTCACGGATGGCCACAAGAACAGCTTCCTGAACGTGGGTGTTTCCCCGGCCGGCATATCCGGCACGGCGCTCAGCTTCTGTTTCAGCCGCTGCCAGCGGGAAAGCTGGCCAGCCGGCTCATTGCGCCTGAACAGCATGGTTTATTGTCCTGCCACGGAAAAACGTGTGTTCATGGGTCTGATCGGAATGGCGCTTACTTAAGGAAAAGATCTCTGTTTAGGTCGTCATTCCGGCGTAAGCCGGAATCCAGGGTTTGAATAGTATCGGCAGATAGGCCGATTCTGGATGCCAGCTTCGATGGCATGACGCTGTTTTTACTTGTGTGGCCTTAAGGGAACCTCTAAAAATTGGTAATCCCTTCTCCCTAGTGAATGGGGCTTCATTCACTAAGGCGAGGATGAGGGGATATTTAATTCATGTATTTACATCCCTCACCCTAACCCTCTCCCGGAGGGAGAGGGGATTTTTAGAGGTGCCCTTAAGTAAGTGCCATTCGGGTCTGATCGGAATCATCATAGCAAAGATCTGATTCTTACAGACACTTGGCCAGCAGTATGGATGAAACTCACCAGCTGCCGGTCGGAGGCGCCAAAAACGGAGAGTTTCAGTGCGTGCGGGAGAGGGCCATGGCCTGGGCCGCGCGCGCAGCGGGGATCGACCACCAGGAGCCCTGAAGAATGGATCAGGATCCTTCCGGATTGGGCGCCTGATGACGTGCGTCGTTGGGGTTGACGAAGATGAACTCGTGCAGCCCGGGGTTGATCTCCACGTAGTCCACGGTTGCGCCGCGCAACAGGTCCTTGCAGGAATCGGAGATCAGGACATCGATGCCTTCCGAGGTGTAGATCTGGTCCTGGCCGCCCATGTCGTCGAAGCCCATCGCGTACTCGATGTTGCCGTCATTCTCGCGTTTCGCCGCCAGGCGCAGGTACATGTCTTCGGCGTCGGCTTGTTCCGAGGCCTTGCGGATCTGTGCCGCCGCGCGCGCGGTAATGGTGATCATGAATATCAATTCCTCGTCAGTCCATGTGGCATTTTCAAGCGGAGGCCTTTGCGAGTCCGCGCGCGGCAAGCCGCTGGCGAACGAAACCGACGAAACGCGCCGTCCAGTGGTTGTTGCCGACATCGCGCATATGCGTGTAGCAGGCCAGCACGTTGCGATATACGATCCCGTCGTGCCGGCCATCGATGCCGGCGCCCCGTGTTACGTCATAGGCGTAATCCAGGTTGCCGGCAACATTCTCCAGAGTCGAATAATGGAATTCATGGGCCCGGATTTCAACCGCGACGCTTGCGGCGCGCGGCCAGGGACACTTTCCGGTCTCAAGCAGCTTAACGTAGCCGCGCCCCTGCGGGCGGTCGTGCATCACGGTGTCGCCGGGTATGGCGCCCACCATTTCACACTGTGCGCCTTGCCAGCGGAGACTGCGGCTGAGGTACATGAGCCCGCCGCATTCCGCATAGACCGGCAATCCAGACTCGATCGCCTGACGAATTTCAGCCCGCAGGCTGCGGTTGGCCTCCAGCGCCTGCATGTGCACCTCGGGAAAACCGCCGCCGATGAACAGCGCATCGACTTCTGGCAAATGAGGATCCTTAAGGGTGTCGAAGTACACCAGCTCAGCGCCATGCCGGCGCAGGGCGTCGAGGTCGCCTGGATAGTAGAAAGCGAAAGCCGCATCGCGTGCAATGCCCACCTTAATAGGGACGTTGTCCGAATCCCCTCTCCCGCTTGCGGGAGAGGCCTGGGAGAGGGCTCCTTCCATCACTGTCGGGGCAGTCAATGGCGGTGCCGACGCGGCAATCGCCATCAACCGGTCGAGATCCACCTGCGCCGCAACCGTCGATGCGATGAGCCCGATCTTGGCGCGTGCACCGCTTGCCTCGTTGCTCGGCATCAACCCGAGATGGCGCTCGATAATCGCGAGCCGGTCGTCATGGTGGACCGCGCCGATCACTGGCACATCCGTGTAATGTTCGATCACGGCGCGCAGTTTGCGTTCGTGGCGCGCTCCGCCCAGTTGATTCAGGATTACACCGGCGATCCGGATGTCGCGGTCGAAGGCCTGGTAGCCGAGAATCAATGGCGCCACCCCGCGCGTCATGCCGCGTGCGTCGACGACGAGGATCACGGGCACAGCGAGCAGTTTGGCGAGCGCGGCATTGCTGTTGCTGCCATCCAGATCGAGTCCGTCGTACAGTCCCTTGTTGCCTTCGATGATTGCGATGTCTGCGTCGCGAGAATGCTCAACAAAGGTCGAAAGAATCTCCTCGTTCTGCATGAGGAAGAAGTCGAGATTGTGGCAGGGCCGCCCGCTCGCAAGACTTAACCACATCGGATCGATGTAGTCCGGACCCTTCTTGAAGGGTTGAACCTTCATCTGGCGCTGCGCCAGCGCGGCGCACAGCCCGATGGACAGTGTGGTTTTACCCGAGGACTTGTGGGCGGCGGAGATGAGCAGGCGGTTCATGAACCAGTCCCGAGTCGGGAGTCGGGAGTCGGGAGTCTGGCGCACATCCTCTCTCGACTCACGACTCGGGACTCACGACTCACGTGGCCTTGTGGTGCGGATCGACATCTGCATCGGCAAGACTGGCCGGCAGGAATGGTAGTATCTTGATGGCGAACGCGGTCAGGCCGAGCGCAATGCCGATGCCGCCAATACCGAGCAACATTTCCGGCAGACTGGGCGAGTACTGTGCAACCAGGCCATCGTAGAAGCTGCTGTTAATTATTTCCTTGCCCGGGAACAGCGGCATGGGGAACGCCTGTCCGCCGACGATGGTGACGTACATCTGCGCCAAGCCGCCGACTATGACCAGAATAGCGGCGAGCGCGATCATGGCGCGCGACCGGCCGAGTTTCGAGAACAGCAGCACCAGCGGAAGCACGCCGCCGATCAGGATCTGTCCGATCCAGAACAGGCGTGTGTAGACGCCGCCATCGAGCAGAATGAAACGTTCCACGTCGTGCTTGCCGGTCATGTACAGATTGGTGAGGTGATACGCCACCACGAAATACAGGGCACTCGCCACAAATACGCCGAGCAGGTTCTTGAGACGCGCGACCATCACGTCGCCGAGCGGCCGTCCGGTCCAGCGCGTCGCGGCAAACAACACAAGCATGAAGATGGCCAGCCCGTAGGCGAACGACATGATGATAAACATCGGCGCGTACAAGGCGCTGTCATACGCGTCACGCGCAACCAGGAAACCGAAGATCGAGCCGGTACCGGTGGTCAGGGTCAGGCGCCACAGGAATGCCGCCATGCCGGCAATCTTTGTGTAGTCATTGAAGCGCCGCTCGAACATCATCCACAGATAGACGGCGACGATGCCCATGAAGCCGATATACAAAATGATGTTCCAGGCAAAGATCGATTTGAAGTTGTAGTAGGTCATGGCCACGATCAGCCGCTCCGGCCGGCCGAGATCGAGCACCAGCACGGCGAGACCGCCGGCCAGCAGTGCGATGGCAAGCAGGCCGGACAGGCGCGCAAGCGGCTTGTAAAGCTGACGGCCGAACACCGAGGCGATGGAGGCAACGTTGAGCGCACCCGACGCGGCGACAATCAGGAATACCGCGAACACATGCGGCGTGCCCCAGATCACCTGGTTGCTCATGCCCGTGACCCAGTGGCCGTTGTGTTCCATGTACAAGGCCGCGCCGAGGCCGGCGGCAATCAATGCGCCCAGCAGCGCGAGCAGGGCCAGGAACCCGGCGCTGCGACCTTCGATCTTCAGGTAGTGAACGTGTGCCATAGCGGTTCAGTGGTTCTCAGATGCCCTGATAACGGACGCCGGTGTTGAGTTTGAGGTCGGCGCGCAGTTGCGCGGACGGCTGGCTGGCGAGACGCTTGCTGATCTCGCTGCCGGGGTCCTTGAGGTCGCCGAACAGGATCGCCTGGTGGCCTTCTTTCTTGCAGGCGTCGGCGCAGGCGGTGCTGCCGTCGCCGCGGTCCACCTTGTGCACGCACAGCGTGCAGGCCTCGACCGTGCCCTTGCCGCGCGGCGCATGCGCCTTCTGGCCGGTGGTGACCTCGTGAATGAACGAGCGCGCCTTGTACGGGCAGGCCATCATGCAGTAGCGACAGCCGATGCAGATGTGCTTGTCCACCAGCACGATGCCATCGGCGCGCTTGAACGAGGCGCCGGTCGGGCAGACGTCCACGCACGGCGGTTCCGCGCAATGCTGGCACATGAGCGGCAGGGTCTGGACGTGGCCGGTCTGCTTGTCCTTGAGCGTGACCTTGCGAATCCACTGCGCATCGGTGGCCGGGCGGCCATGGCTCTGGATGCCGTTCTCCTCGGCACAGGCGCTGACGCAGGACGTGCAGCCGTCCGCGCACTTGCTGGAATCGATGAGCAGGCCCCAGCGGTGCAGGGAGGTCACCGCTTCTTCCGGTGAACGCGCTTGTGCGAGTTCAATCAGGCACAGGCCCGGCGCCAGCGCCGTCGCCGCAACGGCCGCTCCGCTCAAACCCAGAAACTGCCGGCGGTTGATGCTCATGGTTTCTTGCCTTTGGGCGATTCGCCAGTCTTCTTTTGCGAGGCACTGAGGGCGCGCACGCTGGAGGCGGAGGGTGCCGCAACGGCAGCCGCTTCGCGCAACGCGGAATGGCACTCGAAGCAATCGAGCTTCACCGCCGCGTAGGCGTGACAGCTCGCGCAAAAACCGTCCTTGCCGAGCACACTGCCGGTCTTGGCGTCGGCGTGGCAGTCGACGCAGTTCTTGAGGCTGTGTTTCGTCGTGCGCACGCCTTCGTGCATCGTCTTGTCACGCTGGTGCAGGATGAACTTCATGTGGTCGCGGCGCATGACGTCTTCCGGTTCCACGCATTGCTCGCCCTTGTCGGTGTTGATCTTGAACACCGGCACCGGTACGCGTGCGGACTTCCTGTCGTCAGCGGCGTACGCCGCCGACGACAGCAGGGCCAGCACGGTGCAGAGCACAAGAAACGGTCGCTTCATCTCACTTTTCTCTTGGCGCTTTTCACTGCCGTTAATGGTCGCCCATGCCCATCTTGATGTAGCCGGTCGGGCAGACATCCGCGCAGATATGGCAGCCGATGCACAGGTCGTAGTCCGTATACACATAACGGCCCATCGTTGACTCGGTCTTGGGTGTGCGCTTGACCGCGGTCTGCGGGCAATAGATCACGCAGTTGTCGCACTCGAAGCACAGGCCGCAGCTCATGCAGCGCTTGGCCTCTTCCACGGTCTGTTTTTCGTCCAGGCCGAGCATGCGCTCTTCGAAGTGGCCCAGCACCTCGGCGGCGCTCGGCACCTTCTCGGTGCGCTTGATGCGCTCGACATACGGGAAGTGTCCGAGGAACAGCTCATCCGCGTGGCAGATCTCGGCCTCGCCGCGGTCTTCGTAATTGTGCACGGCGAAGCCGCCCACACCCTTGCCGGTGAGGGTGGTGCCGCGCAGGCCCTGGTCGATTGGACGCGGGCCTTCCGCCTCGGACGGCTTGAATTCCTTCGGCGTCAGGCCGGTTTCCTGCAGCTTGGCCAGCAGGTTGAAGTGATGCACGTCCACCTTCGGACGCTTGGCCATATCCTGCTTTTTGAGGTAGTGGTCGATGCTGTCCGCGGCGATCGAACCCTGGCCGATGACGGTGGTGAGCAGGTGCGGGCGGATGATGTCGCCGCACACGAAGAAGCCCTGCTTGCCCGGCACCTGGTAGAACTTGTCGGCGTTGATCAGGCCCTTGCCGTTGTCGAAGCCATCGAGGCCCTCGAAGTTGCCGGCCTGGCCGATGGCGGAGACGATCAGATCGGCCTCCAGATCCATCTCGCTGCCGGGGATCTCCACCGGCTTGCCGCTCGCGTAGTCGAGCTTCACCACGCGCAGTGCCTTGGCGCGGCCCTGGTCGTCGAGAATGACCTTGGTTGGCGCGAGTGCACCCTGGATGGCAATGCCTTCGCGCCGGGCGTCGTCGATCTCGTGCTTGGCGGCGTTCATCTTGTCCACCGGCTGGCGCGAGATCAGCATGACCTCGGCGCCTTCCTTCTTCGCGGCCATGGCCACGTCGTGCGCGGTCTGTCCGAGTACCACGAACTCGGGACGTTCCGATTCCTTCATGTCCTTGATGTAACCGAGGCGGCGCGCGACCGACGCGACGTCGATCGAGGTGTCGCCGCCGCCGATCACCACCACGCGGCCGGACACGGCCTTGAGGCGGCCCTGGTTGAAGGCCTCGAGGAACGCCACGCCGCTGATGCAGTTGGCGGCGTTGCCGCCTTCGACCGGCAGCATGCGGCCGGCCTTGCAGCCGATGGCGAGCAGCACCGCGTCGTATCCGGATTCGATATCCTTCAGCGCCACGTCCTTGCCGACGCGCGTCTTGAGTTTCACCTCGACACCCATGTTGACGATGCGATCCATTTCGCCGTTCAGCGACTCGCGCGGCAGGCGGTAGCCCGGCACGCCGTACTTGGCCATGCCGCCGAGCTCGTCGTGATCGTCGAACACGGTTACCGCGTGACCCTTGCGGCGCAGCTGGTAGGCGGCCGCGAGACCGGCCGGACCGCCGCCGATGATGGCGACCTTCTTGCCGGTGTCCGGACCGGCCGTGAAGGTCAGCTTGTTCTTGAGCGCGTAGTCGCCGATGAACTGCTCCACGGCGTTGATGCCGACGTAATCCTCGACCGAGTTGCGATTGCAGCCGGTCTGGCAGGGCGCCGGGCACACGCGGCCCATCATGGACGGGAACGGGTTGGCGTCGGTGGAGCGGCGGAA
>CAYHES010000133.1:0-7052 GCA_964355495.1 uncultured Acidiferrobacterales bacterium
CCTCAACCGCCAGCGCTTCGAGCAAAACGCCCGCGAGCTGGAAACGGCGCTGCAACTCGTGCGCAAGGCAGCCGCCGGCGAGGCGCTGACGACCGACCAGGGGCGGGGGCTGGTGGATGTTATCGCCCGCTACACCCAGACCTTCCTGCTGCTGCAACGCTATGAGCCCTGTGCGCCGGAGCCCGGCTGATTCGCCGTTTGCGCCGCATGCGGCGTTTCCCGTACAATTTTTTGCCTGATTTTCCCGCGGTTCAGCCGTTCCCGGGCAGGGTGCACGGAACAACGGTGACCACAGTCAATTCGCCCGCATAGCTCAGTGGTAGAGCACCTGATTTGTAATCAGGCGGTCGGGGGTTCAAGTCCCTCTGCGGGCTCCATTTATTGTCCGGTTCAGCGGCCTGCATGCAGGGGTACTGCACTCCGCAGGGTCATGCAAGTTGCTGGGTCGGTGTCTCGTTGGCCCTTCGATATTAAGTGAGCGCCGTGCTATAAATAGAAGTACAGGGCTGTTTCCATGGCCCTAAAGTACCTATTCAGTGGATTATCAGGGAAATGCCATGAGGTGTGACTCGGCAAGCATTGGCGCCGTGCGCGGATTCTGCGACAGCGTGTCCGCCACCAGCGCGAGTAACCTTAAGCTGCTCAGCGACATCGAGCGGACCGTAGACTGGCTGTCCGGGTTTCGTAAACAGATCGAGGGCGAGGCCTCCTTTGCAGAGAAGTTCAGAGAGGCGGTTGTTTGCGCGCCCGTCAAGACAATCGATTCCGACGACTCGATTCGCGACAAGATCGTGGACTCGGAGGACAAGCTGAAGAAGCTGGTCGCCATGCTCGGCCAGAAGAAGCAGGCGGCCCTTCGCGACCCCAACCTGCGCGGAGATAACGAAGTCGCCGTAGTAGCCGAATACGACCAGACCATCGAGGCTGTGCAGGCATTGCACAATGCCATGACCGAGCTGCGCTGGGCCATCATGGAGCACGATGCCGATCTCGAGAAGGCGGCCAGCAAGCCCTTCTCGACGGCGGAGGATGCCATCAAAGATTTGAAGGCGTGAGCCCTCGGCTGTGCACGGGATCAGGCGGTTTCAGTACAAGGAGCGGTTCAAGAAAGCCTACAAGAAGCTCGACCCGCGCATTCAGGGCGAGGTCGACGAAGCGATCAACGACCTGCTGAAAGATGTTCCCCCGACCGGTCGGCAGGTCAAGAAAATGTCCGGCCCCACAACCCGGATATCTGGGAGATCAGGGTGACGAAGAACTTCCGGCCCACCTTCGGGCGCGACGGCGACATCGCCATCCTGCGCAACGTCGGCTCGCACAATTTGTTACACGACAACCCATAAGACATACAAAGAATGGCAACAAGCGCATCGGCTCGTTCCTGTTCGTGGATTTCCTGAACCGAAACGGCCGGTTGTTCCGCGACAACGAGCCGGTCATCAACGATATGGGGCTCGCGGCGCTGGCACTGCTCGTGGCCGAGTCCGATCCCAAGAACAAGGACGCGTTCATCCGCCTCGTCATGAACATGCTCGCGCCGGCAGAAAAGTCTGCCGCTATCCCGTCGTGAGAGAGAGCGGCCGGCCGCAAATGGGGTAAGCTCTTCCGCGCGCAGCCGATCCTCGATGTGATTGAGAAGCAATGACCACCAACGCCTACAAAGACATCGAAAAACTCGAAACCGACCTCTGGGAGGCGGCGGACAACCTCCGCGCCAATTCCAAGCTCACCTCCAGCGACTACTTCATGCCCGTGCTGGGCGTGATCTTCCTGCGCCACGCGGCCAACCGCTTCGAGGCGGCGCACCGGCAGATTGCCGAAGACCAGGCCAGCGGCAAGATGCCCAGGCGCAAGGTGCAGCCGGAAGATTACCTTCGCCGCCGCGCGCTCTGGCTGCCCGAGCCCGCCCGCTACGACTGGATCATGCAGCAGGCCACCACCAGCGGCGCCGATCTGCCGAAGCTCGTCACCGATGCCATGTCCGCCATCGAGGCCGGGTTCGAGCCGCTCACCGGCGTGCTGCCCAAGGACTTCGGCATCTTCGAGTCCAAGGTGCTCGAAGACCTGATGCGCCTGTTCAACAGCGAGCAGATCAAGCAGGCCACCGGCGATGTCTTCGGCCGCATCTACGAATACTTCCTCGCCAAGTTCTCCATCCAGAAGGCGCACGACAACGGCGAGTTCTTCACGCCGTCCTCGATCGTGCAGACCATCGTCAACGTCATCGAGCCAGATCACGGCACGGTGTTCGACCCCGCCTGCGGCTCGGGCGGCATGTTCGTGCAGTCCAGCCACTTCATCGAGCACGAGGGCGGCGACACCGCGAAGAAAGTCGTGTTCTACGGCCAGGAGAAAAACCGCGACACCATCCGCCTCGCCAAGATGAACCTCGCGGTCCACGGCCTGGAAGGCAAGATCGCCGAGGCCATCACCTACTACCAGGACGAACATACGCTTCATAACAAGTGCGACTTCGTCATGGCCAATCCGCCGTTCAACGTGGACCTGGTGGACGCCGAGCGCATCAAGACCGACCCGCGCCTGCCCTTCGGCCTGCCGGGCGTGAACAAGCAGAAGAAGGTCTCGAACGGCAACTACCTGTGGATTTCCTACTTCTGGAGCTACCTGAGCGACAAGGGCCGCGCCGGGTTCGTCATGTCCTCCCAGGCCAGCAGCGCCGGCCACGGCGAGAAGGAAGTGCGCAAGAAGATCGTCGAAACCGGCGACGTGGACGTGATGATCTCCATCCGCTCCAACTTCTTCTACACCCGCACCGTCCCCTGCGAACTGTGGTTCTTCGATAAAAATAAATCCCCCTCTCCCTCAGGGAGAGGGCGGGGTGAGGGTGGGGGTGGGGCTTTCAACCACCGCGACAACGTGCTCATGCTCGACGCGCGCAACATCTACCGCAAGGTCACGCGCAAGATTTACGATTTCTCGCCGGATCAGATGAAGAATCTCTCCGCCATCGTCTGGCTCTATCGCGGCCAGCAGCCGCGCTTCCTCGCGCTCGTGCAGGACTACCTGCGCCAGGTGTGCACCGAAAGCGCGGCCATCGCACCCGCGCTTTCCGCCTTCGAGACCACGCTCGCCGACCTGCGCCAGCGCTTCGCGCCGCTCGCCAAGGCCGTGGCGAAACACGCCGACATCGAAGCAGAAAAGAAACAGGCCCTCGCCGCCGCCATCGCCGAATTGAACGATGCCGAGAAACCGTACGAGGCCGACCGCGAAAAACTGCTCGCCAACCTCGACGACTTCATCAACTCCCCTCTCCCGCATGCGGGAGAGGGGCCGGGGGAGAGGGAACACAACACCGCTCAGCACGCCGCCCGCAAAGCCTTCGACCCAAACGTCGAAGCCATCCGCGGCCTCATCAAGCAGGTGGACCTGCTCTACAAACTCACCGCGCGCGTGGCGGACCTCGGCGCAGGCTTGGCCAATGAGCTGGCGACAACCACAAAACCCCCTCTCCCTCCGGGAGACGACCGCAGGGATGCGGGAGGTAGTGCAACGCAGGGAGCAGTTGCCGAGGGCTGGGGTGAGGGTGCTGGAGTCAGAGAGAAGAGCGCCGTGTATGAAGCCGCTCTACTCCCTCCCCCCTCGCGGGGGAGGGCCGGGGAGAGGGGGAACGGCGAACCCTACGACCGCCGCGCCGCAAGCAAGCTGGTCAAGCTGCTCGACGAACAGCGCAAGGCCGCCGTCGAACAACTCAAGCACGCAGTCTATTTCCACCGGCAGGTAGCGTGGCTGCAAGACCGCTTCCCCAAGGCCGAGCTGCAAGCCGTGCCAGGGCTGGTGAAGCTGGTAAGCCGCAAGGATATTGAAGCCGCCGACTGGAGCCTTACCCCCGGCCGCTACGTCGGCGTTGCCCCGCCGGAAGAGGACGAGGACTTCGACTTCGAACAGACGCTGCGCGACATCCATGTGGAACTTTCCGACCTGAATAAGGAGGCGGTGGATCTGGCGGCAAAGATTCAGGAGAACTTCGAGGAGCTGGGGGCATGAGCTGGCAGTCATGCCGACTCGGCGACGTACTGACGCTGAAGCGTGGCCATGATTTGCCCGAGCATTCGCGACAGGACGGCGATGTGCCTGTTGTTTCGTCGTCAGGAATTACGGGCCGTCACAAAGAAGCCAAAGCAAAAGCACCCGGTGTCGTCACTGGCCGATACGGAACAATTGGCGAAGTATTCTACCTTGAAGAAGACTACTGGCCGTTAAATACCGCGCTGTACGTTATCGACTTCAAAGGAAATGACCCGCGATTTTCAGCCTACTTCCTGCGAAATATCCTAAAGGACTACCAAAGTGAAAAAGCCGCTATCCCTGGAGTTGACCGCAATGTTCTTCACGAGATAAAGGTCCGTGCTCCAGACTACACTGCACAGCGTCGCATCAGCGACATCCTCTCCGCTTACGACGACCTGATCGAAAACAATCGGCGGCGGATGGCGTTGCTGGAAGACGCAGCGCGGCAGCTCTACCGCGAGTGGTTCGTCCGCCTCCGCTTCCCCGGCCATGAACACACCCGAATCACCAAAGGCGTGCCGGAGGGGTGGGAGCGAAAGTGCATCAGTGATTTTGGCGATGTTGTCACGGGCAAAACACCCAGCACCAAAGAGAGTGACAACTATGATGGAGAGATTCCCTTCATCAAGACTCCAGACATGCACGGCAATGTTTATGTCACAAAGACCGAATCCTACCTATCCGAGAAAGGCGCAGATACACAAAAAGGTAAATATCTTCCGCCCGATGCTCTGCTCATATCGTGCATCGGCACCATAGGAGTTGTGGCGCTCACTTCCACACGTTCGCAGTTCAACCAACAGATAAACGCACTTATCCCACGTGATGTGCATTGCCGTTACTACTGTTTCTTTGCCTTCAAAGACCTCAAACAAAGAATGGAAGCGATCGGTGGTGGCGCGACAATGGGCAATGTGAATAAGTCAAAATTTGAGAGACTTGAGGTTATGCGCCCAGCGGCGACACTTCTGCGTGACTACGATGAGACCTGTGCGCCAATGTTTCGCCAAATCCTCACGCTGTCGTTTCAGAACGAAAAGCTTCGCGTGGCGCGTGATTTGCTGCTGCCGCGCTTGATGAGCGGGGAGATACAAGTATGAAAATAAAATCCTTCGAGTTTGCGCACATCAAGGCCTTCAAGTCGCTCAAGTTCGATTTAGAGAAAACCTCCGTTCTCATCGGTCAGAACGATCATGGTAAATCATCCATTCTCAAGGCTATAGACATCGTTCTGAATCAACTGAATGAAGGTACTCTCGCTCTCGGTGCACTCCACCCAGACTTGGCCGAACTGCTGTTGCCGATCTTCCCAGTAAGCGCCAAGGCGCGGCGGATCACGATCACTTACGATACAGAGGGCAAGGAGAAACAGCTCCACATCACAGTTCGATCCGACCTGACGTTCACAGTTTTGGAACAAATTGAGAGGAATGCTAAGACGACGCCAGCTGCAATCAACGTGTTAAAGATGCTGCGTGAGAACAACAAGTTCGTACTAATTCCGGCAATGCGAGACGCGACGTCTGCCCAATTTCAAGAGCTGTTCTCGCGGATGCTTCGTGAGCATGGACTGTCGAAGATTATTCCTCAGAAAGCAGGCGGGACACCCAGGGAATATCGTATCCTCAAGGAAATTCGGGACAAGGTTTCAAATACCATCAAACCGTACATTAACGAGGCATTGCTGCCGCAAATCGAGAAATACTTTGGTTTCAAGACACAGCACAGCCTTGCGTTGAAATTTGACGTCGACGTTCAGGACGTCGGCGAGTGGATTCTTGATAATTTACGCCTCGGTTTCCAGATGACTGACACAGGTGAAACAACCCTCGCTCTTTCTGAGGCGGGTTCTGGTGTTCAGAGCGGCGTTCTGCTTGCGTTACATAGGCTTGAGCAGAAAGCAGCTGAGAGTCCTGACATACAGTTCGTTCTTGCTGTTGAAGAACCTGAGGCATTTCTGCATCCACAGAAACAGAAGGAGTTGTATCAGGACATTCTCGCCGCGCAGTCGGAAAATCTTAGAGTCATTGTTACTACGCATAGCCCTTACATAGTCGCTGAAACCCCGTTCACGCGGCTAGGGCTTGTGAAGAAGGATGGCCAATACTCTGCGCTGCACGTCGCCGAAGTTACGGACCGGCATGAACAAGAGACATTCGATGCATATAGTGACGAAGTGAACTCGTTGCTTTTCTTTGCTGACAAAGTGATCCTGGTTGAGGGTGAGTCAGATGCGCGTGTGATCAAGCTGCTTATTGAGAAGAAACTTGGAGCTGCGGCACATCGAATCTCAATCATATCCGCCTCAGGCAATACGAACTTCTCACCTTTCTTGCGTATGATCCGCGCCTGGAATGCCGCCAAGATACCGCACCTTGTCGTAACTGACTTTGACTCCCTGACAAAATCAACTGAACGTGCAGTTCTTGTTGGGGCAAAAGCTGCGGGATACCCAATAGCAGGTGGCGCGGCGTTTCACGCAAAGGTTGATGCTGTCCTTGATAAGGATGAGGCTAGTTTCGAGGCCGTTGCTGCTGAGGCAACAGTTGAATTAGCTGCCGTCGGTTTAAATGTCTTCGTGTTTAGCTCAGACCTTGAGAACACGCTAATTACCAGTGCAAATAAAGATGCGGCTGCGACGGTGTTAATGAAAGTAGCCAATAACGGCGTCGACTACACCACTGGTTATGACCTGAATACACTCAAGAGGCAGATCGGAAGTAAGGGTGTACCTCTGAATCCGATGGATAAACCACCGTTCAAGAAGCCATTCATTCATAGGAAGATTGCAGGCACCATCGATTTGGCACGTGCCCATCCAGATATCACTAGACTACTTGTTGCGATAGAGAGCCTTTAGCAAATCCAAATAGACAGATGTCTCTCACCTACATCAACAGCGAAGACCGTCTGGCCCAGCAGACCTCCGCCACGGCCTGGTTGCCACGTGTGCATCCGATTTTCCATGGATGGTTTGCCAAACCATCCATGAGAAATGGAATACAGTCACGAATCGGATCTTC
>CAYHES010000134.1:0-6839 GCA_964355495.1 uncultured Acidiferrobacterales bacterium
ACTCGGGTTCCGAACTTCGTTCTACCTCCTCCATCCATGGAGTCGTCCCGCAGGGCATAGGTATCTACACATGTCAGAAAATTGTCAGGTAGGGCTCCACTGGCTACGGGCGACGCGTAGGAGCGGCCTCCCGGCCGCGATTAATTTCATTCGCGACCGGAGGTCGCTCCTACAAGAAGGGGTAGTGCGTTCACCCCAACCTGGTTTGTGTAGATACCTATGCCCGCAGGGAGAAGGGATCCAAGACATGTCGGGGTGCGCACTATTTACCGTTCTTCTCAGTATAACTTCCCGGTAACTTCCCGGAGCCCCCTGTAGGTCGGGCTTCGCCGATGGGAGACGTATATAGGCGGGACGTCAGGGACACGTGTCCGAGGGCCGCAGGCCAGGGATGGCCTGGTTGCGGCTTTAGCCCGACATGTCGGCCTGGCCGCTCCTGGGCATCCATGCCCTCGCGGCATTCGTATGTCCTATACATCAAGGCCGACCTACATTTCGAACAGGCAATGTTCCTTCAAGAGTGCAACACTACACCAGGCGGGAGCGCCCTGGGGGCCGTCAAACGACGCGCCGTGCAGAACGGATTGTCTCGACTACACTCGGAATAAGGAAGACCGGGGTTGAAAACGGGGAAGCCGCGCCATGAATCATCGCCGTCTGTTTCGCTTTGCCCTGTTCATGTGGGCCGCGCCGCTCGTGGCCGCTTCGGTCATCATGCTGGGCTTCCTGTTCCTGCGCTCGTCGTTCTTCGTGGTGAGCGGTATGGTGCTGCTGGGCGTGGGTGGCCTGTGTCTCAGCGCCGGTCTCATCGCGGTGATGGCCATCCTCGCCACGCGTAACAAGTTTCAGGAATCGCCGCGTCGTTATTACAAGAACCCGGCGCTCAGGGTGCTGGGCTTGCTGCTCCTGAACCTGCCGGTCGCGGCGACCTATGTGGTCGTCGGCGGCATGCTGCTGGAGAAGACCGAGACGGAAGCGCTGGCCTCCCCGTCCGGCCGCTACCTCGCCGAGACCATCGACCTCGATGCGAATGAAACGCCGCCCTACGGCCAGGCCGTGACCCTGCGCCCGAAACCGGGCCTGTTCCAGACCTATTCCCGCACCGTCGTCTTCAGCAGCACCTGCCTGAATCCCAGGCCGACGTGGAGAGGCGACGCCTGGCTCGTGATCGCCTGTAGCGATGCGCGCGGCGTCGCGATGCGGCAGACGAGTTACCGCGGCATTAAAATCACCTACTTGCTCGGCAACCCGTCCGCGCACGATCCGCGGCGCGCATCAAGATAGCGGGATCACGTTCACGCGCTCGCCGGCCACGAAGCCCTGGCTGTCCTCGCCGATGCGGATGAAGCCATTGGTGTGGCGCAGTGTGCCGATCTGGTGCGATCCCTGCCCGGCAAGCACCTCGGCCTTCAGTTCGCCGTTCTCGTTCCACAGGCGCGCACGCAGAAACTCCATGCGTCCGGGCTTGCGCTGAAAACCGTTCGCCGCGATCGCCGGCAGCTCGATCGCCGGCGGCTGGCTGCGATGCCAGGCATGGAGCGCCGGTTCGACGAACAGCTTGAAGGTGACGAGACTCGACACCGGGTTGCCGGGCAGCGCGAAGAAGTGCGTGTGCGCGCCGACGCGCCCGAACGCCACCGGCTTGCCGGGCTTGATTTTCACCTTCCAGAAACCGATCTCGCCAATCTCGGCAAACACCTGCTTCACCAGGTCATGGTCGCCCACCGAGGCGCCGCCGCTGGTGATGATGAAGTCGTAATCGCCGGCGCCCTTGAGCAGGGCGCGCAACGCCGCCGGATCGTCACGCACCGTGCCACCATCCACCGCCTCGGCGCCGAGCGCTTCGAGCAGCAGCAGCGTCGCCAACCGGTTCGACTCGTAGATCTGCCCGGGCCGGAGCGGCTGGCCGGGCGCCACCAGCTCATCGCCGGTCGCCACCACCAGCACGCGCGGGCGCGCCGTCACGCTGACCTCCGCGACACCGGCCGCGGACAGCAGCGCCAAATCGTAGGCGCCCAGCCTGCGGCCCGGCGCATACAACGCGTCGCCGGCGTGAAAGTCGTCGCCGCGCCGGCGCACGTGGCTGCCGGCGCGGGTGTTTTGCGGAAAGCGTGCTTGCTCGCCGGCGCGTTCCACGTCCTCTTGCATCACCACCGTGTCCGCGCCCGCGGGCAGCGGCGCGCCGGTGAAAATGCGCATGGCCGTGCCGGGCGCGAGTGCCTGGGGCGCGCTGCCGCAACTCGATTCACCGGCCACCGGCAGCAGGCAGCCGTGCGCGCCGACATCGCGGCTGTTCAGCGCGTAACCGTCCATCGCCGAGTTGTCGAACGCCGGGTTGTCGACGCGCGCGTACAAGGACGCGGCCGCATAGCGGCCGTGGGCGCGCGCCAGCGCCAGCACCTCGCTGCGCATGGCCGGCTGGATGCGGACGAGAATAGCGGCCTGGGCCTCGGCGAGTGACAGCATCGCGGTGTGCTCCGATGAGAGGCGGCCATTTTGGCCGAAGCGCCGGGTGTGTGCAAAACGTGTCGGGTGCCCGGCCGAGAGGGCATTTTCTTGAGCGGCGTGGCTCGCTATCCGGAACCGGCATGACGCCGCCCTTCGCCGGTACGGGCGAACAGGGTTATCATGTCGGCATGAAAAACCCGATCCCCGAAACCGGCATGTTCGCCGAATTGCGCCAGGCGTACCTGTTCGCCGACGCCGACGATGGGCAGCTCGCACACCTGACTCGCGGCATGCAGACCGTGCAACTCCGGCACGGCGAGGCGCTGTTTCATCATGGCCAGCCGGCCGAGCGTTTCTTTTTTCTGCGTCGTGGACAAGTAAAGCTGTTCCGTCTCTCGCCCGATGGCCACGAAAAAATCATCGAGATCATCCGCCCCGGCCAGACCTTCGCCGAGGCCGTGATGTTCATGGGTACCCACGGCCGCTACCCGGTGAGCGGCGAGGCGATCAGCGACTGCGAGCTCTACGCGTTCGACCAGAAAAACTTCCTGCGGGTGCTGGCCGAGTCGCACGAGATCGGCTTCGGCATGCTCGCCTCCATGAGCCGGCGCCTGCACATGCTGGTGAACCAGATCGACAGCCTCACCCTGCAGAACGCCACCTACCGCCTGGCCATGTACCTGCTGGAACAGGCGCCGCGCGATGCCCAGGCCGCCGACGTCGAGCTCACCACGCCCAAGAGCGCCATCGCCTCGCGCCTCGCCATTCAGCCGGAAACGTTCTCGCGCATTCTCGCCAAACTGCGCGATCAGGGGCTGGTCGCGGTCGACGGCCACCAGATCACCCTGCGCGACCTCAAGGGTCTGCGCGAACTGGTATTCGCGCCAACCGATGAGCCGCGCATCAACTGATAGAGTTGGAATTTTCCGGAGCACCCCAATGACAAGACGAACGGAGTGCAACTGATTTTATGAACTTTGTATCGACAAAGACATGATTGGGCTTCGTAGTATTATGACAAGACGAACAGAGTAGGGCTTCCTTTATGAGCAAGACCGCCCGTCCCTTTGTCCCGCTCAACGTCGCCGTGCTGACGCTGTCCGACACGCGCACGCCCGACAACGACACCTCCGGTGACCTGATCGAAGAAAGGCTCAAGGCCGCCGGCCACCGGGTCGCGGCGCGCGCCATCGTGCGCGAAGACCTCGACAAGCTGCGTGCCCGGTTCAAAAGCTGGATCGACGACCCCGGTGTTGACGTCATCATCTCCACCGGCGGCACCGGCATGACCCAGCGCGACCTCACGCCGGAGGCCGCCAAGACCTTCATCGCCAAATCCATCCCCGGCTTCGGCGAACTGTTTCGCATGCTCTCGTACGCCGAGATCGGCACCTCCACCATCCAGTCGCGCGCCGACGCCGGCATCACCGCCAACGGCACCGTCATTTTCATGCTGCCGGGCTCGACCAACGCCTGCCGGCTCGGCATGGACAAGATCATCCTCTCCCAGCTCGACGCCACTTACCGCCCGTGCAACCTGGTGGAGCTGCTGCCGCGCATCCGCCACGAGGCGCCGCCAATATGACCATTTGCCGCAAAGACGCGAAGGCGCAAAGAAAAATCGTTAACAGGCTGTTGAAAAAAGGGCTCGTCACACCGGCGAAAGCCGGTGTCCAGGAATTAAAATCCATGGTTTCATCGACATCCTGGATTCCGGCTTTCGCCGGAATGACGAAGTTTGATGTTTCGGCGCGTTTTTCAACAACCTGTTAAAGCATCAACATGAGAAATCTTCGCGCCTTCGCGGCGAAAACTCTTTATTGAGAGACTCTCTTAGCACCAAGCCACGGCTCATCGACGCCAACGGTGCGCAGGGCGCACCCTACGAACTTCGCCAGTGTAGTGCTTCACAATTGACGGAACATTGCATGTTCGAAATGTAGGTCGGCCTTCAGGCCGACATGTCGGGCTAAAGCCCGGCCTACAGGGTGCTCCGGGAAGTTATCAGTACCAAACAGAATGAAGCACTACACTAGAATATGGCAAGACGAACAGAGCGCAACGCAACAGGGCTACCTTGATGAGCAAACTCACCCATCTGAATGAATCCGGCGAGGCGCACATGGTGGACGTGGGTTCCAAGCCCGCGACCGCGCGCGAAGCCGTCGCCGAAGGCAAGATCCGCATGCAGCCGGAAACCCTGCGCCTGATCGTTGCCGGCGGGCACAAGAAGGGCGACGTGCTGGCGGTGGCGCGCATCGCCGGCATCATGGCGGCGAAAAAAACCGCCGAACTCATCCCGCTCTGCCACCCGCTGGCGCTCACGCGCGTCGAGGTCGAGCTGGTGCCCGACGAAAAGCAGAACGCGGTGCTGTGCCGCGCGCTTGCCGCCACCACCGGACCGACCGGCGTGGAAATGGAAGCACTCACCGCCGTGCAGGTCGCGCTGCTCACGATCTACGACATGTGCAAGTCCGCGGACCGCGGCATGACCATGACCGATGTCGGTCTCGTCTCCAAGACCGGTGGCAAATCCGGTACCTGGCAGCGTACGCCGTGACCTGGACACGGTGCCGTGCACTGTGTTCGATGGGGTAGAATAGGCCCGCAGACCCTATAAATAATCCGGCCGATTCCAGTCACGAGATCCATCATGCACGCATCTCCCCCCGGCCTGCCCGGCCTGAGCCAGGCCGACCTGCTTACCCTGGAAGGCCTGAATCGCCTCGATGCGGAGTACCTGCGTCGTCTCAAGTCCCAGGACGCGGTGCGACACGACCAGTTGCTGGCCGTGCGTGCGGGTCAGGTTCTGTCGCCGATTGAGAACAGCGGGCTGCTGCTCGCCTGCGCGCCGTTGCTGGATGAGGTGATCGCCGACTTGTTCGGCATCCGCAAGCAGATCGATGCGGCGCGCGGCGCGGTGCTGGCGCACAACCCGGTATTCAGTTTCAAGAAACTGTTCGTGCAGCGGCGCGCACGCCGCCGCCTGGCAAAAAAAGAGGAAATCGAATCGTTTGCCGAACTCGATGCCTGGCTGAACGCCGCGTTAAAACAGGCCGGCAACACCAGCACCGATCGCGAACTCGCGATTGCGCAGTTTGCCGAGAAACTCTTGACCACCGAACCGGCCAACGCCGAGCCGATCGAGAAACTCACGCGTTGGTGCATCCGCGCGCTCACGACCCCGGAAGGCCGGCAGGCGGTGCACGGCTGGGTCAGCTTCCGCATGCCCGCGGGCGTGGACTTTGCCGACCTGGTGCCGATCAAGGTCGTGATGAAGGACGGCACCGAGCGTTTCGAGAACGCCAGCGGCCACCGCCACGCGCGCGATGGTTTCCACCTCACCGACCCGCGCATGAACGCGCGTGAAGTCCAGAGTGAAATCAATTACTGCGTCTACTGCCACGACCACGACGGCGACTTCTGCTCCAAGGGCTTTCCGGAAAAAAAGGGCGAGCCGGACAAGGGCATCAAGAAAAACGCCATCGGCGTACCACTCGACGGCTGCCCGCTGGAGGAAAAGATTTCCGAGATGCACTCGCTCAAGCGCGACGGCCACACGATTTCGGCGCTCGCCATGATCATGGTGGACAACCCGATGTGCCCGGCCACCGGCCACCGCATCTGCAACGACTGCATGAAGTCCTGCATCTACCAGAAGCAGGACCCGGTCAACATCCCGCAGATCGAAACGCGCTGCCTGACCGACGTGTTGTCACTGCCCTGGGGCGTGGAGATCTACGACCTGCTCACACGCTGGAACCCGCTGCGTCCGAAACAGTGGTTGCCGAAACCGTACAACGGCCTCAAGGTGCTGGTCACCGGCATGGGTCCGGCCGGCTTCACGCTCGCCCATCACCTGCTGCAAGAAGGCTTCGCGGTCGTGGGCGTGGACGGACTCAAGATCGAAGCCCTGCCGGACGCGCTGCTGAAGGGCCCGGTGTACGACTACCAGGAACTCGAAGAAGACCTCGACACGCGCGTCATGGCCGGCTTCGGCGGCGTGGCCGAATACGGCATCACCGTGCGCTGGGACAAAAACTTCCTCAAGCTCATCTACCTGACCCTCGCGCGCCGCACCCATTTCCAGGTATTCGGCTGCGTGCGCTTCGGCGGCACCGTGACGCTCGACGATGCCTGGGAACTGGGCTTCGATCATGTATCGATCGCGGTTGGTGCCGGCCTGCCGCAGGCGCTGCCGATCCCGGGCAGTCTGGCGCGTGGCATGCGCCAGGCGGCCGACTTCCTCATGGCGCTGCAGCTCACCGGCGCCGCCAAGAACGCCAGCCTTGCGAATTTGCAGGTGCGGCTGCCGGCGGTGGTGATCGGCGGCGGCCTCACCGGCATCGATACCGCCACCGAGGTGCAGGCGTACTACATCAAGCAGGTGG
>CAYHES010000135.1:0-6815 GCA_964355495.1 uncultured Acidiferrobacterales bacterium
TGCGCACATGCCCCATGTGCAACTTGCCGGACGGATAGGGGAACATCGACAGGCAATAGAACTTCTCCCGCAGCGGGTCTACGACGGCCTTGAAGGACTGGTGCTTTTCCCAGTAGCGCTGGGCGTCGCGCTCTACGCTTTCGGGGAGGTATTGCTCGTCCATCGGAATGATCTTAAAGACTGGGGAATCAAGACCAAAAGAATACCGCATTCCGCACGCCGGGTCTTGCTGGCGTGCGTCCACCCTACATGGCGAAAGTGTGGAAAACGGGCCCGCGCGCGGCGGGTCCGTGTCTTCAGCCGATCACTTTTTGGCGGCCGGGCGGCTGTCGTATTTCTGGATCACCTTCGCCGTGAGGTCCATGCCGTCCTCGGCATAGAGCACGGACAAATCGATCTTGCCCAGGACGAGACCGACCTTTTCCTCCTTCGCGACTTCGGTAGTAACCTTGCGGATTTCTTCCAGTGCCTTATTCGTGTATTCGGCATCCTTCTGCCGTAACTCACGATCGGCATCCGACCCCATCTTCCGGTAGGCCAGAACTTTCTCCTCGAAACTGCGCTGCTTTTCCTGCTTCTGCGCTTCGGTGAGAGTCAGTATCTCCTTCTCTAGTGTCTGTTGCAGCGACTTCAGCTTGTCTTCTTCCTTCTTGATCGCAGCCTGTTTGTCTTTGGCAAGGGTTTCCAGGTTCGCCTTGTGCTGTTTGCCGGATTTGCTTTCCAGCAGCACCGCGCGTACATCCACGTAGCCGATCTTCACTCCGTCCGCCGCCAGAACCGGGGCACCGACCAACAAACCGGCCACCATACACCACAGAATTCGCTGTTTCATCGTCATTCCTCAAAATAAAATGTGAACCGTAACCGCGCGCTCCGCTTCCGCTTCCAGTACAGCATGGGAAAACGCCGCCGCTATTCTACCCGAGTACAGGAAGCATAAAGCCCCTTTTCCCTGAAAACCACCGTCTATTGCCTGGGGTTCATATTCCTGTGATCACGCTCATCTCGGGCTGCGCGCGCCCGGGTTTCAACAAATGTGTGGGTGGACAGACCGGAATCGCAAATCCGGCAGGCGTTTTACCCCGGGGTTGGCTGTGCGCTCGTTGGCGGGATGACGCTCGCCTGCCGGTGAACGCAAGAGCAACCCTGCCGATGCCCCGTGAGGCATAGCTTTCCGTGCGTACGATGACGCAGGCCTAATCCCGCAGGTCCTACACGCCGCCGCGGCGGCGCCCGCGCCGTAGGTGTCATGGCCGTGACTGCTGAGTGCGGCGTTCCAGATGATCGAGGATCTGTTTGATCACTACGGGGTCTGCTCCGACGGGGAAACGTCAAAACCAACGGCAACATCTGGCGCAATTCGCTTCGTTCATTGCGCTCTACGCGGGCTATGCTTGCTAATCAATGGTTACAGACAACACCATGGCACGCCATTGTATTGAAGTCGTATAGCGGGGAATGACCAAGTTCGCCATCAGGAAATGGGACACCGTCGGCAAGATAAAATACCGCCAAAAAGCCGCCACCGGCCGGAATCTTGAATGGCTTTAATATTACATAAGTATGATTGGCAACTATGGGAACGCCCCCATCGTGCCATGGTTGTGATGGATATTTCGGCGTGATCCCCGCTCTACGCTTTATCCATTCTTCTCGATCCTTCATTGTTGCGGGACGAATGAACCCCTTCGCTACGGCGTCCCTCAGCCCATCCTCACCTGCAAGTGCGGCCCTTTTGTCAGGAAAATTCTCCGGCAAGGTGTCTTGCGATGTAGCCAGATGTTCGCCAACGGGGATTGCTTCGCCAACAACGATACGACCATTCTTATCGGCGAAATAAACTTTATCTTCGGGCTTCCCAAAAACTTTTTTCGATAGCGGAGACAGCGTGCGCGATGGGTCAGGAACACGGCCAGCTCTATTATCCAACCTATTGTCTATATAGGTACCTCCACATGACCCATCATTATCGCCCGTACTAACCAGAATAGGCGTTCCATCTGGCAACCCAGCGACAGCTTGCCGGTGATAGCCGGTTGCCAGAACAGCCAGTATTCTGGTGCGCTTGGTCCAACTGACGTTCCAAATTGAGGGTTCATACGCACCAAGAATCAATACCACTGGCTTGTCAGGCGAATTCACTGCGACATCGAACTGAGTAGCCTTGTACCCACTTTGGTCAATTTGCACATTCAGTGACCGACCACGATAGCCACCGGCTGCATATACCAAGTATCTATCTGAAGGATCCAAGCCAGTAAAACCACACATCCCGCGCGACCCTTTGAAGAATCCCATTTCGGGGTATCTATTTGGGACCCTAAACGCAACACGGTTTTCATATCTGAACCACAATGCATAAATGCGATCCTCATAGAGCTTCTTCAGGCAGGAAGAATCGCCACCGGCACATTTCTCAGTTCTTGATTTAAGCCACTGTCTTTGTTCCATGCGCAATGCATCTGATCGCTTCGAGTCTAATCTTTCGCTCGCATGCTGGTAGAATTTCGCCATGACTGCATCGATTCTGCTAAGTTTTTTGTCTCTGCATATGGCTTTGTCTAGAGCAGTGGCAGCAACCGCACAATTGAAACTAGGCGTAGGCACCAACACACCCTGAGTCACAGGCAGGAAATCGTCTGAGTTAGCCCCCCACATGGCCTCCTCGTCAGCCAAGCGAAATCTCATGTCATCACATCGCGGCTCTCTGCCCCCATTCTCATTGAGACAGAGAATAGCTTCTCTGTATGGAGTCCATCCCCGCTTGCCATCGGAAATGATGAAACTTGTGATTAATGGTTGTCCATCGACAACGGGGCTAGCGCGAAGACCTTGGAGCCAAGGCTTATCATTTGCCCACAAATCAAAACCAACGAAGCGGTCCGGTTGTCCCTGATTGCCGCCTGAAAATACAATATCTCTGGTCCCCATTCTGTATGTAGTTTCAGGCATCTTGCACGAATAGTTCAGGTTGTCGGCCAAATACAAGTTATGCTCAGCCAAGACTTGTAGATATTTTTCTCTCTCTTGATGAGAAGCGGCATGAAGTTTTTGTGAGATCACACCGCTCAGTCGTGAATCCTGTATTACCTCAACTTCCAAATAACGCAACGCAGGGAGACAGACAATCCGCAGAACACCTATGCTATCCCCTTCTACAGGTGCCACCGGACTAACTGGTGGAATATTACAAGTACGCCTCTGCACCTCTGGCAAATACAATCCATTGGCTTCCAGCAAACTTAGACGCTTTTGCCTAGCAGTATCATCAAAACTCTCAAAGCCATGCGCAATCGCTTCGGCAAGCAATGAAGACTCTTTGGTTTCCTGCAAGTGGTAACTAAACTCGGGGATACATACGTCTCTGACGAGCTCAATTGACATGTCGCCGCGCACAACCCCCGGCGCCAACAGAAGCGAAGCACTCACCAATAAACCAGCGCCTGCGATTCTCATGAATCCCTCCATTTCAAAGACTGCGCACTAAGCCTGTGTAGGGCGCAATGAGCCTCGCGAATTGCGCCGGATACATTCAAAAGAAACACGTCGATCGGAGGATTGTGGCCATGCGGACCCAAATCCACCCTACGAAAACTATATCCTGCTTTTCGGTGACTGGTGTTGCTTTTTGACATTGGGACCCGTAGCCGTCGTCGAGCATCGCAGCCGAAGGCGGGAACAGCACATGATCTTCAGATTTATTTTCCCTACCCGAGTATAGGAAGCATAAAGCCCCTTTTCCCCGAAAACCACCGTCTATTGCCTCGGGTTCATATTCCTGTGATCACGCTCATCTCGGGCTGCACGCCCCCGGGTTTCAATAAAGGTGCTGGATCTGCCGCTGTGTGTTGTTGTCTATTCTTGTTCTCGGCAACTGCTCCATGCTTTGCTCTACCTCCTGCATCCATGCAGTCGTCGACTAACCGCGCGCGACATTCCGTGTACGGCTTAAACAACGTTGCGGTTGTTCTACCCTACGCGACGGCGCATCACACCGGCTGGCGCCGGGCGACCAAGACTCCATAAACAAGGATGCCCAGCACCAGCAGGATCACCGGCAGGTTCCCGGTCCGCACATAGGGGGTGACGCCAGAATGGGGCACGGCTTCACCAGTGAGCACATAGGTTTCGAACTGCGGCGAGCGGCCACGGATTTTCCCGTGCTGATCAATGATTGCCGAGACGCCATTGGTGGTGACGCGCAACATATAGCGCCCGGTCTCGAGCGCGCGCAGGCGCGACATTTCGAGATGCTGGTGCGGTGCGAAGGAGTTTCCGTACCAGGCGTTATTGGTGGCATTCACCAGCAACGTGGCCTCGGGCAGCGCGGCGATCAACTCTTCGCCAAAGATGTCCTCATAACAGATGGCGCTCGCGATCTTCTGGCCGGCGGCCTGCAACAACGGCTGCCCGTCCGGTCCGGCGCTGAAGCCAGACATGGGCAGATCGAAGAAGCGGATCAGACCGCGCAGAAAATCCTCAAGCGGCAGATAATCGCCAAACGGCACCAAGTGGCGCTTGTGATAGAAACCGGGTTGCTCGCTCAAGGCCAGCAGGCTGTTGAAATAGCGACGCGTGCCCGGCTCGCGCACCGGAATGCCAAGCACGATATCGGCGCCGTGCGTGTGCGCCTCGCGCGCGAGTCCAGGCAGATAATCGCCCGCTACCTCGTGATAAAACGCGGTGATGGCTGCCTCCGGCCACAGAATCAGTTGGCTGTCCCAGTGTTGGCGTGTGAGGTCGGCATACAGATCAAGCGTGTGCTGCACATGCTCCGGACTCCACTTCGCGTCTTGCGGAATATTGCCCTGCACCAGCGAAACGCGCAGCGGCGGACCGCTCGCTCGGGTCCAGTTGACCTGCGTCAGCAGCGCGCCGGAAAGCCAGAGCACGCCGAGTCCGGCAAGGGCGGCGTAGCGTGCACGTCCTCCGGTCAGAACGAGCAATGCGAGCAGTCCGGCGGAGAGCGCCACCGCCAGTGTCACCCCGTACACGCCGACGAGTGGTGCGAAGCCGCGCAACGGCGCATCGATCTGACTGTAACCGAGATTGAGCCAGGGCAGGCCCGTCAGAACCCAGCCACGGCACCACTCAATGAGCGTCCAGGCAGCCGGGAACAACAGTGCCAGACGCAACCAATCCGTCGCGCGCAGAAAACGTGCCGACAGGTAGCCGAGCAACATCGGAAACACAGCCAGCATGCCCACGAACAACGCGCTGAGCAATACCGCGAGCGGCACGCCGGAATGACCGAAGTCGTGAATCGCGACATACACCCACGACACACCGACACCGAACTGTCCGAGGCCAAATAGCAAACCGCGCCACAACGCGCGCCGCGGCGTGACGTCCAGCCACAACAGGAACAGCAGTGCCGGCGAGAGCACAGCCAGCGGGAAAAGTGCTAGCGGTGCGAACGCCAGCGGCAACAGCGCGCCGGCGAGCAGCGCCAGCAGGTCGGCGCGCGGTGCTGCCAGGGCCGTACGCAGGCGCCGGGTATCAGACAGATTCGGCAAGGCGGGTGACTTTCAGCAGGTGTACACGCCGGCTGTCGGCGCGCAGCACTTCGAAGCGCAGGCCATCGAACTCGATTTTCTCGCCACGGCGCGGGACGCGTCCGAGACGTGCCATGACAAATCCGCCGATGGTATCGATCTCGCTGTGCATAAAACCGGAATTGAGACGTGCATTGAAATCCTCGAGCGGCGTGAGCGCCTTGACCACGTACTCGCCCGAAGCGCGTTCGGCAATCAGCACGTCGTCGGCCTCGATGTCGTACTCGTCGCGAATCTCGCCCACGATCTGCTCGATCACGTCTTCGATGGTCACAAGACCGGCCACGCCGCCGTACTCGTCCACCACGATCGCCATGTGGTTGTGCGATGCCTTGAATTCGCGTAACAGCACGTTCAGGCGTTTGCTCTCCGGCACGAACACCGCCGGGCGCAGGGTGTCGCGCAGGTTGTAGCGTGCACGCTTCTTCTTGTCGAGCTGCAGGTAGGGCAACAGATCCTTGGCGAGCAGAATGCCGATGACCCGATCCTTGTCGGCATCCACCACCGGGAAACGTGAATGGCCGGAGTCTACGATCACCGGCAGGAACACCTCTGGCGGATGACTGAAGTCCACCACGTCCATTTGCGCGCGCGGCACCATGATGTCGCGCACCTGCATCTCCGACACCTGCAGCACTCCCTCGATCATCTCGAGCGCATCGCGGTCGAGCAGTTCGCGGCTCTGTGCGTCGCGCAACACTTCCACGAGTTGGGCACGGGTCCCCGGCTCGCCCATCAGGGCCAGGCCGAGTCGCTCAATCAGTGAACGTGGCGCGGCGCCGTTGTCTGTCTGGGTTTCTTCATCACTGGCCATGGGGAATTTCATGCGTAAGGGTCGGGGAAGCCGAGGCGTTTCAAAACACGGATTTCTAGTGCTTCCATGATTTGTGCGTCAGTTTCATGAACATGGTCATAACCACGCAGGTGCAGTATACCGTGGACTACCATGTGCGCCCAATGTGCGCGTGACCGCTTGTCCTGCTGCGCGGCCTCACGCAGCACCACCGGCGCGCAAATCACCAGATCGCCGGCCAAACCGGCCTTCCCGGGCGCCAAGCCATAGGTAAACGACAACACATTCGTCGCACCGCGTTTGCGGCGGTAGCGTTTGTTGAGATCGGCACTCTCGGCCTGATCAACGAGGCGTACGGTGACGTCAGCCGTGCCCGCGCCACTACCAGCCAGCGTGGCGCGTGCCCAACCGGTAATGCTGGCAACACCCGGCAATCCGCGGGCGCGCGACACGCGCTGCACAGTAAG
>CAYHES010000136.1:0-6784 GCA_964355495.1 uncultured Acidiferrobacterales bacterium
GCCGCGCGAAGCCATGGGGTTGATTCACTACGCGTTTTCCGTCGCGGTCAAAGGGTAGGGCAGGTTTTCGAGCATGAGGCGCGGGCCATCGCTGGCCTGAAGATGCAGCTCGCCGGCCTCGCGACTGCTGAGGTGCACGACCGCAAGCAGGTCATAGCCGCCTTCCGGTGCCGGCTGGGCATCCAGCACGCTGCCGGTGCTCTGGCCGGGCAGATCCGCCGCGAACACCGGCGTCCCGGGCCGTGGCGGCAGCGCGCTCTCGACGTGTGCGCGGAACATGCGCTGCTTGAGGCGCCCGAGGTAATGCATGCGCGCCACAATCTCCTGCCCCGGGTAGCAACCCTTGGTGAAGCTCACCCCGCCGACCAGTTCCAGATTCGCCATCTGTGGCACAAACTCCTCGACCGTACCGGGCAGGATCGCGGGAATGCCAGCCATGATGTCGAGCCACGCCCAGGGCCCGGCGCCGACCGGCACCGCCTTGGCGGAGAGTGCCTGCCATAGCGGCATGAGGCGTGCCTGCGGTGCGATCAGCTCGAAACGAGCATGCGGGCCGGACAGGCGGATGACCGTGACGTCATCGCGCGTGATGCTGTCGTAGACATTCGCCGGCGCATTGCCCAGCGCATTCGTCAGCAGGACATCGGCGTTCGGTCCGGACAGGCCAATACGCGCGAGTCCGCTGTCCGCGGGTTCAAGCTTGACCTTGGCACGCAGAATGAACATGCGCAGGCGCTTGAGCATCGGCTCCGCCAAGGCGGCGGGTAGTTGCAGGTAATACGCATCATCCGTGCGCCGGAAGATCAGAAAAATGGCAAACATGCGCCCCTTGGCGTTGCAGTAGGCGCTCAACTGGGCGCGTACTTCGCTGACCAGGCGGATATCGTTGCTGAGCTGGCCTTGCAGGAAGTTTTGCGCATCCGCACCTTCGGCACGCAGCAGCGCGAGCGGCGACAGGTCCACAAGGACGTTGGCGTTCGCCGCGCTGCGCCGTTCCGCTTCCGGGTTGCCGTAATGCAGGACACGGTCGTCTTCGATTACGGCGCCCGCGTGGGCGAGAAACACACGCCACTCGGCGCTCATCGAGGCAAGGGTCGTTGTGGCTGGCTGCATGGGTGTTGGCGGCTCCTGTCTGTGAGCAGCCAGTATACCGCTCCTGCCCGCAACCCTCAGCCTGGTCCTCATGACAATCAAGGGTTTGAGCTGTCGGACATTCTCGGCGAAGATGGTGATGTGTGACACGGAGCGGTTCAACTGGAAGTCCCGGGAATGAGAGGTAGACTGTGGTAATAGGAACGTAGGGAAACGGCATGGCAGATAAGAACAACAAGCGCCCGAAAAACCTCGACCTGTTGCACATTCGTCTGCCGGTCGGTGGCGTGGTTTCCATCCTGCACCGGGTCAGCGGAGTCCTGCTGGTTGTGGCGTTGCCGCTGGCATTTCTGCTTCTGCAGCAATCGCTGCGCAGCCCCGAGAGTTACGCGCAGGTCGTTGCGCTCCTGGGTTCCCTGCCGGCGCGTGCGCTCCTGCTGTTCGCCACGATCCTGCTGGCGCATCATTTCCTGGCCGGCGTGCGTCACCTGCTGCTCGATCTCGATATCGGCATCAGCCGCAGCGGTGGCCGGCTGGGGGCCTGGCTGGCGCTGGCCGGCGTGGCGGGCGCTGGTTTGATCGCCGCAGGATGCCTGTTCCCATGAAGACAACGAGCCCTCGGGGCAGTGGCAGCGCGCATCGCGGTCTCGGCGAATGGCTTGCGCAAAGACTGAGTGCGCTCTATCTCGCCGGTTTCGCGCTGTGGCTGGTGGCGCGGCTTGCGATGGCGGCGCCCGCGGACTACGTCGCCTGGAAGGCGTGGATGGTGGCGGGCGGAGTGAGGCTGGCATTCGCATTATTCTTCCTGAGTGTGCTGGTGCATGCCTGGGTCGGCCTGCGCAGCGTATTCCTCGATTATCTCAAGCCCCTGTGGGTACGGTTTGTCGCACAACTGCTGCTGGCCCTTGGTCTGCTCGTGCTGGCTTTCTGGGCCGCGCAGATATTGCTGGTGGAGGCGCGCGTATGAGCATCGCGCGGCGTAAATTCGATTGTCTGGTGATCGGCGCGGGCGGTGGCGGGCTGCGCGCGGCGCTGCAACTTGCCGAAGGCGAGGCGCATGTGGCGGTCGTTTCAAAAGTTTTTCCGACCCGCTCGCACACCGTGGCCGCGCAGGGCGGCATGAACGCCGCGCTCGGCAACGTGTCGCCGGACAACTGGCACTGGCACATGTACGACACCATCAAGGGTGGCGACTTCCTCGCCGATCAGGATGCGGTCGAGTACATGTGCCGCGCGGCGGCGCGCCAGGTGGTGGAATTGGAACACTACGGCGTGCCGTTCACGCGCCTCGACAACGGCCGTATCTACCAGCGTCCATTTGGTGGCCAGAGCCAGAACTTCGGCGGCGCGCAGGCGGCGCGCACCTGTCCGGCGGCCGATCGCACCGGGCATGCGATCCTGCATACTCTTTACCAGCAGAACATCAAGGCGCGCACCCACTTCTTCGACGAGTTCTTCGTTATCGATCTGCTGCGCGATACCGACGGCTGCGTGCTCGGCGCGCTGGTGCTGGAGATCGAAACCGGCGAGCCGCTGATCATCGAGGCCAAGACCACGCTCATCGCCACCGGCGGCGCGGCGCGCATGTACCGCACCTGCACCAATGCCATGATCAACACCGGCGATGGCATGGCCATGGCGCTGCGTGCCGGCATCCCGCTGCAGGACATGGAGTTCATGCAATTTCACCCCACTGGCATCGCCGGGATCGGTGTGCTCATTAGCGAGGGCGCACGCGGCGAGGGCGGGTATCTGGTGAACAGCCGGGGCGAACGCTTCATGGAGCGTTATGCCCCGAATGCCAAGGATCTGGCGAGCCGCGATGTGGTGGCGCGCGCCATCGCGATCGAGGTGCGCGAGGGACGCGGTTGCGGGCCGAACAAGGATTACATCCACCTCAAGGTGGATCATCTGGGCGCGGACCTGATCAAGAGCAAGCTGCCCGGTATCCGCGAGTTGTCCATGCGCTTCGCGCATGTCGACCCGATCGAAGCACCCATGCCGGTCTACCCGACCGCGCACTACACCATGGGTGGTATCCCGACCAATCGCTTCGGCCAGGTGGTGGCGCCGGTGCAGACCGGCCCGGAAGAGCCGGTGCCCGGCCTGTATTCAGTGGGGGAGTGCGCCTGCGTGTCGATCCACGGCGCCAATCGTCTGGGCGGCAATTCGCTGCTCGACATCGTGGTGTTCGGGCGCGCCGCGGGCAACCACATTCTGGAGTTCCTGAAGGAAAATCGCTATCACCGTACGCTGACCGACGCGAGCATTGAGCCGGCGCTGCAACACTTGGCGCGTTGGGAGGTGAAGGGCGATGGCGAGTCGGCCGACAAGCTGGGCGACGAATTGCGCCGCACCATGGAGCAGCATTGCGGTGTGTTCCGCACCCAGGAGGTGCTCGATCAGGGAGTGGTGAAGGTGCTGAAGCTGCGCGAGCGCTTGCAGAGCGCGTGCCTGCGGGATCACAGCAAGGTGTTCAATACCGCGCGCATCGAAGCCTTCGAGACCGAGAACCTGATGGAAGTCGCGCTGGCCACGGTGGTCTCGGCGGCGGCGCGTCATGAAAGCCGCGGGGCGCACTCGCGCGTGGACTATCCGGAGCGCGACGATTTGCAGTGGCTCAAGCATTCGCTCTATAGCCGCGATGCCCAACGCCTCGATTACAAGCCGGTGCGCATGAAACCGCTCACGGTCGATTCGTTTCCGCCGAAGAAGCGCACATATTGAGGGGGCGCATGAAATTTTCCATCTACCGCTTCAATCCGGAAACCGACAGCAAGCCGCGCATGCAGGACTACGAACTGGCGGACGACTGCGGCGCGATCATGCTGCTGGATGCGCTGCTGCTGCTCAAGCAACAGGATGATTCCCTGAGCTTTCGTCGCTCCTGCCGCGAGGGCGTGTGCGGTTCGGACGGCATGAATATCAATGGCCGCAACGGGCTCGCCTGCATACTCCAGCTGGATGCGCTCAAGCAGCCGATTACGCTTCGGCCATTGCCGGGCCTGCCGGTGATCCGCGACCTGATCGTGGACCTGACCCAGTTCTACAATCAGTACCGGACGGTTAAACCCTGGCTCATCAATAAAGATCCCGAGCCCGAGATCGAGCGCCTGCAATCCCCGGAGGAGCGCGCGCGTCTCGATGGTTTGTATGAGTGCGTGTTGTGCGCCTGCTGCACGACCGCCTGCCCCTCATTCTGGTGGAATCCGGACCGCTTCCTCGGCCCGGCGGCGCTACTACAGGCGAGCCGCTTTCTGAACGACAGCCGTGATCAAGCTACAGGCGAACGTCTTGATGACCTCGACGATCCCTATCGGCTGTTCCGTTGCCACACCATCATGAACTGCACCGACGTCTGCCCGAAGGGGCTCAACCCTTCCAAGGCGATCGGCCATATCCGTCAACTGCTGCTCAAGCGCGTGCTGTGAGTGTCGCTGAAGATGAAACCTTGCGGCGCCTACGCTGGCAATGCCGGCGTGGATTGCTGGAACTCGATCTTCTATTTGGCCGCTTTCTGGAACAGCACTACAGCGTGCTGACTGTGGAGGAGCAGGACGCTTTCCTGCGTCTTCTCGAACAGCCGGATCAGGCGTTGCTCGCTTGGCTCCAGGGCCAACAGGAGCCGCCCTCTGACTTAAAGGCAATTATTGATAAAGTTATTCAATAACTTGATTATAAACATAAAAAAATCATTCATTCTGAATGCAATTGTGCTCGGCGCCCATTCCGGTGCGCTACTGTTGCTCCTCGTTCTGCCGATCGTGCCGGTGCTCAAGGCTGGACTCGTGGCGTTGGTCGGCGCGAGTTTTTGGCGGCAAAACCGCCATGGCATACGCGCGAGTGAGTGCGAAATAAGGCTGGAGGAAGACGGTTCCTGCATTCGCACTGCCAACGGCGAACAGCGCCGCTATCGGATCGCGCGCGCCACTACCCATGCCGGTTTCGTGCGCCTCACGTTGCAACGCGCGGGCGAGCGCACGCGCATACAGCTCGTACCGCGGGACGCCGTCGAGCCGGAGGTGTACCGAGCCTTGCGCGCACGGATCGTGCAGCGGCGTCTGCCGGTGCCCGATAAGTCACCGGCTTAGGTGCCGGCGGCATGTTCCGGTGTGAGCACGGTGTCGCGTGCCTCGGGTGCAAGCTGCGGATAGTCGTGTTGGGCAGAACGTCATTTGTGAAGCCCAACATCAACGGAGGATGAATGAAACCATGCGCTACCGGCGAGCCAAGGGTGGGCACGTTGTACGTGCCCACGCGGAAATAGCGGAAATAATCAGGGCAATCCCAGCATGTCGCACTGCCGGCAGACGAACACGGCCGGCGCAAGCTGTTTCTTCGCGTCGGAACCACGTCCGGTCCGCTGGAAATCATCCCGCCCACCGACGTCGCCATCGGCAGCGTGCGCTGGCAACTGGTGCGCCTCATCCCGAACAACGGCCTGAGTGGCTCCGGTGTCGAGATCCAGGGCCAGCCGCTCGAATTCGCCGGCAACGACATCCGCATCGCCCCCAAGCCCTTGATGGCCGCCGCGCTCACCCGCACCGGCGTGGTGTTCACCCGCGAGACCGAGGGCCTGACCGAGGCCAATGTCGTCGGCCGCACCGATATCCTCGGCCTGCTCGGCACGCCCAATAACTTCAATGGCACCTACCTCACCGGCAACAAGGTGCAGCCGCTCGTGTTCACGGACGACTTGAGCCGCGTGTACGTCGGCGGCAAGGGCGTGGTCTACGTCATCGACACGCTCAGCTTCAAGCTCATCAGCACCATCGAGATCGAAGGCGGCAAGAACATCGTGAGCCTTGCCACCGTCGGCAACCTGCTCATCATCGGCGAAGGCAGCACTTACGGCAGCGGCCCAGGCGGCAACCGCCTGCTGGTGATGGACATCAACCCCGGCAGTGCCCACTACAACCAGGCCCTATCGCTCAAGAACACCGGCGTCGAGCAGTCGAAGTACGGCGTCTCCGGCATGACCGTCGGCCCCGATGGCCATACGCTCGTGGTCGCGGTGCCGAAACAGCGCGATTCGGTCGCGCGCGCCGTCAGCGCCTTCGGCGAAACCGGCGACGTCCTGATCTTCGATCTCAACACAGTCAACTTCCGCACCGGCAACATCGCCGCCCCGGTCACGGCCGTACTGCCGAGCGATGGCCACAGCGGCAAGGCCCCGCAGGTGATCACCGCCACCAAGGATGCCGATCACTACCTGGTCGGCAATGTCAAAGACTACAACCGGGGCCTGTCGACCCTGGACCTGACCCGCGATGCCGAGGGCGTGGTCACCAGCGCCGTGATGACACACATCGACATGTCGCAACCCGGCCGGGATATCGTCCGGGACCGCCTCGACATCCAGCGCGCCCAGAGCGCGGTGCTGGTTGAGTACCAAGGCATCGAGTACGCCATCGTCGCCGACGACAATTACAACTTCAACGATCCGTACTTCAACGCCATGTTCGAGGCGCCCATGTTCCTGATTCCGCCCATGGGCGTGCCGATTGCCTTCGGCGGCTCGGCCTCCGCCAAGCGGGTGGCCGTGGGCGGCAAACTCGGCATCATCCAGGACCCGTTCGGCGCCGCCCAATTCATCGGCGCCACCCTGCCGCTCGCCGGCTACGGCATCACCAACCTGAGCGTCTCGCCCGACGGCCTGGTGCTCATCGGCCAGCTCAAAGGCGGCTACGAC
>CAYHES010000137.1:0-6783 GCA_964355495.1 uncultured Acidiferrobacterales bacterium
CGCCGCTGCCGTTGTCGAAGTAGTGCCATTGTTTCGGATATCCCGAATCGTTCGGTGTGGCCGTGATCTGGAAGATGTAGTTCGGCTGCGCGTATTCGACATCCGGCCTGGCCTTGAGGCTCTTGACTGCCGCCAATGTCCGGTCGCCTGCGTCCTTCTTCGCCAGGGTGCTGAGCATGGCTGGCGGCAGACGATAGACGATCTCGCCACCCGAGGTCTGTTCACGCTTGACTTCGAGATTGAGACGCTTGAGCTCGGTGGACGGCATGATGCGCAATGCCGCCGCCGGTTTCATCTTGACCACGACTTCGCCGGGCACGAAATTCAGCGTCAGGCGTTTCTCCAGCAGCTTCTCCACGGCCTGCGGTTCCATGGCCACGGTTTTGAGCGGTGTGGTCTTCGGTGAAGACTGCTGCGCACACGCGGGCAGCGCGAGTGACGCGAACAGGAAAACAAAAAGAATTTTGCGCATGAGATGCCTCCATTCATCGTGATGTTTGCCGGAACGGCGACCGGGCCGGGATACGGATCGATCAGCCCGGGCGCCTGAAGTCATTCAAAAACCCGGACCCTCGATACGCTACGCCCATCCTGCGCGGCCTTCAAGTGTGTGTGTGCCCGTCGGCCGACGATCGGCGATGCAGCCGGCCTGGCCGGTGTTGTGTCGGAAGCGGCGGTCTTCAGCTTGCCGCACGCATCAACCGTCCGGCTCCTCGCGGCGCCGCATGTTTTTTACCACCCACGGCAGATCCAGCCGATAACGCTTGCCCAGGGTTTGCGCCGTCGACATCAGGCGCGACCACTGCGGATAAAAGTGCGCGTTCTTCACGGCGAACACGATCAGGTTGCTGCTGTCGCGGGGCTTGCTCCACCACACGCGACCGTCGAAGATGCCGCGCAGGCGGTTGAGGTAAATACCGCGGTTCGGCTCGCCGCCCCACAGGTTGGCAACCAGCACGCCCTGCGCACTCAAGGCCTGCCAGCAATTGGAATAAAAAGACTCCGCGCACAGGCAGCTCGGCAGGCCTTCGGCATCGTAGCCATCCAGCAGAATGATGTCGGCGTGCAGGTCGCGGCGCGCCAGATATTCGCTCGCGTCCACATGCATGATCTGGAAGCGTTCGTCGTCCGGAGGAACCAGGAATTCGTCGCGCAACGCGATCACGTCCGGGTTGATTTCCAGCGTCGTGATGTGCGCCTGCGGAAACTGGCGGTAGCAATACTTCGACAGCGAGCCCCCACCGAGACCGACCAGCAGGATGTGCCGCGGCTCGGCATTGAACAGCAGGAAACCCATCATCGACCGGGTATAACTCAGGTCCAACTCGTACGGCTCGGACACACGCATCGAACTCTGCACGGCCCCGCCACTGAATTGCAGGCTGCGGACTCCCGCATCGTCACAGACGCTGGGCTTGCCCCAGCCGTCCACCAGTATCTGCACAAAATCTCGAATGGCGGGAAGGATGCGCTTGGCCATTACAAATCCATCCTGTGCCTCAATGCATCGCCGTTTGCAGCAGTGCGCGATAGCGGATCACGCGTACATCCTCGTCACCCAACAGTTCGAACAGGGCGAGCAGCCCCATGCGACCGGCGTCGTGACGGAAGCCGGGGCTGCGTTTGGCGATCTCCAGCAGTTGTTGCATGGCGGCATCATAGTCGTTTGCTATCAACTGCACGGCACTCAGCTGGTAGCGGGCTTCCAGGTTATCGGAATTGGCGGCGATGGCCTGTTCCAGCTCCGTGAGCGGCGCTGCTTCGCGGGCAGTGCGCAGGATGGACACATGGGCGGCGAGCCGGCGGAGTTCCGGCGACTCCTCGCGCACTTCGTCCGGCAGCGCCTGCAGCAGGTCGTCGGCCTGTGCATAGCGGCCCTGCAGCACCAGCAGCTTGGCAAGATCGAGCGGGATACGCGTGCTCTGCGGGTCGGCGAGCGCCGCTTCGGCGATTGGATCGAGCCGAGGGCCGCGCGCCAGGGATGGCGCGTTTGCGGTTTCGGCGGCGAGGCGCACGGCACTGGCGGTGTCGCCCTGCGCGTGCGTGTCGAGGGCACGCAGCAGCAGTGTGTCGGTGCTGTCGGCGAACTGCTTGCGAATGAAGTCGCGCAGCACACTTTCGGATTCCGCCCCGTGCAGGGTATCCACCACCTTGCCGTGCCGGTAGACCTTGATGGTGGGCAGGCTGACCACACCCTGCGAGCGCGCCAGCTGCCCGCACTCATCGGCGTTGAGCATCACCAGAAGAAAGCGCCCGCCGAATTCGCCGGCCAGGCGCACGAGGCGCGGCATCAGCATCAGGCATGGGCCGGCCTTCGGCGACCAGTAATTCACCAGTACCGGACCCTTGGCGGAATTTTCCAGCACCAGGCGCGGGAAGTTGTCCGCGCTGGCGTCGAGGACGTAAGGAGAGTTGGCCATAGGGGCGCTACCTTACTGAATGCGTTACAGCAGGGAAAGAGGGGAACATCCTTACAAATTGCGATGCTCCGTAGGTCGGGCTTTAGCCCGACATGTCGACCTGAAGGCCGACCTACATCTGGATTAGGCACGGAATGCGCTGCGGGAGCGAAAGTATGTATACCCCTCTCCCATGTATGGGAGAGGGGTTGGGGAGAGGGTGCGTCACGACGCCATCGTGTCTGCAGATGTCACTTTGCGTTCAGTCCATAGCCTTTGCTTCCCTCTCCCCCGGCCCCTCTCCCGCGAGGCGGGAGAGGGGAGTTTGGTGCTGCCAGATGCGGCTGTCTCGCGTATCATGGCGGCAGTTGAATTGACAATTTTAAACAGGGGATTTGCATGACACAGATGACCGATTCCGGACTGAAATTCGAGGACACCACCGTGGGCGACGGTACGGTCGCCAGCAAGGGGCAGACCGTTTCCGTGCACTACACCGGCTGGCTGGAGAACGGCGCCAAGTTCGATTCCAGCAAGGACCGGAACGATCCGTTCGAATTCAAGCTCGGCGCCGGGCAGGTGATTCGCGGTTGGGACGAGGGCGTGGCCGGCATGAAGGTGGGCGGGGTACGGCGCCTGACCATTCCGCCGCAGCTCGGTTACGGCGATCGTGGCGCCGGCGGCGTGATCCCGCCGAAGGCAACGCTCATTTTTGAAGTTGAATTGCTGGCGACTCGCTAGCTGAATCGGCACGTCAGGCAGCTTGCCTGGCGTGCCGCACTCGCGTTTATTTCGGGCGCAATTGCATTAAGATGACGGCATGAAAACCCGCGCGCTCGAAGATTTTGTCGGCAACACACCGCTGGTGCGCCTGCAGCGGCTCCCGGGCAAGACCAGCAACATCATTCTCGCCAAACTCGAAGGCAACAACCCGGCCGGCTCGGTCAAGGACCGGCCGGCGCTGAGCATGATCCAGCACGCCGAGGCGCGTGGCGAGATCAAGCCGGGCGATACGCTGATCGAGGCCACCAGCGGCAACACCGGCATCGCGCTCGCCATGGCCGCGGCCATGAAGGGTTATCGCATGATTCTGGTGATGCCCGAGAACCAGAGCCTGGAACGGCGCGCCGCCATGAAGGCGTTCGGCGCGGAGTTGGTTCTGGTGAGCCAAGAGGCCAGCATGGAGGGCGCACGCGACCTGGCCGACCAGATGGGGCGCGACGGCAAGGGCCGGGTGCTCGACCAGTTTGCCAACCCCGATAACCCGCTTGCCCACTACGAGGGAACCGGCCCGGAGATCTGGCGCGATACCGAAGGCGGGATCACGCACTTTGTCAGCTCCATGGGCACGACCGGCACTATCATGGGTGTATCGCGCTTCCTGAAAGAGAAGAACCCGAAGATTCAGATCATCGGCGTGCAGCCGTCACCCGGTTCGCAGATCCCCGGCATCCGCGCCTGGCCGCAGGAATACCTGCCGAAGATCTATGACGCAAAGCGCGTCGATCGGGTGCTGGAGGTGTCACAGGCCGAGGCCGAAGACATGACCCGCCAACTGGCGCGTGAAGAGGGCATTTTCTGCGGCATTTCATCTGGGGGGTCAACCTTGGCGGCGCTACGGCTTTCTGCTGAAGTACAGAACGCCGTGATCGTCACCGTCATCTGCGACCGCGGCGACCGTTATCTGTCCACGGGCGTGTTCCCGGACTGAGCAAACACCCGCCGCAAAGGCGCAAAGGACGCAAAGATGACTTCCTGGTAACGGCTTGCGACATGACTTTTCCCTTAATGCATTTCTTTGCGTCCTTTGCGTCTTTGCGGCAAAAACTCATATGAATATATTAGTCTTCGATATCGAAACCATCCCCGACGTCGCCTCCGGCCGGCGGCTGTACGACCTTGAAGGCCTGAGCGACGCCGATGTGGCCAAGGTCATGTTCCATAAACGCCGCGAGGAAACCGGCGACTCCGAGTTTCTGCGTCACCACCTGCATCGGGTGGTGGCGATCTCGGTGGTGTTGCGCCACGCCGACCAGTTGCGCGTCTGGTCGATTGGCGATGCGAACTCGGACGAGGCGGAAATCATCCGGCGTTTCTTCGAGGGCATCGAGAAATACTCGCCGACGCTCGTTACCTGGAACGGCGGTGGCTTCGACCTGCCGGTGCTGCACTATCGCTCCTTGCTGCACGGCGTGAGCGCGCCGCGCTATTGGGACACCGGCGAGCTCGACCGTGAATTCAAGTGGAACAATTATCTCAACCGGTTCCATGCCCGCCATACCGACCTGATGGATGTGCTGTCGGGTTACCAGGGACGCGCCACCGCGCGGCTCGACGACATCGCGCAGCTGCTGGGTCTTCCCGGGAAACTCGGCATGGACGGCTCGCAGGTATGGGACGCGTACCAGGCCGGGAAGCTTACGGAGATTCGCGATTACTGCGAAACCGACGTGCTCAACACCTATCTGGTGTATTTGCGCTTCGAGTTGATACGCGGCACTCTCGATCAAAAGAGTCATGAGATGGAGATCCGGCGGGTGCGCGATTACCTCAAGGCCGAGAGCAAGCCGCATTTCCAGGCCTTCCTTGAAGCATGGAAATAGTATTTCCCAATCACGAGAAATTATTGGTTGCATGTCTTCTCCGCATCCGTCGGGCATGAACAGGCCCGACACCATCACCGCACACATCGAATCGATCACCCACGAGGGCCACGGAGTCGCGCACGTCGATGGCAAGGCGGTGTTCATCGAGGGCGCGCTGCCGGGCGAGACGGTGCTGTACCGCACGCTGAACCGCGGTAAGACCTACGATCTCGGCAGAATGATCGAGATCGTCGAGGCGTCGCCCGACCGGGTGACGCCGCGCTGCCCGTATTTCGGCGTGTGCGGCGGTTGCAGCCTGCAACACCTGCGCGCCGAGGCGCAGTTGCCGGCCAAGCAGAAAATCCTGCACGACAACCTGACACGCATCGGCAAGGTGGAGCCGGAATCCTGGCTGCCGGCGCTGGACGGACCGCACTGGGGTTACCGGCGCAAGGCGCGCCTCGGCGCGCACGTGGTGCAAAAGAAGGGCGGGGTGATTGTCGGCTTCCGCGAGAAGCGTACCGCCTATCTGACAGCGCTGGCTTCCTGTGATGTGCTGCATCCACGCGTGAGCACGCTGCTGCCGGCGCTGCGCAACCTCATTGCCACGTTGTCGACACCCAACCGCGTGCCGCAGATCGAGGTGGCCGTGGGCGACAACGCCACGGCATTCGTCATTCGCCATCTTGTGCCGCTCACGGCAGGCGACGATGCGCGCCTCGCTGACTTTGGACGCCAGCACGATATTCAGATTTTTCGCCAGCCCGGAAGGCCGGATCAACTGGTGCCGGTTTGGCCGCAAAGCCCGGTGCCGCTGGTCTATCGTCTGCCGGACGCAAACGTGGAGCTGGAATTCGCGCCGGCCGATTTCATCCAGGTGAATGCCGAACTCAATCAGCGCATGGTGGCGCGCGCGCTGGAGTTGCTCGACCCGCAACCCGCAGAGTCCGTACTCGATCTTTTCTGCGGTTTGGGCAACTTCACCCTGCCGCTGGCGCGCCGTGCCGGCCGGGTACTGGGCATCGAGGCCGATGCGGTGCTGATTGAAAAGGCGCAGCGCAATGCCCGGCACAATCAGATTCAGAATGCCGAGTTCCGCCTGGCCAATCTCTATAGTCCGGAAACGCCCGATCCCTGGGGTGAGGAGCGCTTCGACAAGTGGCTGCTCGACCCGCCGCGCACCGGCGCTGCGGAAGTGGTGAAGCGCCTGCCGGTGGAGGGCGGGCCGCACCGCATCCTGTATATTTCCTGCAATCCCGGCACGCTGGCGCGCGACAGTGAGGTGCTGGTGCATAGCAAGGGTTACCGGCTGGTCGCGGCCGGGGTCATGGACATGTTCCCGCAGACCAGTCACGTCGAAGCCATGGCCCTGTTCGAGCGGCCGGATTGACTCCATAATTCAGCTTGAGGTAAACCCCCGGCTCCGCCCGGGGGAACCCACAATGGTTTGACCGTTACCGCATCGAGATTTTTTCCCTCCCCCTAGTGAATGGGGCTTCATTCACTGGAGGGCGAGGGTGGGGGTGCAATGCCGATGCGCGTGTCCGTGTTCACGCATAGCACCCCCATCCCCACCTTCCCCCTGAAAGGGGGAAGGAGTGATGTGTGCCGACTTCGGCGATCGGACCGAGGATGGCGCGATGGCGGACCCAGGCGGCTCACGGTTTTACTCAGCGCCCTCAAAGGCGCCACCACACCGTGAACCGCATGAAGGCGGCGGATTTCATTTTACTCCTCCCCCTTCAAGGGCTGATCTTGTCCCACATTTTCCGCTGGACACGGAACAAGGTTAGTACTAT
>CAYHES010000138.1:0-6779 GCA_964355495.1 uncultured Acidiferrobacterales bacterium
CGGCATGCGCCGGAATCTCGGCGAGCTCCAGGAACAGATTTTCGGCGCGGTCCAGGAGCCCGGCCTTCTGATAATCCTGCGCCAGTTCACATAACGCCAGCGATCGCTGTGCCTTGTCGAGTGTCGGCCGGGCGATGAGATTCTGGTGAATGCGAATGGCGCGCTCGACCTCGCCACGCCGGCGGAACAGGCTGCCGAGGGCAAGGTGCGTCTCGACGGTTTCGGTGTTCACCTCCAGCATCTGGGTGAACACCTCGATGGCCTTGTCCGGCTGCTCATTGAGCAGGTAATTGATGCCGCGAAAGTAATCCGGGGAAAGACCGCCATCTTTCGGGGACGATTGCCGGCGCAGGTCACGGTGCGCGGCATACCAGCCGGAGGCCGCCGCCAGCGGCAGCAACAACCACAGCAGATCCTGTGCCTCGATGACCATCGCTGCGGTTGTGGTCAAGGAACATCCCGGATGGGAAGCGCGCGCAGATTGTTGACCTCCTGCTCGAGCTGGCGATTTTCACGCCGCGCCTGCAGGAGCTGGCGCTGCATGCGCGCCTGCATGGCGAGACTCGCGAGCAGCCCGAGCGCAATGCCAACCGTGAGCGTCGTCAGCAACATGAACGACAGCGGGGTCACCCAGTGAATCCCGAAATAGTAATTCAGCTCCACGAGCTGGGCATTCTTGGTGGTGAAGGTAACGCCGACCAGCAATACGGCGAGCACCAAGATGCCATACAAAAATCGTTTCATATCGCCTCCTGAATACTGGCGTCGGGACCGGACTCGTTACCGCGGAGATGATAACCGCTTCCCGCACTCTTATGGTTATTTTTGTGCAGGTCTGACGTCTCCAGTTAACTGACCCCCGGCAAAGCCGGGGGCTTATTTGGTGAGCGCCTCGGCAACCGCTCCCTGCGTTGCTCTACCTCCTGCATCCATGCAGTCGTCAAAGGCGCCGAATAACACCGTGAGCCGCCTGAAGGCGGCACACATCACTACTCCTTCCCCCTTTCAGGGGGAGGGAAACAAATCTCGACCGCGGTAACGGTCGAACCGTTCTGGGTCCCCCGGCAGAGCCGGGGGTTTACCTCAAGCTGAATTACCGAGGAGACGTTAAATAGTGCACACCTGCATCCATGCGGTCCCTTCTCCCTGCGGGAGAAGGACAGGATGAGGGCTGGTTTTACTGAGGTTTTTCCCTCACCCCAACCCTCTCCCAGAGGGAGAGGGGGGAAACAGCGCGCACTCTTTGCGCGGTCGGATCAGTAATGGCGTATACCCGACACAAAAAAACGGCACCGGGAGACCCGAGTGCCGTTTTATGCTTGAAAAAACCATCTGGCCGTTCAGCTGTCCACCCGTTCACGCAATTCCTTGCCGGGCTTGAAGTGCGGAACGTGCTTGTCGGGTACCTGCACCGAGTCGCCGGTCTTGGGATTGCGTCCAACGCGTGGCGGTCGATAGTGCAACGAGAAACTGCCGAAGCCACGCACCTCGATGCGCTGTCCCGCGGCGAGCGCCGTCGACAGCTGATCGATGAGCTCCTTCACGGCGAGCTCCACATCCCGGTAATCAAGCTGCGGCTGCTTTGTTGACAGTTGTGCGATCAGTTCCGACTTGGTCATCTCAACCTCCGACAGACTGCCGCCCCGGCGTGGGCCGGGGCAATTCCTTAGCTCGTGTAGTACTTCGTATTTAACGCACCTTCCGGTCTTGCAAGCCCCCTCCCCTTAGTGAATGGGGCTTCATTCACTAGGGTTAGGGAGGGGATGGGGTTGAGTGCGTCGAGACTGAACACCCATCCCCATCCTCGGCAACTGCTCCCGGCGTTGCCCTACCTCCTGCATCCATGCAGTCGTGTCCTTCCCCTTGAAGGGGAAGGAACCCTGCGCTTACGTTCCATACAGAATGAAGCACTACACTAGCTGTCCTTATTGTCGAGCTTCTCCTTGAGCTTGTCGCCCAGGAGTGAACCGACCGATCCAGGCTTACGTGTGTATTCCTGAACGGCCTCGGTCTCTTCTTCCATATCCTTGGCCTTGATCGACAGGGAGATCTTGCGGTTCTTGCGGTCGATGGTAGTGATTTTCGCTTCCACCTCGTCGCCTTCCTTGAGCAGGCTGCGCGCGTCCTCGACACGGTCGCGCGACAACTCGGAGGCGCGCAAATAGCCTTCGATCTCCGGGCCGCCAAGATTTACGGTCGCGCCCTTGGCATCGACGCTGATGATCTTGCCCTTCACGATGCTGCCCTTGCTGTGCTCGGCCACAAAGTTGCTGAACGGGTCGCCTTCCATCTGCTTGATGCCAAGCGAGATACGCTCGCGCTCCGGGTCGATGGCAAGGATGGTCGCTTCGATTTCGTCGCCCTTCTTGAAGTTGCGCACCGCTTCTTCACCCGGTGCGTTCCAGGAAAGGTCGGACAGATGGATAAGCCCGTCGATGCCGCCTTCGAGGCCGACAAACACGCCAAAGTCGGTGATCGACTTGATCTGGCCGTGCACCTTGTCGCCCTTGTTGTGGCTGGCGGCGAACTCTTCCCACGGATTCGGCTGGCACTGCTTGATGCCAAGCGAGATACGGCGACGCTCGGTGTCGATGTCGAGCACCATGACCTCGACCTCGTCGCCCAGCTGCATGACCTTGGACGGATGAATGTTCTTGTTGGTCCAGTCCATCTCGGAGACATGCACCAGTCCCTCGACGCCCGGCTCGATTTCAACGAATGCGCCGTAGTCGGTGATATTCGTAACCTTGCCGAACAGGCGCGCGCCTTCCGGATAGCGGCGGGCGAGATCGACCCACGGATCGTCACCCAGCTGCTTGAGGCCGAGCGACACGCGGTTGCGCTCGCGGTCGAAACGCAGCACCTTGGCCTCGATTTCGTCGCCGATCTTGAGCACTTCGGACGGGTGCTTGACGCGCTTCCACGCGATATCGGTGATGTGCAGCAGGCCGTCGACGCCACCGAGATCCACGAACGCGCCGTAGTCGGTGAGGTTCTTGACCACGCCCTTGATGATCTGGCCTTCCTGCAGGTTGGAGAGCAGCGAATCGCGCTCGGCCGACATTTCGGTTTCGACGACCGCGCGGCGCGAGACCACCACGTTGTTGCGCTTGCGATCGAGCTTGATGACCTTGAACTCGAGTTCCTTGCCTTCGAGGTAGGTGGAGTCGCGCACCGGGCGCACGTCCACCAGCGAGCCGGGCAGGAATGCGCGCACGCCGTCAACCAGCACCGTGAAGCCGCCCTTCACCTTCTCGGTGATGACACCCTTCACAATCGACTGCGCTTCGTGCGCCTTGTCCAGTTCGTCCCAGGCCTTGGCGCGCTGTGCCTTCTCGCGCGACAACTGGGTTTCGCCATGGCCGTTTTCCATGTACTCAAGGACCACTTCGATGTGGTCACCGACCTTGACGGTCAGCAGGCCCGCGCCATCGCGGAACTGCTCGGCCGGGATGATGCCTTCGGACTTGAGGCCGGCATCGATGACAACGAAATCGTTGTCGATGCGCATGACCTCGCCCATCAGGAGACCACCCGGCTGGATTTTGGATACCTTGAGACTCTGTTCAAACAGTTCGGCGAAAGATTCACTCATGATTGTTCATTGACCTATAAGAATGAGATGCAGGGAGACTGCATCCCGTGCCCGCATCGCCAACTAAATATGTACTGGCGTCACGGGGTTGCGGTTGAAAAAACGAGATCCACCGTCCGGGCAGAGCGGCGCGCTTAGCGGGTCGCAGTCTGCAGCTCGGCGAGTCGCGCCTGTAATCGACGGGAAACGGTTTCCACCACCTCGGTACTGCTCAAGGTGGAGCAATCCAGTATCCAGGCGTCGTCGGCAGGTTTCAGCGGCGATATCGAACGTCCGGTATCGCGCGCATCGCGGTGGCGAATCTCACCCAAAATCGAATTTAGATTAGCATTGAATCCCTTTTCCTTCAACTGTTTATACCGTCTTTCGGCACGCACCTCGGGGCTTGCCGTGAGGAATACCTTAAGAAGCGCGTCCGGAAACACGGTGGTGCCCATATCGCGGCCGTCGGTTACCAGGCCCGGATTCTGGCGGAAATCCCGCTGTTTTTGCAGGAGCGCGGCGCGCACCCCGAGCAGAACCGCGACCCGGGAGGCGAGCTCGCCGGTCGTTTCGGTACGCAGTTCCGTGCTCACATCCTCGCCATCGACCGTGACCTGCGCCGGCCGGCCGTCTGCCTGCGGGACGAAGGTAATCATGAGTGTTTCGGCCAGCCGGCACAGGGCCGGTTCGTCTTCGAGTCCCACCCCACGACGCTGGGCCGCGAGTCCCAGCACCCGGTACAGCGCCCCGCTGTCCAGGTAATGCCAGCCGAGCCGCGCGGCCAGCAGCTGGCTCACCGTGCCCTTGCCCGACCCGCCGGGGCCGTCGATGGTTACTACTGGTACTCTGTTCTTTGCCATGCGGAGCTAAAAAAACCCGCCGCAAAGGCGCAAAGGGAAACAAGAATTAACAGTCATCTTTGCGTCCTTGTGCTGTACAGGATGTACGAATGCCGCGGAGCGCATGGATGCGCGGGAGCGGCCGTCTTTGCGGCAGATGTTAATTATTCACAACTTCAATCGACAAGCCTGCCTGTCTGGCAAGATCGACGAAATCCGGGAACGACGTCGCCACGTTCTTGCAATCGCGGATCGTGACCGGGCCGCTGGCGCGCAGCGCGCTCATCGCGAACGCCATGGCGATGCGGTGATCGCCGTGACTGTCCACCTCCCCGCCGCTGAGCTTGCCGCCCTGAATAATGATGCCATCCGGCGTTTCCTGCACCGCAATACCGAGGCGTTTCAAACCAACGGCCATCACGGCGATGCGGTCGGATTCCTTGACGCGCAACTCGTGTGCACCGGTGAGCACGGTTTCGCCTTGCGCACAGGCAGCGGCGATAAAAAGCGCCGGGAACTCGTCGATCGCCAGCGGCACCTGATCCTCGGGGATGCGGATACCTTTCAGCTTGCTGCCGCGAATGCGCAGGTCCGCCACCGGCTCGCCACCCACCGCGCGCTCATTCTCGATAGCGAGATCCGCGCCCATGAGTCTGAGAATATTGATCACGCCGATACGCGTCGGGTTGATGCCGACATGTTCGAGCACCAGCTCTGAACCTGCGCTGATAGCCGCGCCGACCAGAAAGAACGTGGCCGAGGAAATATCCGCCGGCACATCAATATCGCAGGCCTTGAGTTTTCCGCCGCCACGCACGCACACACGCGCACCCTCGACCCGTACGTCGTAACCGAAGCCGCGCAGCATGCGTTCGGTGTGATCGCGCGTCGGCGCCGGTTCGGTGATCACGGTCTCGCCCTCGGCATACAGGCCGGCGAGCAGCAGCGACGACTTCACCTGTGCGCTCGCCACCGGCATTTTGTAGTCGATGCCGTGCAGCTTCTGCCTGCCGTGAATGCGCAGCGGCGGGCGCCCGCCTTCATTGGTGTCGATATGCGCACCCATCTGGCCGAGCGGCTCCGAGACGCGCTTCATCGGCCGCTTGCTCAGCGATTCGTCGCCGATCAGTATCGAGTCGAACGCCTGCCCGGCGAGAATGCCGGCCATGAGGCGCATGGCGGTACCGGAGTTGCCCATATCGAGCGACTGCGCCGGCGGACGCAGACCGTGCAGACCGACGCCCTGAATGGTGAGCCGGCCCTGTTCCGGCCCTTTGGCCAGCACGCCCATGGCGCGAAATGCTGCCAGTGTGCACAACACGTCTTCGCCTTCGAGCAGCCCGCTCACGTGCGTGACGCCATCGGCCAGCGAGCCGAGCATCACCGAACGGTGTGAAATCGATTTGTCGCCGGCCACGTGCAGCCGCCCTTTCAGCGCGCCGCCCGGCGCAACCTGAAAATTCATGTGTTTTTTGGAAGGACTCACGGCTTACTCCAATTCTCTTTCAACCAACGAATTCAACATCCCCTCTCCCCGCTTGCGGGGAGAGGGTTAGTTACGTAGGGTGCGTCCCACGCACCAACGGGTCGCCCGACCATGGAATGGTGCGCAGGGCGCACCCTACCTTACTTCTGATCATTCGTCACAAGGGCATCGCGCGCCGCCTTGGCGCGAGCGAACAGCGTTTCCAGTTTCGCTCCGTCTCCGGCGGCGACCGCTTTGATCAGGCCATTTACCTCGGCCTGATACTGCTTCAGCATACTGACGATGGCCTCGCGATTCGCGAGGCTGATATCGCGCCACATCACCGGATCGCTCGAAGCGATGCGCGTAAAATCGCGGAACCCGCCGGCCGCATAGGCGAAAATCTCGCGGCTATCATCGAGGCGCGCCAGCATGTCCACCAGTGCATACGCCAGCAGGTGCGGCAGGTGGCTGGTGGCGGCCAGTACCGCGTCGTGATGCTCGACGCTCATGTTCACCACATCGGCGCCGGCGGCCTGCCACATGGCGCGCACCCGTGCCACGGCCTCGGCGCTGGTTTCGGGCAACGGGGTCAGCACCACGCGCCGCCCGACAAACAGGCTGGAAAAGGACGCCTCGACCCCGGTGCGTTCGGTTCCGGCGATCGGGTGGCCGGGCACAAAGCCGGCCAACTTCTCGCCCAAGGCGGTACGCGCCGCCGCCGCAATCGTGCCCTTCACGCTGCCGACATCCGTGACCACCGCATCGCGCGCCAGATACGGCGCGATCGCGCCCAGAATCTCGGCCATGCAGCCGACCGGGGTAGCGAGCACCACCATGTCAGCGTCGCGCACCGCCGTCGACAGCGAGGTCTCGATCCGGTCCACGACGCCCAGTT
>CAYHES010000139.1:0-6727 GCA_964355495.1 uncultured Acidiferrobacterales bacterium
TGCACGCGCACATCGCGTTCATTCTGGATGGCGACACTGCGCACATTGTCGAGGCCGGCGCGCGCCAAGCGCGGTTTGAGACGTTCGAGTCGTTTGGCCGAGACATCGAAGGCGTACACCGAGCCGCTGTTGGCCATGAGGGCGGCCAGGTGCAGGGTCTTGCCGCCGGCGCCGGCGCAGAAGTCCACCACCATCTCGCGCCGTTTGGGTTCGAGCAGCAGCGACAGCAGCTGACTGCCTTCGTCCTGTACCTCGATCAGGCCGTCTTCGAAACAGCGCGTGCGGAAAATCGGCGCGCGTTCGCGTCGCCGCAGCCCGACCGGCGACCAGGGTGTGAGTTCGACGGGCAGGCCGGCTTCGGCCAGGCAGGCGGCGGCTTCTTCGCGCGTGGCCTTGAGGGTATTGACGCGCAGGTCGAGCGTGGCCGGCTGGTTGAGCGCGGCCGCGAGCGCACGCGTCTCGCCCTCACCGTATTGGGCAAGCAGGCGTTCCAGTAGCCACTCCGGCAGATCGAGCTGCACGCCGAGCGGCAACTGTTCCATGTTCAGTGTGCGTGCCCGTTCGACGATGCCGCTGGCATCGCCGCGAAAGCCGGCGTCGGCGAGCGCGCGGCCGCTTTCTCCCTGCAACGCCACGAGGCAGGCGGCGACAATCGTTTCCGCGGTGGCAGCCATGGTCGCACTGCCGCTCGCCAGGGTTTCGAGAAAGCGCCGCCGCCGCAGGCAGGCATACACGGTTTCGGCAATATAGCCGCGGTCGCGCGCGCCAAGTTTCGGATGGGCGCGAAAGTGACGCTCCATCTGCGCATCGGCCGGCGAGGTGCCGGACAGAATGGCACTCAAAAGCTCAGTGGCGGATTTGAAGAGCAGGGGTTTTGACATGAGAGAATCCGCCGCAAAGACGCAAAGATCGCAAAGAAAATTCTGAACTGCTTTACTTTGCGTCCTTTGCGTCTTTGCGGCAGGTTTTTTATTTTCCGTAGCGTTTCAACAGGTCCGCGTAGGCGTCGATGCGCCGGTCGCGCAGGAACGGCCAGATGCGCCGCACCGCTTCGCTGCGGCCCAGATCGACCTCGGCGACCAGCATCGTGGCGCTGTCGATGCCGGCCTCGGCGAGCATCTCGCCCTGCGGACCGGCGACGAAGCTCGACCCCCAGAACTGGATGCCAGCACTCATGCCGGACGGGTCGGGCTCGTGCCCGACGCGGTTGCACGCGATGACCGGCAGGCCGTTGGCGATGGCGTGCGCGCGCTGGACGGTGATCCAGGCATCGCGCTGGCGCGACTTCTCGGCGTCCGTGTCGCGCGGGTCCCAGCCGATGGCCGTGGGGTAGAGCAGCAGCTCGGCACCGTTGAGTGCCATGAGGCGCGCCGCCTCGGGATACCACTGATCCCAGCACACCAGGACGCCGAGCCGGCCGACACTGGTGTTGATCGGCTGGAAGCCGAGATCGCCAGGCGTGAAGTAGAACTTCTCGTAGAAGCCGGGATCGTCCGGGATGTGCATCTTGCGGTAGCAGCCGGCCATCCGCCCGTCGCTGTCCAGCACCACGGCGGTGTTGTGGTACAGGCCGGCGGCGCGCCGCTCGAACACCGAGGCGACGATCACAATGCCGAGTTCCTTTGCCAGCGCGCCGAGTGTGTCGCTGGTTGGGCCGGGCACGGGCTCGGCCTGGTCGAAGCGTTGAGTGTCTTCGGTCTGGCAGAAATAGACGCCGGTGTGCAGTTCCTGCAGCAGCACCAGTTGCGCGCCGCGCGCCTGCGCTTCGCGGATTCCGGCAACGCTGGCGGCGAGGTTGTGTTTGCGGTCCTCGCTGCAGGCCTGCTGCACGAGACCGATTTTCAGGCTGCGGTTCATGGCGGGTAATGGTAACAGAGCCGGCGCCGGCCTGCTCATCCGACAGGGTTCGCTTGACAAGCCATGCCAACTGCTGGAATGTTTTGCCTTCCTGATTTCCCACTCATATAGGAGAACACCATGAAGAAGCGTCTTGCCCTGCTCGCCGTCTGCTCGCTGCTCGCCGCCCCGGCTTTTGCCTACCAGGTAACCGGCCCGGTTCTTGAAGTCACCGACACCAAGATCGTCGTCGAAAAAGGCAAGGAGAAGTGGGAAATCGCACGCACCCCGGCCACGACGGTGAAGGGCGACATCAAGAAAGGCGCCAAGGTCACGGTCGAATACACCATGAGCGCGATCAAGATCGAGGCGAAGGACGAGAAGAAGAAGTAACCGATCCCGCCCAGAAACCGCAAAGGCCCGCCGGACAACCGGCGGGCCTTTTTTTTGCTTTTGCTTTGAATGTGGGTGGGCATCGCCCACCATTCATGGCTACGGCCGGCGTACGCTGGTGGGCGGTGCCCACCCTACACCAACTACGTCAGCAACACCTCCGCCGGAATCTGCATGGTCACACAATGCAGGCTGCCGTGCTGATAGATGAGTGGCAGGCAGTCGATGCCGATGACCTCGCGTCCCGGGAAGCAATCCCGCAGGCGCTCGAGCGCAACACCATCCGCCGGATCGTCGTAGGTTGGCACCAGCACGGCGTCATTGATAATGAGGAAGTTGGCATAGGTGGCCGGCATACGTGTGCCGTCGTCGTCAAATCTTGCGCGTGGCCAGGGTAATGCGACAAGCCGGTAGGGTTGCCCGGCCGCGGTGCGGAATGCCTGCAACTCTCTTTCCATGGCCTGCAACTCGGCGTAATGCTCATCGGCCGGGTCATCGCAGGCGACATAGGCAATGGTGCTCGCGTCGCACAGGCGCGCGAGGGTGTCGATGTGGCTGTCGGTGTCGTCGCCGGCGAGATAGCCGTGTTCCAGCCACAGGAAGCGCGTAATGCCGAGCAGCGCGGCGAGTTCCGTTTCGATCTGCGCGCGCGTGCGCCCGGGGTTGCGCGTGGCGCTAAGCAGACAGCGCGTGGTGGTGAGCAGCGTGCCCTGGCCGTCCACCTCGATCGAGCCGCCTTCCAGGATCAGGTCTACAGTTTCAAGCGGCGCATCGCCGAACGCATTCAGTGTGTGCAGCCGGCGCGTAATGAGGTTGTCGAGATCGTGCGCGTACTTGCCGCCCCAGCCGTTGAAGCCGAAGTCGAGCAGCGTCGGTTCGTTGCGGCACAGCACCGTGATCGGCCCATGGTCGCGCGCCCAGGTGTCATTGGCGGGCGCCACGAGCAGGCGCAGGCGCGCATCGGGTATGCCCGCGTCGTGCAGCCGTGTGGCGACCTGTGTGCGCACCGTTTCATCGTGACAGGCAATGAGCACCGTCTCGAAGCGTGCGATGGCGGCGGCAATGGCGATAAATACCGGTTCGACTATGTGCAGGATGGGTGCCCAATCGCTCTGGGCATGTGGCCAGGTGAGCAGCACGCCGCTCTGCGGTGCCCATTCGGGCGGGAGATAGGTGCGACAGGGCGGAAGCGTCATGCGAAGCGGATTGAGTACTGAAACCGGCGCGTATCATACGACGCCAGAGGCAGAGGAGGTAGGGTAGCGCCGGGGGCGCCTGGTCAGCAGTAACCACGCGCGGTTTGACCTGTGGGCGCGGGTATAGTAAATGAAGCCCTACTGCGTTCGTCCTGCCATAATATATGTGCGCCTTGTTTCGATTCACCCGGAGAGCTGCATGTCGTTGATCCGTCCCTTTGCCGGCCTGCGTCCGGCCCCTGGCCGCGCCGCCGATGTGCTCGCACCGCCGTACGATGTGCTCAACACCGAGGAAGCGCGTGCGCGTGCCGCCGGCAGGCCGTGGAGCTTCCTGCATATCTCCAAACCGGAGATTGACCTGCCGCCCGGCACCGATCCATACAGTCCCGCGGTATACGCCAAGGGCAAGGAGAACTTCGCACACCAAATCGCCGAGGGCGTGCTGGTGCGCGACCCGCAGCCCTGCTACTACCTCTATCGCCTGGTAATGGGCACGCACACCCAGACCGGCATTGTCGCGGCTGCCTCCGTGCCGGACTACGACAGCAACCGCATTCGCAAGCACGAGTTCACGCGCCCCGACAAGGAAGACGATCGCGTGCGCCAGATCGACGCGCTGAATGCCCAGACCGGGCCGGTGTTTCTCACCTATAAACACCATGCGGTGATCGATGAGCTGGTGGCGCGCGCCACGGTGAGCACGCCAGAGATCGATGTCACCGCCGCCGACGGTGTGCGCCACACCCTGTGGGTGCTGCGCGAGCCGGCGGCGATCGAGACCATCACCCAGACCTTCGACGCCATGCAATGCCTCTATATCGCCGATGGTCACCACCGTTCGGCCGCGTCCTCACGCGTGGCCGCGACCCACAAGGCCGCGAACCCGCAGCATACGGGCGAGGAGCCGTACAATTATTTTCTGGCGGTGATTTTTCCGGACAACCAGATGCAGATCCTCGACTACAACCGGCTGGTCAAGGATCTGCACGGCCACTCCGTGGAGGAATTTGTTGCCGAGGTCGCCGAGGCCTTCAATGTTGAGCTTGAGTCGGTGGCGGTGAAGCCGGCCCGCGCACGCGAGTTCGGCATGTATCTCAACGGCCGCTGGTACCGGCTGCATATCGATCCCGAATTCATTCCGGACGAAGACCCGGTCAAGCGCCTGGATGTAAGCCTGTTGCAGGATAACCTGCTCGGCCCGATCCTCGGGATCGGCGATCCGCGCCGCGACAAGCGCATCGACTTCGTCGGCGGTATTCGCGGTTTAAAGGAACTGGAGCGGCGCGTGGATTCCGGCGAGATGGCCTGCGCCTTTGCGATCTTTCCGACCTCGATGGTCGATCTCATGCGCGTCGCCGACGCCGGCGAAGTCATGCCGCCCAAGTCCACCTGGTTCGAACCGAAGCTGGCCGACGGGCTGGTGTCGCACGTGCTGGAGTGAATATGACTTTAGCCACAGATGAACCCAGATGAACGCGGGTTCAGTCGGGACTGCAGTTACCCCTTTTGATCTGTGTTCATCTGCGGCCTGAAATATTAAAATATTCCTTAACGCTGGCCGCTATTGCTCACCTTGGCCATGATCCGGTCAAGCGTGCGTCCGTGCCTGGGCTACCCGCTGCTCCATGACGTGGTGGCCAGCCATGCGCTGAGTTCCCCGGACGGGAATGGTCTGGCAATGAAGTATCCCTGCGCCTCGTCGCAGCCGAGCGCCACGAGGCGGTTGAGCGTCTCTTCGTTCTCCACCCCTTCGGCGACGACCTTGAAGCCCATGTCGTGCGCCAGATCGATGATGGTGCGCACGATGCGCGCGGCGCCGGCGTCGGTGACCAGATCGTCGACAAACGACTTGTCGATCTTGATCGCATCCACCGGCAGCGTCTTGAGGTAGGCGAGCGACGAGTAGCCGGTGCCGAAATCGTCGATGAACAACTTGAAGCCCTTGTCGCTCAGGCGGCTCAAGACGTCGCGCATCACCGCCGGGTCCTCCATCATGGCGCTTTCGGTGATTTCCAGTTCGAGCCACTCCGGGCCGAGACCCAAGGTGGCGAGACAGGCGTCGATCCGTTCGATCAATTGTGGGTCGCGCAGGTTGCGTACCGAGAGATTGACCGCGAGCGGCACCTGCACACCGTGTTCGCGCCAGTCGCGCAACACGCGCGCCGCCGTGGTGAGCGCCCAGTAGGTGAGCGGGCGAATCAGGCCGGTCTGCTCGGCCAGTGGGATGAACTCGGATGGCGGAATCATCCCGTGTTGCGGATGTGGCCAGCGCGCCAGCGACTCGGCGCCGCACACACGCCGCGACCGCAGGTCGATCTTCGGCTGGCAGAACAGCATCAGCTGGTTCTGTTCGATTGCCTGCCGCAGATCGGCGGTGAGCGCCAGCCGGCGCGCGACTTCGTGCTCATCAGCGGGCGGTTGATAGATGCAGATCGCGTCCGTGGTGTTCGGCGCTTGATCGACCGCCTGGCTCGCGTGGCGCAGCAACAGCTCCGGCTCCGTGCCGTGCCCCGGACAGAGCGCGACGCCGGCGCTGGCCTGGGCATCGAGGGTCAGATCGCCGAGCGTAAAGGGTGTATTGAGCAAGGCGCGCAGTTCGTGCGCGCGTTGCAGCGCGTGCCCGGCGTCGGTATCGGGCAGCAGCACGGCGAAGTCGCGCGAGCCGTTGCGCGCCACCAGCTCGGTTCCCGTTATGGAGCCCCGCAGGCGCTCGCCGACCTGGCGCAGCAGCGCATCGCCGGCCGGATGGCCGAGTGCGTTATTGATTTCCCGGAAGCGTTCGATACGCAGCATGATGACGGCCAACGGGCGATCGCGGCAGGATTGGTTGCGGCGCAGCATCTCGTGCAGCCGCTCCTCGAGTTGCAGCCGGCTCGCGAGACCCGTCACCGTGTCGGTGTAGGCCATGCGATGGATGGTCTCGTCCTTCTGCCGCTGCTTGATCCGGTCGCGCAGCGTGACAATGCCGAACGACAGGTCGTTGGCGGTTTCCTGCAACAGCTCGAATTCCTGGCCGCCGAAGGCGTCCGGGTCGTCGGAGTAGATGACCAGGACGCCGCGCCGGGCCTCGACCGCCTGTTCCTGACGCGGTCTACCTCGCCCCCTCCCTGGGCTCGTACCTCGTCCATCCATGGACTCGTCGAAATGCAGCGGCAGGGCGAGACAGGAAACATAACCGCGCTTGAGCGCCTCGGCGCGCCACGGTGCGAAATGCACGTCCGTGGCGATATCGCGCACTGCCTGCGCCTGGCCGGCGCGGATGGCGGTGCAGGCCGGCCCCTGGCCGCGCTCTTCGTCTGCAC
>CAYHES010000140.1:0-6652 GCA_964355495.1 uncultured Acidiferrobacterales bacterium
CGCGCGTGAACACCTGCACGTCGATCACCGTGCCGGACATGCCGGACGGCAGACGCAACGAGGTGTCTTTCACGTCCGAGGCCTTCTCGCCGAAGATCGCGCGCAGCAGCTTCTCTTCCGGTGTGAGCTGGGTCTCGCCCTTTGGGGTGACCTTGCCCACCAGGATGTCGCCCGGGTTCACCTCGGCACCGATGTAGACAATGCCGCTCTCGTCCAGCTTGGCGAGCGCCGCTTCGCCGACATTCGGGATGTCGCGGGTGATTTCCTCGGAGCCGAGCTTGGTGTCGCGCGAAACGTTATTCAGCTCTTCGATGTGAATGGTGGTGAAGGTATCGCGCTCCACCACACGCTCGGAGATAAGAATCGAGTCCTCGAAGTTGTAGCCGTTCCACGGCATGAACGCGACCAGGATGTTGCGCCCGAGTGCGAGCTCGCCGAGATCGGTCGAGGGGCCATCCGCCAGCACGTCACCGCTCATGATCTGGTCATTGACCTTCACCAGCGGTCGTTGATTGATGTTGGTGTTCTGGTTGGAACGCGTGTATTTGGTCAGGTTGTAGATGTCGACACCCGCCTCACCCGGCCGGGCCTCGTTGTCGTTCACGCGTACGACTATGCGCGAGGCGTCCACCGAATCCACCGTACCGCCGCGGCGCGCGATCACGGTCACGCCCGAGTCGATGGCGACGATGCCTTCGATACCGGTGCCCACGAACGGCTTCTCCGAACGCAGGGTCGGCACCGCCTGGCGTTGCATGTTCGAGCCCATGAGCGCGCGGTTCGCGTCATCGTGTTCCAGGAACGGGATGAGCGACGCGGCCACCGACACGATCTGCGACGGTGCCACGTCGATGTAGTCGATCTTGTCCGGCGTCGACAGCACGAACTCGTTCTTGGAACGGCAGGACACCAGCTCGTCGCTCAGGCGGCCGTGGCCATCGACCGCGGCGTTCGCCTGGGCGATCACAAACTTGCCTTCCTCGATCGCCGACAGGTAGTCCACCTGGTCGGTCACCTTGCTGTTCTCGACCTTGCGGTACGGGGTTTCGAGGAAACCGTATTCGTTGGTGCGTGCGTACACGGCCAGTGAGTTGATCAGGCCGATGTTCGGACCTTCCGGGGTTTCGATCGGGCACACGCGTCCGTAATGCGTCGGGTGCACGTCGCGCACTTCGAAACCGGCACGCTCACGTGTCAGGCCGCCGGGTCCAAGCGCCGAAACACGGCGCTTGTGCGTGACCTCGGAAAGCGGATTGGTCTGGTCCATGAATTGCGACAGCTGCGACGAGCCAAAGAACTCCTTGATCACCGCCGACACCGGCTTGGCGTTGATCAGCTCCTGCGGCATCAGGCCTTCGCTTTCGGCCAGCGACAGGCGCTCCTTCACGGCGCGCTCGACGCGCACCAGGCCGACACGGAACTGGTTCTCGGCCAATTCACCGACCGAACGCACGCGCCGGTTGCCGAGGTGATCGATGTCGTCGATTTCGCCGCGCCCGTTCTTGAGGTCGATCAGCACCTTCATGACATCGACGATGTCTTCCTTGCTGAGCGTACCCGGACCCTCGTCGGTACCACGATTCAGACGGCGGTTGAACTTCATGCGGCCGACCGCCGACAGATCGTAGCGGTCGAGGCTGAAGAACAGGGCGTTGAACAGGTTCTGGGCGGCGTCGCGGGTCGGCGGCTCACCCGGGCGCATCATGCGGTAAATTTCGATCTGCGCTTCAAGCGCGTCGCGCGATGCATCGATACGCAACGTCTCGGAGACATACGGGCCGTGGTCGAGATCGTTGGTGTACAGCGTCATGAGGTCGGAAACGCCGGCGGCCGTCAGCTTCTCGATGACTTCCGCGGTCACCACCTCGTTGGCCTGGGCAATGATCTCGCCGCTGTTCTTGTCGATCATGTCCTCGGCGAGCGCACGACCGATGAGGAAGGTCTGCGGCACGTCCAGGTGCTTGAGGCGGCTCTTGTCCAGCTCGCGCACGTGACGCGCGGTGATACGCCGGCCGGCCTCGACCAGCACTTCACCCTTCGGGGTCTTGATGTCGAAGTCCACCTGCTCGCCGCGCAGACGCGCCGGCACCAGTTCCATGCGCACGCCGTCCTTGACGAGCTGCCAGTGGTCGTTGTCGAAGAACGTGGTGAGCATTTCCTGCGTGGTCATGCCCAGGGAGCGCAACAGGATCGTGGCCGGCAGTTTGCGGCGACGGTCGATGCGCACGTACAGAAAATCCTTCGGATCGAATTCGAAATCCAGCCATGAGCCGCGGTAAGGAATCACGCGCGCCGAATACAGCAGCTTGCCGGAGGAATGGGTCTTGCCGTAGTCGTGATCGAAGAACACGCCGGGCGAACGATGCAGCTGCGACACCACGACACGCTCGGTGCCGTTGATGACGAACGTGCCGTTCTCGGTCATGAGCGGAATCTCGCCCATGTACACTTCCTGTTCCTTGATGTCGCGCACGGTCTTGGTGGCGGAGGTCTCATCCTTGTTGAAGGTCACGAGACGCAGCAGCACGCGCAGCGGCGCGGCGTAGATCATCCCACGCTGCATGCACTCCTTCACGTCGAACGGCGGAATGCCGAGGCGATAGCTCACGAACTCGAGGGCAACCGAGCCGTCATAGCTTTCGATCGGGAAAACCGATTTGAACGCGGCCTGCAGGCCAAGGTCGATGCGCTGTTCCGCCGGCACGTCGGCCTGCAGAAACTTGCGGTACGAATCCTTCTGGGTAGCCAACAGGTTTGGTACGCGCAGAATGCTCGGGCGTTTGCCAAAGCTCTTGCGGATGCGTTTCTTCTCGGTGAATGAATAGGTCATCGTTATCCTCAACTCGATAAAAAATCGGTCTTCCTACTCCCCCTCTCCCGCGTCAGCGGGAGAGGGATGGGGAGAGGGCTTCATTCACAGCAGTGCCGGAAACGGCGCGAGGCCAGTGGCTTGCGCCACCAGCCCTGCTTCGTTTCCCTTGCAACCGGCGGATTCAACCGCGATCCGCCGGCCATACCTGAAAGCAATGCGCCCTTGAACTTACTTGAGTTCAACCTTGGCGCCGGCTGCTTCCAGCTCCTTCTTCATCTTCGCGGCCTCTTCCTTGTTCACGCCTTCCTTCACGGTGGCGGGAGCGGATTCCACCAGATCCTTGGCTTCTTTCAGGCCGAGGCTGGTGACGGCACGCACGGCCTTGATGACTTCCACCTTCTTTTCGCCGGCGGCAACCAGGATCACGTTGAACTCGGTCTGGGCTTCAGCGGCCGGGGCGGCACCGGCGGCCGGGGCAGCAACCGCCACGGCGGCAGCGGCGGCGGACACGCCGAACTTGTCTTCCATGGCCTTGATGAGCTCGGACAGGTCGAGCACCGACATGGCGGCAACGGCATCGAGGATCTGTTCTTTGTTTAATGCGGACATGATGGCAATCTCCTGAATCGATCTTTAAATGGAATAGGTTTGGTTTACGCAGCGGCCTGTTTCTGGTCGCGGACAGCGGCGAGCCCACGCACGAACTTCGTCGGCACCTCGTTGAGGGTCGAAACGAACTTCTGCACCGGGGCCAGCATCGTGCCCATGAGTTGCGCCAGCAGCACATCGCGGCTGGGGAGGCTGGCCAAGGCCTTCATCTCCGCCAGCGAGATGAGCTTGCCGCTCATGCTGCCGGCCATGAAACGAAACTTCTCGTTGTCCTTGGCAAACTCCACGACCACTTTGGCGGCCGCCACCGGATCCTTGCCCGCCACGAACGCCAGCGGACCGGTGAGATGGTCCTGCAGGCATGCGAACGGCGATCCGTCCACGGCGCGTCGCACCAGCGTGTTCTTGACCACGCGCACATACACACCGCCCGCACGCGCCTTGTTGCGCAGGGTGGTCATCTGTGCCACGGTCAAACCGCGGTACTCGGCCAGAATCGCTGCCTGCGCGTCCGCAACGACCTTGGACACCTCGGCGACGACGGCCTGCTTCTGCTCTAAATTGAGACTCATTTCTAAGTCACCTCCTGTTGCTGTGGCGACCCTGCTTCAGGACACATCCTGTTTCGGGGTCACCGTCTGCGCGGGCCGGCACCTTGCCATTAAGCCGTGACCGGCGTTCATACGGACCCACCTGCCCCGGCACCTGCGGTCTTTGACCTCCGGCGGGAATATCCCGCCGGACCAAAGTTCCGGTAATAAATACTTTTCCTACCTACTCCCCCTCTCCCGCGCTAGCGGGAGAGGGCAAGGGGAGAGGGTGCAAAACTCCGGCACCCTCCCGCTTCTGAATTAATTACGCGGCCGCCAGCGACGACGCGTCCACCGCGACTCCCGGACCCATGGTCGTGGACAGGGTCAGCTTCTTTATATAGATACCCTTCGCGGTCGCGGGCTTGGCCTTGTGCAGGGCCGCCATGAGCGCCACCAGGTTTTCCTTGAGCGCATCCGCGCCGAACGACGCCTTGCCGATCGTGCTGTGCACGATGCCGCCCTTGTCGATGCGGAACTGCACCTGACCGGCCTTGGCGTTTTCCACCGCCTTGGCCACGTTCGGGGTCACCGTACCCACCTTCGGGTTCGGCATCAGGCCACGCGGCCCGAGAATCTGGCCGAGCTGGCCGACCACGCGCATCGCGTCCGGCGAGGCAATGACCACGTCGAAATCCATGACGCCGGCCTTGATCTGGTCGGCCAGGTCCTGGAAACCGACAATGTCGGCGCCGGCCTTCTTCGCGGCCTCGGCGGCGGCACCCTCCGCGAACACCGCGACGCGCACGGTCTTGCCGGTGCCGCGCGGCAGCACGGCGGAACCGCGCACGTTCTGCTCGGACTTCTTGGCATCGATGCCCAGGTTCACCGCGACGTCCACGGACTCGTCGAACTTGGCGCTGGCGGTCTGCTTGACGAGATTCAACGCCTCATCCAGCGGATAGTTCTTGCCGCCCTGGATCTTGCCCTCGAGGGCTTTCATGCGTTTGCTGAGTTTGGCCATGTCAGACTCCCTCGGTCTCGATGCCCATGCTGCGGGCGCTGCCGGCGATCAGGCGCACGGCGGAATCCAGGTCATGGCAGTTGAGATCCTGCATCTTGATCTTGGCGATGTCTTCAAGCTGCTTGCGCGTCACCTTGCCCACCTTGTGGGTGTGCGGCGTCTTGCTGCCACTCTGGATACCGGCCGCCTTCTTGAGCAGGATCGAGGCCGGCGGTGTCTTGGTAATGAAGGTGAAGCTCTTGTCGCTGAAGCAGGTGATGACCACCGGGATCGGCGTGCCGGCCTCCGTCTCCTTGGTGCGCGCGTTGAACTGCTTGCAGAACTCCATGATGTTGAGGCCGCGCTGGCCGAGCGCCGGGCCAACCGGGGGACTGGGGTTCGCCTGTCCGGCTGCCACCTGCAGCTTGATGTAGGCATCGATCTTCTTTGCCATGTTGACTCCTGTGGGTGCAAGCGCCTGTTGTCAGGCTCCCCGATTTAACTACAGTGTTGAGTTTTCAGTTTTGAGTTTTTAGTTATAGAGCGGCGCTTCGCGCCGACATTCACTAAAAAACTTATAACTAAAAACTTAAACCTCGGTAGAAAAAGCCGTCAGGCTTTTTCTACTTGGCCAAAGTCCAACTCCACCGGCGTCAGCCGGCCGAAGATGGAGACGTTCACGCGCAGCTTGCTCTTCTCGAAATTGACGTCTTCCACCGTGCCGTTGAAGTCCGCAAACGGCCCTTCCTTGATGCGCACCATCTCACCCGGCTCGAACGAGAACTTGGGCCGCGGCTTCTCCACGCCCTCCTGCACCTGATGCAGGATGGCGTTCGCTTCCTTCTCCGTGATCGGCGTCGGCTTGGTGCCGGAACCGCCGATGAACCCGCTCACCTTCGGCACGTTCTTGACCAGGTGCCAGGTCTCGTCGGTCATCTCCATCTTCACCAGCACATAGCCGGGGAAGAACTTGCGCTCGCTGGTGCGCTTCTGGCCGCTCTTCATCTCGACCACTTCTTCGGTCGGCACCATGATCTCGCCGAACATGTTTTCCATGCCGGCGCGCTTGATGTGTTCGTGCAGCGTGCGCTGCACGCTCTTCTCGAAACCGGAATAGGTTTGCACGACGTACCAATGCATCGTCGTCGCTTCCGTTGTTGTCGTCATTGCCTCAGGACCTCTGCCCGGTCAAGGCCTTGACCGCGGCCAGCAGGCCCCAGTCCACAACCCACAGAAACAGCGACACGAGGATCACCATGGCCACCACCACCAGCGTCATTTGCGTGGTTTCCTTGCGGGTCGGCCACACCACCTTGCGCAGTTCCTGGCGCGCTTCCTTGGTGAATTCCCAGGCGCCGCGTCCCGGTTCGGTCTGCATGGCAACGACCACGGTCACGGCCAACGCGCCAAGCAGCACCAGCACCCGCACCAGCAGGCTCATGTCGCCGAGGTAATAATATCCGCCGATGCCGGCGGCCAACGCCAGCACCGCTACCGCCAATTTGATTCGATCTGCCGTTAACACGTGCAACCCTTCAGGCCGTTTGAACTCTGGCAGGCCAGGAGGGACTCGAACCCCCAACCTGCGGTTTTGGAGACCGCTGCTCTGCCAATTGAGCTACTGGCCTATTTAACTCAGTCGTGAGTCGAGAGCCCTGAGTCGTGAGTCAGGGAGATTTTGGACTCCCGACTCGCGAC
>CAYHES010000141.1:0-6650 GCA_964355495.1 uncultured Acidiferrobacterales bacterium
GCCGGTTTCCGGATGCGCTGGTGGCGTGCGTCGGCGGCGGCTCGAATGCCATGGGACTGTTCTATCACTTCATCGATGAACCGAACGTCGCCTTGTATGGCGTCGAGGCGGCGGGTGAGGGGTTGGCCACCGGCCATCACGCTGCGCCGCTGTCGGCCGGTCGCGTCGGTGTGCTGCACGGCAACCGCACCTATCTGATGGAAGACGCCGACGGCCAGATCATCGAGACCCACTCGATCTCGGCCGGTCTCGACTATCCGGGCGTCGGTCCCGAACATGCCTGGCTCAAGGATTCGGGACGCGCGCAGTATGTCGCGATCACTGACGACGAGGCGCTTGCGGCGTTCCACATGCTCACGCGCATCGAGGGCATCATGCCGGCGCTCGAGTCGAGCCATGCCATCGCCTACGCAAAGAAACTCGCGCCCAAGCTCGGCAAGGACAAGTGCATGGTCATCAATCTGTCCGGGCGCGGTGACAAGGACGTGCACACCATCGCGGCGCGCGAAGGGATGCAATTCTGATGTCACGCCTCGCCGCCCGATTCGCGCAGTTGAAACAGCAGGGCCGCGTGGCCCTCATACCTTATATAACTGCCGGCGACCCGCAGCCCGCGGTCACGGTGCCGCTGCTGCACGCGCTGGTCGCGGCCGGCGCAGACGTGCTGGAACTGGGCGTGCCGTTCTCCGATCCCATGGCCGATGGCCCGGTGATTCAGCAGGCCGCCGAGCGCGCCCTGAAGCATCATGTCAGCCTGCATCAGGTGCTCGACATGGTGCGTGAGTTCCGCACGAAAGATTCCAGCACGCCGGTGGTGCTCATGGGTTATCTCAACCCGATCGAAGTGTTCGGCTATCCGGCCTTTGCCAAAGCCGCTGCCGCCGCCGGTGTGGATGGTGCGCTCACCGTGGACCTGCCGCCGGAAGAAGCGGAAGAATTCGTGGCGACGCTGCGCGCACACGGCCTCGACCCGATATTCCTGCTGGCGCCGACCAGTGACGCCGGGCGCATTCAGCGCATCCTCAGTGTGGCAAGCGGCTTTGTCTATTATGTCTCGCTGCGCGGCGTGACCGGCGCTGCGCACCTCGATCTGACTGAAGTGCGCAGCAAGGTGAACACCATCAAGCAGCAGACGGCGCTGCCGGTGGGGGTCGGCTTCGGCATCGGCAGTCCGGAGGCGGCCGCGCAGGTCGCGGCGTTCGCGGACGCGGTGGTGGTCGGCAGCGCACTGGTGCAACGCGTGGCGGCACTCGCGGCCACGCCCGACAAAATTCCCGCGCAAGCCGCGGCGTTCATCGGCAGTCTGCGCGCGGCGATCGACCGCGTCCCGGCCGCCAAACTATCCGGAGGTTCACGATGAGCTGGTTCGACAAACTGATTCCGCCCAAGATCAAGATCAGCAAGGGCACCGAGAAGAAGGCGGTGCCGGAAGGTCTGTGGCACAAATGCCAGGGCTGCGGCGCGGTGCTGTACATGGCCGAGGTCGAGAGCAACAGCAATGTCTGCCCGAAGTGCGACTACCACATGCGCATCGGCGCGCGCCGCCGCCTCGACCTGTTCCTCGACAAGGAGCCGCGCACCGAGATCGGCGCCAACCTGTCGCCAATCGATGCGCTCAAGTTCAAGGACACAAAGAAGTACAAAGACCGGCTGGTGGAAGCGCAACGCGTCACCGGCGAGAAGGATGCGCTGGTGGTGATGCAAGGCGCGGTCGAGGGTGTGCTGCTGGTGGCGGTGGCCTTCGAGTTTGGCTTCATGGGCGGCTCGATGGGCTCGGTGGTCGGCGAGCGTTTCGTGCGCGGCGTGAACGCCTGCCTTGAACACAAGCTGCCGCTGGTGTGCTTCTCGGCGTCGGGCGGGGCACGCATGCAGGAGGCGCTGCTGTCGCTCATGCAGATGGCCAAGACCTCTGCGGCGCTTACCCATCTGGGCGAGCAGGGGCTGCCGTTCATTTCCGTGCTCACCGATCCGACCATGGGCGGTGTGTCGGCGAGCTTCGCGATGCTCGGCGACATCAACGTGGCCGAACCCAAGGCGCTGATCGGCTTTGCCGGCCCGCGCGTGATCGAGCAGACCGTGCGCGAAACCCTGCCGGAAGGCTTCCAGCGATCCGAGTTTCTGGTTGAACACGGGGCCATCGACCTGATCATCGACCGGCGGCAGATGCGCCCGAAGCTCGCATCGCTGCTGGCCATGCTCATGAAGCGCCCGGTGCCGGCCGTGGCCTGAATCAAGGCGAAAAAACCCGCCGCGAAGACGCAAAGAACGCAAAGTTCTTTAGGTCAAACCCACTCAATATTTTCTTTGCGTCCTTCGCGTCTTTGCGGCAGATGTTGTTACTCAGAGGTTCGATATAAGCACGAACAAGCGCACGCTTAACGACTGGCTGGCGTGGATGGAGACCCTCCATCCACGCGAGATCGAGCTCGGCCTCGCGCGCGTGGCGGAAGTGCGTGACCGCCTCGGTCTTACGCAACCGGCGTTCGCCGTCATCACCGTTGCCGGCACCAACGGCAAGGGCTCGACGGTGGCGATGCTTGAACATGCACTGCACGCCGCCGGTTACCGCGTTGGCGCCTACACCTCGCCGCATCTCCTCGACTACAACGAGCGCGTACGCATTGCCACCGAAGTGCTGGGCGACGCCGACCTGTGCGCGGCATTCGAGCGCATCGAGGCGGCGCGCGCGGACACGCCGCTCACCTATTTCGAGTTCGGCACGCTCGCCGCTGTTGATCTCTTTCGCCAGCGCAATGTGGATATTGCCATACTCGAAGTCGGGCTGGGCGGGCGGCTGGATGCGGTAAACGCCTGGGATGCGGACGTTTCCATTGTCAGCAGTGTCGGCATCGATCACACCGAGTGGCTGGGATTGGATCGCGAATCCATTGGCCGCGAAAAGGCCGGCGTCTATCGCGCGCAACGCTGCGCCATTTGCGGAGACCCGGATCCGCCGCGCAGCCTGATAGAGTACGCCGAACAGATCGGCGCACGCCTGCTGTGTGTGGACAGGGATTTCGACTTCGAGCGTCTGACCGAAAGCTGGACCTGGCGTGCGCTCGACAAAAAGCACTCGGCACTGCCCTACCCGGCGATGCGCGGCGACTACCAACTGTACAACGCCGCGTGCGTGCTCATGGCGCTCGACTGTCTCGCCGAGCGTTTCCCGGTCACCATGGCGGACATCCGCGCCGGGTTGCTCAACGCCGTGTTGCCCGGGCGCTTCCAGACACTGCCGGGCCGGCCGGTGCGCGTGCTGGATGTTGCGCACAACGTGCAGGCCGCCGAGGCGCTGGCGCGCACCCTGCACGCGCAGGTGGTGCCGGGCCGGACGATCGCGGTGTGCGGCATGTTGCACGACAAGCCGATTGTCGATGTGCTGCGCATTCTGGCGCCGCTGGTGTCGCGCTGGCATGTCGCCGGTCTCGCCGGCGCGCGCGGCACGAGCACCGAGGACATGCGCGCCGCGCTGGCCGCGGCCGGCGTGAGCGAGGGTGTGGGTCTGCATGAGGATATCGAGCAGGCCTATGCGGCGGCGCTCGCCGAGGCGAGCGAGCACGATCGCATCGTGGTGTTTGGCTCGTTCCATACCGTGGGTGCTATACTGCGCCTGCCCAAGAATCGAACCGGTGTCATGGCCGAGCGCAAAGAAGCCGAAGACGATTTCAATCCCCGGCACCGCATCGTGGGCGCGGTGATTCTCGTGGCACTGGCGGTCATTTTCCTGCCGATGCTGTTGAGCGATCGCCCGTCCGAGACCGGCGACAGCCGTGTCGCGCCTGGCGGGTCCGTCCCCGAGACCCGGATCGTGGTGACGCCGGTGCCGCCGCCGGGCGATAGGGCGGCCAGCATCCCCAAACCGGCTGTCTCCCAGAAGGCGCCGGAAAAAACCAGTAGCGTCACCAAGACCGTGGTTGTTCCGGTCGAGCCGACCACGGAAGTTCCGGCGGCGGCGAAGGCGCCGGTCATCCCGGAGTCCCGGCTACCGGAAGCGAAACCTGCGCCCGAGCCTAGACCCGGCAGCGAACCCAAAAAATCCACGACGGCGGTCAAGCCGGCGGCCGCGGTCGAGAAAGGCTGGCTGGTGCAGGTCGGCGCGTTCTCGCAGATGGACAACGCCAGGCGCCTGCACGAGAAGCTCAGCCAGAAGGGCTACGCGGTTTTTCTCGATCCGCCGCACCCGGAGAAGGGCAAGAACGTGCGCGTCGAGGTCGGTCCGTACAAGGACGTGGCCGCCGCCAAGGCCGCGCAGGCGCGCATCCAGAACGAGCTCGGCATCAAGGGTGTGGTGCGCAAACAGTAACCTAACAGGTTGTTGAAAAATGCACCGAAACTCAACCTCTGTCATTCCGGCGCGACCGCCATGGATGGCGGAAGTACTGGAAACGCAGGAGCAGTTTTCAGTGCAAGCCGGAATCCAGGATGTTGCTGAAAGCATTATAATTAATTTCTGGACACCGGCTTTCGCCGGTGTGACGAAGTTTTTTTTCAACAGCCCGCTATATCGCGCGTGAGCATATTCGACCTCATCATCTTGATACTGCTCGTGCTGTTTACCGGTATTGGCGCGCTGCGCGGCATGTTGCGCGAGTTCCTGTCGCTTGGCGTGTGGGCGCTGGCGATTGGTAGCGGCTGGTTGTTTGCCGATACCGTGAGCACATGGTTTGAAATGCTGCATGATGCCGATCTGCGCCGCATGGTGGCGTTTCTGACTATTGTGCTGGCCATGCTCGGCGCGTTTTCACTCATGACATTCGTGCTGCTCAAACTGTTGCCACGGCCTGATCCCGGATTAATGGATCGGGGAGTGGGCGCGGTGCTGGGCGCAGCGCGCGGCGCTGTGGTGGTGGTGGTCATGGTGCTGCTCGCCGGGCTCACGTCATTACCCAAAAAGGCCGATTGGCGCGACTCGTATCTTGTGGGGATATTCCAGCCCGCGGCCGGCAAGGTTCTGGAGTGGTTGCCGTCTTCGGTTGCCCGGCAGTTCCGCTACGGCTAGAATCAGTTTTTAAGGCCGGAGGGTTTTCCCGACATGTGCGGCATTCTCGGCATCCTGGCGAAAGGCCCGGTAAACCAGCACCTCTACGACGGTCTTCTGGTGCTCCAGCACCGCGGCCAGGACGCCGCCGGTATTCTCACCAGCGACGCGAGCCGCATCTACCTGCGCAAGGACAACGGCCTGGTGCGGGACGTTTTTCAGCAGCATCACATGCAGGCGCTCAAGGGCAACATGGGCATCGGCCATGTGCGCTATCCGACTGCCGGTTGCGATTCCCCCGCCGAAGCCCAACCGTTTTATGTGAACTCGCCGTTCGGGCTGGCGCTCGCGCATAACGGTAACCTTACCAATGCCGCCCAGATCAAGGATGAACTGTTCCGCGAAGACCTGCGCCACATCAACACTGACTCCGACTCCGAAATTCTGCTCAACGTGTTCGCGCACGAACTGCAGGCAGTGGCCAAGCTGCGCCTCACTCCGGATCAGCTGTTTCGCGCGGTGTCGGCCGTGCACCGCCGCTGCCGCGGCGCGTATGCGGTCACCATGCTTATCGCCGGGGTCGGCATCCTCGCGTTCCGCGATCCCTACGGCATTCGCCCGCTGGTGTACGGCAAGCGCGAGACTGACCAGGGCACGGAACACATGTTTTCCTCCGAGTCGGTGGCGCTCGACGTGCTCGGGTTCGCGCGGGTGCGTGATGTCGCCCCGGGCGAGGCGATGTTTGTGGATGTGAATGGCGAACTGCACAGCCAGCAGTGCGCCGAGAAGCCGGTGCTGGCGCCGTGTATCTTCGAGTTCGTGTACTTCGCGCGTCCGGACTCGATGATCGACGGCATCTACGTGCACAAGACGCGCCTGCGCATGGGCGAGAAGCTCGCCAGCAAGATCAAGCGCGTCTGGACCAGCCACGACATCGACGTGGTGATCCCGATCCCCGACACCTCACGCACCGCGGCCCTGCAGATGGCCTACGCACTCGACTTGCCGTACCGCGAGGGATTCATCAAGAACCGTTACATCGGCCGCACCTTCATCATGCCCGGCCAGGCGGAGCGCAAGAAGTCGGTGCGCCAGAAGCTGAACGCCATCGACGTCGAGTTCCGCGGCAAGAACGTGCTGCTGGTGGACGACTCGATTGTGCGCGGCACCACCAGCAAGCAGATCATCCAGATGGCGCGCGACGGCGGCGCGAAAAAAGTGTATTTCGCCTCGGCCGCGCCGCCGGTGCGCTTCCCGAACGTGTACGGCATCGACATGCCGAGCGTGCAGGAACTGATCGGCAACGGCCGCACGGAAGCCGAGATCGCCGCGGCCATCGGCGCCGACCAGCTCATCTATCAGGACTTGGGCGATCTCATCGACGCGGCGCGCGAAGGCAACCCGAAGATCCAGAAGTTCGATGCCTCGTGCTTCGATGGCCAGTACATCACCGGCGACGTCAACAAGGATTACCTCGACCGCATCGAGCAGGCGCGCTGCGACACCGTCAAGACCGGCCGCAGCATGGCGCAGAGCGGCAACGATCACGTCAGCGCCGAGGTGCTGACCTTCCCGCGATAATTCACAAAGGTAAACCCCCGGCTCTGCCGGGGGACTCACAATGGTTTGACCGTTACCGCAGTCGAGATTTTTTCCCTCCCCCTAGTGAATG
>CAYHES010000142.1:0-6597 GCA_964355495.1 uncultured Acidiferrobacterales bacterium
GTGCAAGATCACCCCATCCCCCTCCCAGCCTCCCCCTTGAAGGGGGAGGAGCAAACAGGCTGGCGCTTGCTCTAATATTGGTCAAGACGCGTCGTTCAGCCGACGTGTATCCGGATTTTCAGTCACTAACAGGTTGTTGAAAAAATGGTTCGTCACACCGTCGAAAGTTGGCGCCCAGGAACTAATATCAATGGTTTTATCGATACCCTGGATTCCAGGCTTTTGCCGGAATGACGAAGTTTGGTGTTTCGTGCGTTTTTCAACAGCCTGTTAGGCGCCATTGAGTGCTTGCAGAATACCGACAAAGCGTCGCCCGGTTGGAGCGCAGCGACAAAATCGCCAGAGGTCGCTCCCATCAAAGCCACGAAGGCGCGTATCGCGCTCACGCCGCTACCTGCTGCCAGTAAGTAACCTCCACTACGGCGTGTTTGCGGCGCGCGTCCGCAACGATGATTTCCAGTTTCGCCGCCACCGGGTCATCGATCCACGCATCGCCACATTTCGTGCAGACGAATGCAGGAACCTCCCTGACCACCACGACACCGAACTTCAAATCAAGAGCGAAGGTCGTGGTGCCTGGCTGCTTCTCGCCACCGCAAAGGGGGCAGCGCCCGAGATTCTCACTCATAATTTTTTCCTCCTGGTTCTGAAATCTGGTTCGAAGTGCTCAGGGTCCGGCCGGTACGCGGTGATGACGTGGCATATCCGGGCAAGCAGGATCGGCGGCTGCCACTACGTGCACCGGCTCCGACTCAACATGCAGAATGAGGCAGCTCGGATTCGGTCGGTCCGTCGGGTAGGCCTCTATGACTTCACCGTTCATGATAGCGCTTACGACTTCGGCGCGGGAAATCCCACGCTCCAGAAAGCGCTCCAACGCATGCTGGTGCCCGTGAATGCGTCCCTGTGCTGCGCTGGCGCGCAGGCGGCTTTAGCCGGTGGTTGTTTAGTTGCTTCATATTTGCAGCCCTCAATCTCGTCGCGGTAGAGCTAACTCTTCAGGCAAGTTGTCCTTATCGTGCCCCATTCGCGTGATTGCATCTTGGCGTAAACGATTGAAGGTATCCAACAGCGTTAAGCTGTATTCCTTCGCCAGCAACAGGTCTTCCGCAAACCTTGCGGGGTCAGTCAAATATTCATGAACAAGACGATTGCGAAGAGTGCGCGCTTCAAGCCATCGCTCCGTGCTGGTTAATACACCCAATCGCTCGGCTCGATTGAGTGTTTCGATTTGACTACCCGGCGTCTCGGCGAGAGCAAGCAGCCAACGGGGCAATAATTTATCCGCCATCGTGTCTTGCATTCTGCCAAACCTGGACACGAAGGCTTCCAATCGCTCGGCAATTTCTGGGGCATGCTCCAGGTTGCGTACCCACTTTGCATCGATTGTCTGGCTGAACAGTCTGTTCCAACTATAGGACAGATGCTTTCCTTCTCGCGCGACTATTTCCAACGTTTGCAGAAAACGCTCTGTTGGCAAACCAGTCGTTGATCTCATAATTTTATCCCTGTACTGGAGGCCTGCTCGTGTATTGAGCTTCGTGGTGTTGAAGGGTCAAGCACCAGAACATCGATAGGCTGGTCGCCGATGCGTAACTGAAGCCTGGCGACCAATTGCATGGTTTTGCGTTCAAGCTCCGCCGTGATGGCTGGCAACTCAACGAGCAGATCAATATCGCCGCCCCGTGCATCATCGTTTATCCTTGATCCAAAAAGTTTCACATTAGCCTCGATACCGAAAACCTCTCGGACGGTATCGCGGATAGTTTGCTGTGTTTCCTGGGAAAGTCGCATTGTTGTTTAGCTATTCGCTTTATCAGTTGCTGTGTGAGTAGCAAACCATTTTGGTTGTTTTTACGTCAGACTATCCCTTAAATCCTGGGAAGAACTAAATGGTGCGCACCCCCGACATGCCCTGGGTCCCTTCTCCCCGCGGGCATAGGTATCTACACGAACCAGGTTGGGGTGAACGCGCTACCCCATCTTGTAGGAGCGACCTCCGGTCGCGAATGAAAATAATCGCGGCCAGGAGGCCGCTCCTACGCGTAGCCCGTAGCCGGTGGAGCCCTGCCCCACTTTTCCGTCGTTCCCATGAAAATCATCCATCATCCATGGTAGGGTGCGTCCCACGCACCGGGTAGAATCAGTAAGTTACGAGCGCGAAACGGCCATTTCCGGCAACGTTGGGACACTACTGATACCCTCTGTCAAAGAACGCGTAATTTCTCCCTGAGGGAGGGGTTTGAATCCTTTTCTCTCCCCGAAGGGGAGGATTTGGAATATTTTCTCTCTGAGGAAGAGGTATCACGTCCCGATTCTCGCGGCAATGGCGTTGAGCCAGGCGTCCATCAGGTCCGCGTAGCCATGCAAGCGCGCAAACAGGATGATCGCCAACTTTTCGTTATACGTGTACGACGTGAGATTACGATCGTCTGCCATCGCCAGGGCCAAGCGTGCCTGCGGCTCTTCCAGCAGACTCACGCCTGCAGATGCGCGGATCACGGCTTTCGGTGAGTTGGCGTCCAAGCCCTCCACCTGCTTGAGGTACATCTGCGCCACTTTCCACACGGCTTCAACGCTGTACTCGAACCGCCGGATAGCTGCGTCACGTTCGATGCGCGTCGGCGCTTTGAGCGGGGCGAGCTCGTTCAAGGTGCTCAAGGCCTGTTGCGCGGCTTCAAGCCGTTGCCTTAACCGTTCCACAATACCCCCTCCCTGATGACTTTCTGCCGAAACTCTTCATCGGTCTGACTTAAGTCGACGAGATCAACCCCGTACAATACCTGGCTCTCTTCCAGCAACTCGCGAATCGCGGGCAGGGTATCCACGGGTAAGGGTTGTTCTGGAAGTATTGCTATGTCGATGTCCGAAAACCGCACACCCTTCCCTTTGGCGCGAGAACCGTAAAAGTAGACTTTCGCACGCACCCCCTCAAGCCCCGCAAGCACGAGGCGCCGCGCCTCCTGGATATCCCAATCTGGTGCGGGCTTCAGTTCTCTGTCCGGTGATTTCGCGCTCATGGCGTTACCGTAAGATAGCGTGGTCAAACATCATATTATCGAGCACCGTGTTATGCGTCGTACTGCGTGCGATTCGCGATGTCACGGCCCGGGGTCGCGGGCGGTAAAGGCTTCCTGTCCTTCCGATACAGCTCTATGGCTTCTTCGACAATCAGGCAAAGCTCTTCGAAGACTGGTGGGCCAGGGCCCACCCTTACATACTTTACCCCATCCCCTCCCCGACCCTCCCCTTGATGGGGAGGGGAGACGACGGTGATCTCTTCAATTTGGTGGATTTGGCGTTTGTGCGCCTTCATCCGCCCTACGATCTGCCGTTATGTGGTGTGGCGCTCCGCACAACGATTTTTGTTTTGGTGGGCCATGGCCTACTTTGCTTCTACTTCTAACGAACCTAACCTACAATCAGGCGGCGAGCCCGGTCGAGCACGAACAGCGCGTCCACGATCGCGCGCTCGGCGTCGGCGCGCGAGTATTGTTCCGTGGGAATGAAGTCGATATCGCCATAGAATGAAAATTCCCGTTCCTTCCGCAACCAACGGGATATCTCCGCGAGCTGCGGCAGATCAGGGCGCAGGGAATCGGGAAAGAGTTCCACGTTTTCCAGCATGATAGGCCCCACGTCGTGCCATTTCGGTGGATCGATACCGACCCAACGCAGCATTGCTTTCATGGCCAGCTCCACCAGCTCCTGCGCTTCACGGATTACGTCCGAATAGGCGGCTTCTTCCATCAACACATCGAGTACTCGTTTTCGTTTGGTCGCTTTCTCCAGATAGCTGCGAGCAAGATCGTTCTTTGTCATAGAGCGATATCCTCCCCAGGTTTCAGGTCCGGCTTCAGCAGCCAGTAATACCCGCCGCCACGATAGACGCGCCTGGCCCCCATCTTCGCCAGGCGGCCAGCAAGATTGTCGAGATAGCCGCGAAGAAACCCATTGCGATCGAACAATATTTTCGCCTGGTCTGTCATATCGAGGAACAAAAAGCTCCCCTGCTCGACCTCTTCCGGTGTCTTGAACACTGGCGAGAGCGAGGTGTGCACGCCGTCTTTCTTGGCTTGGGCGAGAGCCTCGGCCAGACCGGCTTCGATGGCGTCGAAGTCACGTACGCGCGCCAAACGCCCCTGCGGGAGGCCCTCGGCAACAAGCAGTAGGTCAATGTCGGAGTCCGCCCGCATGCTGCCGCGCGCGGCAGACCCAAACACGGCGAGACTCACCAGCCGCTCACCGTAATGCGCGCGACAGGCGCGCATTACATCTCCGATGATCCGATCGAATGTTTTTTTAACGCTCATGAGTTGTAAACCTACCACTGGTTACGGGTGGCGCCAGCTCAGGCACGCTACCGTCATGCAGCGCATGCGCTCCGCGCGATAACTTTGTCTTGGTGGGCCAGGACCTACCCTACGGTTTTACGATTACTGGTTGCTCTCTTGCAGTGTTTGGTGGCCAAGGTCAATCCATTGTCTCGAGGCGGGCAGAGAGATATTTCAAGGGGGAAACGATGTTGCGCAGCGAGTCGTAGGATGTTTCGGTGCGCTTTTCAACAGCCCATTGCCCGGAGTTCTCACTTATGACTTTTTCTCCTGGTTCTGAAACTTGGATCGAAGCGCCCGGGGTCCCGGCCGGTACGCGGTAATAACGCGGCAAATCCGGGCGATGGGTTCGGCGTCGGCCACCATGTGCACTGCCTTCAGTACAGACATAACGCCGCCCATCAGCCGCGCCTTTTCTGGCGTAGTCTGGATGGGCTATGCCGCAATGCCTTCAACAATTAGATGACTTACGTCGGTTCGCTGGCTCGCATGCTCGAACGTAATTGCACAGACGTTGCCATTGGCATCGACATCAAGAATAGTGTTTTCATCCAGATCTTTGGATTCGGCTACGCCGCTGTCGCGGAACTCGATGTACAGCGTATCCGTGTCTGCAAAGTAGCTGACTTTCATGACTTATACCCTCTGTCAAAGAACGCGTTGTGCACGGTTTCGCCGTCCGATAACAATATCACCCGCAGGTACCGGTCTTCCATCTGTTCAATTCTAGCCCATCGCCTTATTCGGCCGTCTAACTGTACGTGTTCCTTTTCAGGAAAACGGACAACGTGCTGAATCCATTCGTCCTTGATTATCTCTCGATCCGGCCTGACCCGGGTTGCTTGGAAGTATTTCGTTGTCTTCACTGCCGTTGTTCCTTATCGGCATAACAGACTGCTGAAAAAGGGTTCGTCACGCCGGCGCAACCGCCATGGATGGCGGAAGTACTGGAAACGCAGGAGCAGTTTCCAGTGCAAGCCGGTGTCCAAGAATTAAATAGGGGTCAGGGTGGGGTGGCCCCGGCCTGCGCGCACCCCATCCCCCTCCCGGCCTCCCCCTTGAAGGGGAGGAGCAATACTATCCACCGCCTTCAGGCGGCTCACGGTTATGGGGTGGAGCCTGACACCACCCTCACCCTACCTTCTCCCAGAGGGAGAGGGTTGAGGATCCACCACTCACTCATACAGTATCTCCGCGGTTTGCAAGGCACGCTCCCGGAACTGCGGTGGTGCGCGATTCAGGTCAACCCAGTCAATCCGGTATAGTGTCGGCAGTTCATCGAGCGCCTCTTCGATCGCGTAAAAGTCCCGGAGCGGTAGCGGTTCGTCCCCAAGCACGCCAAGGTCGAAGTCCGACCGCGGCCTCGCCCGACCCCTTGCGCGCGAGCCAAAGAGGTAAACCTTGTGGCCGTGCAGGAGTGGCGCCATCTGTTGCAACTGGCGCTGGATCAATTCCTTGATTTCCATCTCTCGTAATTGTTGCGCTGTCTGCGTCATGGTTGTCTCCCGTGTCGCGCCGGGTCCGAGTTGTGCTTTCGGCTTTCCGCCCGACCTTACCTGTAGAGCGTACCTGATACGCTCTTGCCCATCCGCCCGGTATGTCCATGCCAGCCTATGAGCGGTATCCGCCTCATGGGAACAACCCTGCATCCTTGAGACGGCAACCCATTCTGTCCTTTCCCGAAAGAATCGGCTCGCGGTTCAGCATAGAGCAGTCATGCCGCGTAGCGCAGAATCTCGACCTCCGCCTGCCGGTCCGCTTTGGCCAACATGCTTTCGACGCGCTCCATCACGCTATCCTCAACCAAATACTCACCACAGTGTTCGCACTGCAGTACCGGTAACTCCTTCAAGATGACAATACTTCTGGGTCCGGTTTTGAATGGCATGTCGTTCGTAACCCGTACAAGCCCGGCACCGCACACTTGACAGTTCATGGCGTTTTCCTCGTCTTAAGATCACTGCTCCACTGCATCGGATCGGGGCGATAGGCCGTGACTATCCGTATATTATCGCCCTGCGAGTCCACCGCGAACAGAACATGAAATACCAAGCTACCGGTTGCGGCGCATACAAGGTAACTCACAGAGGTAAGCCCCCGGTTCTGCCGGGGAACTCACCCGGTTTTGACCGATGCGTCGATCGAGTTCAGATCAAGCCATCTCGCTGTGACATTCCCTCCCCTTCAAGGGTCAGGGTGGGGATGGGTTGGCCTCGGCCTGTGCAAGATCACCCCATCCCCCTCCCAGCCTCCCCCTTGAAGG
>CAYHES010000143.1:0-6573 GCA_964355495.1 uncultured Acidiferrobacterales bacterium
GCTGAAGCGACGCTTGCCGATTACCGGTTTCCCGAGAGGTTGGCCAAGGCCCGGATGCATTGTTCCTGCATCGATAGAGAATATTCCTCTCCGGCCCGGGCGGTCTGATTAAAAGCCTGTCGGTTTTTCCTGGCCCTGGTTTACTGTATAAACAGTACTTGTCCTGCCATTGCCATCCAATAGCACCAATGGAAAAACGCGATTACAGCGCCGAAATGCGCAAGCACAACTCCCTGGCCGTGCGCCTCGTCTTCCTGGCGCTCGGCACGCTGTTCGTGGCGCTTGGCATTGCCGGCATTTTCCTGCCCGTGCTGCCGACCACGCCGTTCATGCTCCTGGCCGCCACCTGCTACGCCCGTGCCTCGACACGCTTCTACAACTGGCTGCTCAACAACCGCCTGTTCGGCCCGACCATTCTCGAATGGCGACGTTACCGCAGTATCCCCTATCGGGTGAAATGGTCCGCCATAATTCTCATGGGGGTAACACTGAGCATATCGATCGTGTACTTCGTGCCCTGGCCGGTACTGCAAGTCGCGCTGGCGATATTCGGCATACTGCTCGGCGCCTATCTTTACAACATACCGTCGCGCGACCGGCCGCGTCGCTGAGGACAGGAATCCAAAAGATATTCGGGGGGTCACTCCTTGACGTTGATCAACGTTTATCCTGGGTAAATGGACTATAAAGGGGCGGTGTAAAGTTTAGTCGCTCGGTTATAAAGGGTCTGCACCGAGTAGAGTAGAGATGTGGCGCGGTGACGGTAGGTACATCTCGACTGTTGCCGCACCTTTCGGACAGCACCAACCTCATTTACCTGCAACCACACCCCGAGGGAACCATGAAAAAGACACTGCTTAGCGCCATTGTTGTATCGTTGTTTTCCGCATCGACGTTCGCCGGTGATCTCGATGACCGCGCCGCGGCGAGCCGCGCCGCCATCAAGGAGTTCGCGGCCAGCCTGCAAGGCGAGCTGGGCGCCGCCATCAAGGCGGGCGGGCCGGTGAGTGCCATCGAGGTGTGCAGCACCAAGGCACCGGCAATCGCCGCAGACATTTCCAAGAAGCAGGGCTGGAAGGTCGCGCGCACCAGCCTCAAGCTGCGCAATCCGAAGAATGCCCCGGATGCCTGGGAAACCAAAGTGCTCAAGGAGTTCGAGGCGCGCAAGGCCAAGGGCGAGAACCCGGCGCAGATGGAGTACTCGGAGATGATCATGGGCCAGGGCAAGCATGAATTCCGCTACATGAAGGCGATCGCGATACCCGAGAACGCGCCCTGCCTCACCTGCCATGGCGATAAGATCGACGCGGCCGTGGGTGCCAAGCTCAAGACGCTGTATCCGCAGGATCGGGCCACCGGCTACAAGACGGGCGACATACGCGGCGCCTTCACCATCACGCAACCGATGTAAGCTGTGTCCCGCTCGCCGCTGGTGTTTGCCGGCGGCGAGACTTTCCTCGCCCTGCGAGGCATGTGTACAACCATGTGAGACACACAGGGCAAGAGGGGATGGAGGGATTAAAGTTCGATCCCTCCATCCCTTTTTTTGTCACCCCGACCCTTTCTCGCCGGTATCTGCACCAAGATAACGACAGAGATCGGTTATCGCCAAATATTCCGAGACGTCGATACCCGCGGCGTTGAAGTCGATGGCATCGGGGTAGGGGCTTGCCTGTTGGGCACGCTGTTTGGCCTGAATCAGCCAGGCCGATGCCCAACTGCGAAGTGAATCCACAGCGGCGGTATCAAGCTGTTGCTCCACCCGACCCAGAAGAGTCCAGAAGGCATCACGGGAAAGCGAGGCATAGAGAGTGCTGATGTCTGGCAGGTGCTGGGCCTGGAGTGCCCGATGCAGACGCTGGGCACGCTCATCGAGGAGCGCCTCGCGCGCCTGCTCAAAGTGATCGAGCAGGGTTTGCTTGATGGACACGAATTCGGCCTTGGCCTGCTCCCCCGTATCGGTCTGAGCCGAGAGGAAGGTGATGAGCGCATCGAGCGCCGCAACGCGCTTCTCCAGGGTTGGCGATTGCCGCGCCAGTTCACGGCAATAGGTATCCATGCCGCGGGCGGTCAGTTGAAGGGTGATGGCATTGGTCGAGCGCACGAATGCAGCCTGTCAGGTGGGTCGATAGGGGCGAAGTGGTTAAAGCGTAATCCCTCCGCCCCCTTTACTCAGTTGATGTTGATGGCCAGGCACGGCGTCGGAGCGGCCCTCCCCGAACCATTCAGAAATTCAGGCCCGCTGGTGTGTCCCGGAGTTCAGCGCCTCCAGCCGGCGCAGGATCTCGTCGCGGCGATTCAGCAAGGCGTGGCCGCTCATGCGGCTGAATACCGCCTCTTCGTGGGAGCTGTGTTCAACGAGCGCCTGATACAGGGGCTTGAGACATTCCTCGAAATGATCGTAATCCTTGTGCTTGATGACAATCGCCAGGGAATGCAACAGACCGGCCAGTTTCTCATGCTCGTAGCTCAACTCGCCGATCTCGTCGTCCGGATCGCCAGCCTCCTCCTTGAAAAACGGATACAGCACCTCGTCTTCCATCCGCATGTGCAACTTGAGTTCGTCAACGAACGCGTTGAACCGCTGCACCGCCTCTTTCCATTCCCGGACACCCGCGGCAATCTCGCAGGCCTCCAGTGCCGCCTTGTGCTGGCGGTGATCGTGAATCAGCCAATTGGAGGAATCACTCATCTCTCGATCTCCGGGACAATAGTATTTAGGAAGGATAAACGCCTTTTTCCTCAATGGTCAACGATTAACTCCCGGGTGATGCAGATTCATGCATAAAATCCGGGTTCTCGGATATTGGCTCTGACCACATAGCGTAAACCTCACGGCCTTTGTGCCGGTTGAATGATCGCGTACAGCGCGTTTCGCGGCGCGAGGTCGCGCGGGTCGCCGGTCAATGTGATGCGGGTATCGCGGCAAGATAACGCGCCCCATCCTTGGCATACGAACCTCCTTGGTTGTCTCACGAGACCTCACCGCGAACGGGAGGGAAACTGAACTACCACCAGCTAAAGCTGGTGGGTTCGCGCCGGGCGCTGCGGACCAAAGTCCACGAAAACGTGCGCCCGGCTTCAAAGCCTCTTGCGGTTGGCATCCTCGCAAGAGGAACGATCGCTTAAAACAGCAAGGCTGAAGCTGACCGGCTAAAGCCGGTGGTTTAAACCTTGTGATGGACAATTAATCGGTCACCTTTATCTATCAGTCACCGATATCGTCGACCATCTTTTATCTTGTCACCTTTATTCCATTCGACCTGCCACCGGTCCCGGACGCCGCACCCTCCATCGGTCGGTCGATTTACTGCGTGCCGGTACGGCGCTAGCCTCGACAGCCTCAGGACTGCGCGACAAGGAGGAGTCCATGGCGCACGACGTCCAGACGGTCCGCGAGATGCAGCGCGCGTCGCGCAGCTCGCGTCGCACGACCTCGGGCACGGCGCCGCAGCGGCGATGAGCGTGCTCGCGTGACTGCTCGGCAGCGACACGCGGCCGCGGGCGATCCGCCCACAGGCTGCGGACAATCTCGTGGACGCCGCGCTCACGCGCCCGCCCAACGCCGCCGGCGTGAGCGCCGAAATCCTCGAGATCGGCCGCCTCGCGGGCCAGGGGCGGCGAGCCCGGGCTGCGGGTGAAAAAGAGCGGTGACCCATCCTCAGCCTGGCCCCGTACCTTGAGGACCGGTGTGCCCAGTCAAAGTGCAGGACTAAATTACAGTGAGGGACTACTTATGAACGCCAGCATTCACCCGTTTTTCCATCACCTGAAATATTCCACGATTGCGGTAATTTTCACCGCGTTCTCCGCCTGCGGCGGAGGCGGAAACGGAGGCGGAGGCTTGGTACCTCCCGCCCCGGCCGCACCGACCTATAGCTACTATACAGGCGCGCCCACGGCGACATCGGCGGTGGGCGGTCTCTTTAGCGTCAGCTCGGCATCGCCGGGGGCGCCGGCGACGGTCGATGCCAGTGCGCTCGCAACGACGTTCCAGTCGCCGACTTCTATTTCTCGCAACGAAACCCTCTACACCGGAAACACGGATGCCGCGAGCGGCACGATCAGCAACTATCGCCCCTATGCGGTCGTGTTCGCCGCGAACGGCAGGCTCTACAAGCAATACGTCGATCAGGCCCCGGCCCCGGTGCAGGTCTCGAACGTCACGAACATTGGAACCGGCCCGGGCGATGGCACGGCGAGCGCGACCACGAACGACCTGTGTGACGTAACCACGGTGCCCGACTTCGCCAACCCGGAGAACTCGATCGTGATCTACGCCCAAGCAGGAGCAAACAGAATCTGTGGAAACACGGACGACGTCTACTCGTGGCTGCGCCTCAATACGAACGCCAGCACCGCCCCGGCCCTGCTGACCGTCCTTCCCGTCGCCCCGGTTTACAGCGACACCGGTGCGATCACCAACACCGTGGCCATCAATGCCTTGGGCCGCCTGGTTAAGCTCGATGCGAACTTCGGTGGCACGGCCACGACAATTTCTTTTGGCCCGTTCATTGATGGCGAGTGGCTGGGGCATCTGTCGCTGACCCGGACGCTGCTGTTTCTCCGCGGATTCGGCGCGACCACCGGCGAGCTGCGCATCGTTGACACGGGCGCCAACAGCCTGACCGGTGTCCTCGGCACCATCACCAACGGCGCGCTCTGGTCTAAGGTCCACGCCTACGACAGCAGCTACGTCTACTTCGTGGGCAACGACGCCGTCGGCACCGCCGCCGGCGTCATTCAACGCTTCCCGGTCAGCGGAACGGCGGCGGCCACGACCTTCCTCGACGCCAGCACCGTATTGGGCTTCACCGCGCAGATCACCGACCTGGACCACACATCCAACGCGGTCGTCGTTGAGGGAAACAACGGGGCCGGCAGCTACGGCATTGTCTCCGCCCCCAAGAACGGCGCGGCGGCGGTGATCATCGCCAGCAGTACGACGGAAGGGATCTTCCTCTACGGCGTCAGCAACACCGGGTACGTGTACTACGATCGCTGGCCGGCGACCTTCAGCGGGCATCGGGCCGAGGCCAAGCGCGACGATGGAACCGGGCTCGTGACCTACGGTGACGCCAACGGCGCCGAGTGGGTCGGCTTCCATTACGCGACCGCATTCAGCGCCTTCGACAGCGAGTCCTATTACCAGCACCTGGTGGTGGCGGAGTATGCCGCCGCGGCTACCGACATGGCGGGCGCGACCCTCTCGGTCGTAAACCCGGGCACCGCCGCCAAGAACGGCACGGTGGTGGGGACGGTACCGGCCGGTATCCAGTACCTCTATGGTGCCGGCGAGGGGACGCGTGCGCTCTGGCGCGGCTTCGATGGCGATAACGAGATCTTCTACGCGGACACGGCGGTGGCCGGATCGCTCACCCGCGTAACCACCGACGCTGTGAATCAGCAACTGATTTATTAATTCGGGGCACATCGCACACCGGGAACATGTCCGATCCGCCGGCCGTAAGGTCGGCGGTTTTTTTGTGCGTCGAACGGTGTCGGGGTCAGGTGTCGGGGTCAGATCAAAGTATTCGCTAATATTAGTCGAAACTCTAATCTGACCCCGATTGTTTGACCCCGATTGTTTTTCGATTGTTTCTTTCCTGCCGGTTCGCTATCGGTCGAATTCGTATTTCGGGTAAAGGGGACTCTGACTCAGTTTTTAGTCCCGCGTTTCATTTTATGCTATAAACCTCTACCGACATTAATCTCGAGTTACCGGCCATTCCCCGATGTCTGCCCGCGTATTCTTATTTCTGTGCCGCTTCGCGCCGATCAAGAAATTGTTATGGCGCTGGTGGTATCAATTCCTGGCGGGCCTGCACCGAACCGGGGATTGGTCCTTTATGAATTACGGCTACAGCGCAATCCCCGCCGATCCCATTGCGCTCGATTCAACCGACGAAGCGAATCGATACAGCGTACAGCTCTATCACGCCGTCATCAACGGGGTGAATCTTGCGAACCGGCGGGTACTGGAAATTGGAAGCGGCCGTGGCGGAGGTGCCGCCTACATCAAGCACTACCACAAACCGGCGGTGATGGTGGGGGTCGATTTCTCCGCTAAGGCGGTTGCCTTGTGCAACGAAGTCTACAATATTCAGGGCTTAAGCTTTGTTCAGGGCGACGCCGAGGACCTGCCGTTCGACGATAACAGTTTCGATGCAGTCATTAACGTTGAATCATCCCACTGTTACGGATCGGTGGACTCATTTCTCAGCCAGGTGCGACGGGTACTGCGGCCCGGCGGATACTTCCTTTATGCGGATTTTCGTGATCAGGTAAAAATGGACAAATGGCGGCAACAAATCCGCGATTCAGGACTAATCCTGATTAACGAAACGAATATTACCGCCAATGTCGTTGCTGCCCTGGACGCGGACGATGAACGTAAAACCCGTTTAATCAACAAGCTCGTGCCAAGACTCTTGCTCAGTTCATTTAAGGATTTTTCCGGCGTAAAGGGTTCCGCGATCTACACCGAGTTCCGGGCCGGTGTTACGCCGTATTTACGTTTTTTGCTGCAAAAGCCGCAATGATTAACCTGACCTAATTGTTGGAATGTGAGAC
>CAYHES010000144.1:0-6480 GCA_964355495.1 uncultured Acidiferrobacterales bacterium
GCCTGGTGCTGGCGCTGCTCGTCTACCAGCGCCCCAACCTGCTGCTGCTCGATGAACCGACCAACCACCTCGATCTCGAAATGCGCCACGCGCTCGCGCTCGCCTTGCAGGAGTTCGACGGGGCGATGGTGGTGGTTTCGCACGACCGCTATCTGCTGCGCAGCGTGACCGACCGCCTGGTGCTGGTCGCGGACGGCACTGCCGAGGCGTTTGACGGCGACCTCGATGAGGAATACCCGAAATGGCTGGCGGCGCGGCGCGCGCGTCAGGTTCCGGCGCCTGCAAGCACAGACACGTCGCGCCTGGCTATTAACCGCAAGGATCAGCGCCGCCAGGATGCGGATAAACGCCGCCAGAACCAGCCGCTCAAGAATCGTCTCAAGACGCTCGAACAGGAACTCGAACGCCTGGGGGCAGACAAAGCGCGCATTAACGCGGCGCTCGCCGACGGCACGCTTTACAGCGGCGCGGAAAAGGACAAACTCAAGGCGCTGCTCCTGGAGCAGGGGCGCGTGCAACTGGCCCTGGCGCAGACCGAATCCGCCTGGCTGGAAGCGTGCGAAGCGCTGGAAACCGCGGATCGCGCTGACATTCCCTAACCGCTGGTGTGCAGAGGCCTCCCATGGAAAATCGACTGATCGAACTCGAAACCCGCCTGGCCTTCCAGGACAACACCTTGCAGGAGTTGAACGCCGTGGTGGTGCGCCAGCAGCGGGAAATCGACGCCCTCACCCGCGAGCTGGAAACACTCAAGGCTCAGATCAAGACGCTGGCGCCCGACTTGGTGGCCAGCCGTGCCGACGAGGCCCCGCCGCCGCATTACTGAAGCCGGTCTTCATTTTTCCACCTGTAGGTCGCACTTCAGGGCGACATGTCGGCCTGAAGGCCGACCTACCTAACGATGACGCCTGGGCACCATCGATCCTGAGACGCCGCGCCGGACTGTCGCCGGCAAAATTCACCCACGCGCCGGATTTTTTGCTATCTTTATAAAGCCGCAGCCGCCATCCTGAACCAGGCGACGGGTTTTCTGTATCCCAGTACCGGCGCGCCACACAAACGGACACCCATGGCAGAGATCAAACCAGGCAGCAAAATCCTCCGGGTATTGATTCTGGACGAATCCCCGGATGACGCCGAACAGGCCAGCGCCGCCCTGCGTCAGGCCGGCTACATGCTCAAGACCCAGCGCCTCGAGACCGGCGTGGCGGTCGAGCAGAACCTCGACAGCAACCAGTGGGACCTGATCCTGTGCGCGCACGGCCTGGCCAATCTGCCGGCACGTCAGGTGGTGGAACTCGCGGCGCGCAAGCAACCGTTTACCACGGTCATCGTGCTGGCACGCCGCATCGCCGACAACGAGCTGCACCAGCTCATGCAGGCCGGCGCACGCGACGTCGTCATCAAGGGCCAGTGGGGGCGCCTGCTGCCGGCGGTCGAGCGTGAACTCGCCGTCGCCGGTGAACGCCGCGCCTGGATAGAAACACGCGAGGCCCTGCGCCAACTCGAATCCCGCTACCGCAGCATGATCGAGGCCTCGCTGGAATCGATCAGCTACGTGCAGGACGGCATGCACATGGACGCCAACCCGTCCTACCTCAAGCTGTTTGGCTACGAGAACATCGAGCTGCTCAAGGAAACCCCGCTGCTCAATCTGATCGACAAACAGGACCAGGCACGCTTCAAGGCGGCGTTGCGCAAGCCGGAAGGCGCGGAGAAGACCCAGGAGTTCCTCGCCGTCACGGCCAGCGGCACCCGCATCCCGCTCGAAGTGGCGATGACCCCGCTCACCATCAGCGGCGAACCGTGCGTGCAGGTCGTGGCCACGGACGTGTCCAAGCGCAAGGCACTGGAGGTCAAGCTCCAGTCGATGCACCAGCGCGATCCGCTCACCGGTCTTTCCAACCGCACGCACTTTCTCGGTGCCCTGGGCGATGTGCTGAAAGTGCCCGGCGGCATGCTCATTGGACTGACCGTCAACCAACTGGCCGCCCTCAACCAGACACTCGGTCACACCGCCTGCGACCGGCTGCTGGTGCAGATTGCGCGCCAGTTGCGCGAGCTGGCCGGAGCCCAGACGCCGGTGGCACGCATCACCGGTGGACAATTTGCCGTGCTGCTCGATGCCAAGGCGGCGACCGGCGCCGAGACGCTGACGAAAAAACTCGACGACATTTTCGCCACGCTGACCGCCAGCGAAGGCGACCGGACCGTGAAACCGGACGTAGCCATCCAGCAACTGCGGCTGAATGCCCAACACAAGGACCGGCAGGCGATCATGGACCAGGTCTTCAAGACCGAGATCCAGCCGGCGCCGGCAGCCGTCACGCCACCGCCCGTGAGGGCCAGCGTCACGCCGACCGCGCCCGCCGCGCCGGCGGTGGTTGCGCAGCACCATACCCCGGCCCTCGAACCCGTTGCGCCGCGCGCCACCGGCAACTGGAGCGAGGCCGTGCAGAGCGCGCTGGCGCACAACCAGATGCAACTGCTGTTTCAGCCGATCATCAACCTGCACGGCGAGCCGCGCTGTTTCTACGAGGCGCAACTCATGCTGCGCACGCTGGATGGCAAGGTGATCCCGCCGACCGAATACCTGCCCTCGGCCGAAGCCGCCGGGCTGGGCGGCAAGATCGACCGCACGCTGATGCTCAACGTGATCGACACGCTCTCGAAGTACCACCTGGAGGGCCGTCCGGGCATGGTGTTTGTCGGGCTGTCGTCCATGGCGGTGCAGGACAGCGCCCTGCTCGCCGCCATCCAGATGCACATGAAGGCCACCGGCCTCGACCCTTCCAACCTCATCCTGCAGCTGGACGAGGCGGTGCTGGTGCAACACATGGAGGCGGCACGCAGCTTCATCGAGAAGGCGCGGGCCATGGGCATGGGCGTCACCGTGGACAATTTCACCGGCCAGGCCGTGAGCCTGGAAGTGTTGGCCGGCATACACATCGACTTCTTCGGTGTGAATTGCGGCTCGAACGGGCTCACCGAGGACGCGCTGGCCACCGCGATCGATGCGGGGCTCGCGCTCGACCGGATGATACTGGCCAAGAACATCGAGGACGCCGATATCTTCACCGCGCTCTTCAGCCGCGGCGTGCACTACGTCCAGGGTGATTACCTGCAGCCGGCCAGCCCCGGGCTCGACTACAGCTTCGAGGCCGAGCAGACACTCGCCTCGGACGAACCGCTCGCGCCAAGCTGGCGCGTGGCGGGTTGATGCATTGGCAGGCTGTTGAAAAAAGGGCTCGTCACACCGGCGAAAGCCGGTGTTCAGGAATTAAAATCCATGGTTTCATCGACATCCTGGATTCCGGCTTTCGCCGGAATGACAAAGTTTGATGTTTCGGCGCGTTTTTCAACAACCTGTTAGCGGGCGAACAGCTTCAGGAAGTACGGCAGCCACCAGAGCACGAGCGCGGCACTGAACACCAGGTTGACCGTCACAATGCGCCGGTAGCGTGCCCGCTCCGCGCCCTTGGCGCTGCTCATCAGCACCCGTCCCATCAGCGCATCCAGCAGCAGCACCTGCAGCAGTATCGGTGCGAGCACCGGCAGGATCAGCGTCGGCACCACTTGCCAGCCGCCATAGACCGCCGTCGTGCCCGGGCGCGGCGCGGCCAGCATGTCCAGAATGACCAGCGCAATCAGCGCGACCCGCAGCACACCCATCTGCCACAACAGGTTGTCCGTCTGCGCGCGCGGCGGTACCGCCGCGCGTGATTTTTTCGCTGAAGTCGGGCTGGTTTTCTTTGCCATGGCGGGGCAAGGCTCTCCGATAAAAGCGGCGCGAGCGTAGCCGTTCCGGGGCACAATGAAAAGCGCTCCGGCATCGAGCGCCCACGGCAAGTTCATAACAGCCGGCCGCACCAGGAACTGCGTCTCACGCTGCACGAAACCAGGAACCGGCACACGCTCATCGCTACCAAAGTGGTTGCCAGGCTCCTGTGGCGCTGCCTTGACGAAAAGACACCGCTCAAGACGGTAGCCGCCAGCTACTAACGGAGAAATATCCGGCCGGGACCTGGCGGCCTTGCGTCCATCATAATCTGCTAATGGTAGCCGGTCGCTCCGCAGCGACCGGCTGTCAGCGTCCGTACCCAACGGGCCGGGCCAGGGCTGCGCACAAACTAAAAAAGGATGACAATGCGCCAACCCGAACGTTGCGAACAAGCCAAGGCAGCCGTCCTTCCTGATTCATGCGGATCCCAGCCTATTCCCCGAACCTCTACCCGGTCGAGAGCGCGCGCCGGGTTACGCAGTTGTTCGTCGATCCGCCCGCGCCACAGTCCGATCGCTATCCACAGCAGAAACCTTCGGCGCGCCCACTGGCCGAGCGCGTATTCGAAGGCGAGATCCTGCCCCGGCCGCCGGCCGCGCAATCCCTGCTGGCCAATTACCGTACCGGCATGCTGACACGAGCGGCCAGCCGCGCCGTGACAAGCCCTGACACAGCCCCGCAAACCGCCGCCCCTTCCAAGCTGTTGTTCTATCAATTGCACAGTTCGAGTGCGGCCCTGGCCGACAACAACCTCGGACGGCACATCGACCAGCGCGTCTGACCGGTCGCGCGCCGCGCCACGCGGTAAACAATCCCGCCTTTGGCTTTGACCTGCACCCTGCAATAATCCGTCACGCAAATTGCGCGTGTTGATATTGCGTTCATGGATACCCTGCATACCCTGATCACGGCGGATGGCGCCACCCTCGCCTACCGGCGCTGGCGCGCCCCGGCGGCGACCCGGGCACTGCCGCCGCTCGTGCTGCTGCACGGCGCGGCCAGCAACCTGACGCGCTGGTCGGAATTCACGGAGCAGACCCGTCTGCGCGCAACGCGCGACATCCTGCGCCTCGATCTGCGCGGACATGGGCAATCGCTCTACCGCGGGCGCATCGGGCTTGAGATCTGGTGCGACGACATCGCCGCGATCCTGAAACAGGAGGGTGCCGCGCGCGCGATCCTGATCGGACACTGCCTGGGCGCCAACATCGCCGCTACCTTTGCCGCGCGCTACCCAGCCATGACCGCCGGCGTCGTACTGGTTGAACCGATGCTGCGCGACGCACTCACCGGACAACTGCGCACGCTGCACCCATACTTGCCTTTGCTCAAGCTCGCGGCGTTCCTGCTACTCGCCGCCAATCGCCTCGGCCTCTACCGCCGCCGTCTCGAATCCCTCGACCTGCGCGCGCTCGATCAAGAATTCCGCAAGCACCTCGCCGAACCGGGCGGCGGCGAAGCATTGGTAAAACGCTACGCCTCTCCTTTGCACGACCTCAAGATCATGCCGAGTGCCAATTTCCTGCAGGACCTGGTCGAGGTCGAACGACCGCTGCCGCTGGAGAAAATCCGCGCCCCGTTCCTGGCCCTGCTTTCCACCGGTCGCACCTTCGCCGATCCGGACATCACCCGCGCGCTGCTGGCGCGCCTGCCACAAGGCGAGATTCAAACGCTCGACGCCAAACACTGGATACCGACCGAACAGCCGCAGGCCATGCGCGAGATGATCGAAGCCTGGTGCGCAAAAATAGATCACTGATCAACCCACCCTCTCCCCGCCCCTCTCCCGCCTTGCGGGAGAGGGAGAAAATCCCCTCGCCCCGCTTGCGGGGAGAGGGCCAGGGAGAGGGGATATAATTTACTGTTGATTGTGAATCGAAATTAACTGGACGTTGTAGACGCATGCGCCTGAACAAATATCTAAGCGAAACCGGCATGTGCTCCCGCCGCGAGGCCGACGCCTGGATCGCCAGCGGTCGCGTCTCCATCAACGGCAAGCGCGCCGAACTCGGGACGCAGGTAACCGAAGCCGACGAAGTGCGCGTCGACAACCACGTGGTCGGTGCGCGCAAGAAGAAAAAGAAAATCTACCTCTGCCTCAACAAGCCGGTCGGCATTACCTGCACTACCGAACAGGGCGTCAAGGACAACATTGTCGACTTCATCGGCCACGAAGAACGCATTTTCCCAATCGGCCGCCTGGACAAGGAATCCGAAGGCCTGATCCTGCTTACCAACAACGGCGACATCGTCAACGACATCCTGCGCTCGGAAAACAACCACGAGAAGGAATATGTCGTCAGCGTCGACAAGCCGCTGACCGACGCCTTCCTCGCCGGCATAGCCGGCGGCGTGCGCATTCTCGATACCAAGACCAAGCCCTGCAAAGTCAGCCGCATTGGCAAGTACGAGTTCCGCATTATTCTAACGCAAGGTCTGAACCGTCAGATCCGCCGCATGTGCGAGGTGTTCGGCTACGACGTGAAACGCCTGCAGCGTGTGCGTATCGTCAACATCAAGCTCGGCGGGCTCAAGGTCGGGCGCTGGCGCAACCTGACGGAAACGGAGTTGCGCGGATTGCTGCCGGGACGGAAGGATTGGTAGGGTGCGCTTGCGCACCAACACATTTCCCCTCTCCCTGCGGGAGCTGATCTTGTCCCACATTTTCCGCTGGACACGGAACAAGGTTAGTACTATCA
>CAYHES010000145.1:0-6442 GCA_964355495.1 uncultured Acidiferrobacterales bacterium
TGCCCACCACCTTGCCGGTGAATTCGCGCTTGTCGGAGAGCAGCACCTTGATCTCATCGGCCTTGTCCACGACATGCGCATTGGTGACGATATAACCGTCCGCCGACACAATCACGCCCGAACCGAGGCTGTTCTCGCGCCGCTCGCGCGGAATCTGGAATTGCCTGTTGAACTGTTCGCCGAAAAATTGCCGGAACATCGGGTCGTCCATGAACGGCGAGGCCGGATGGCCGCCCTGGCTTTTCACGACACGGGTGGTGGAGATATTCACCACCGCCGGCATGGTGGCCTTGGCCACGGCCGGAAACCCGTTGGAGCCGGCCAGCGCCACCGGACTCACGGATGGCGCACTCGCGGCCGGGCTCATCCAGCCTGAACCGGCACTGAACAGAACACCGACCAGGACACCGCTGAGCAGGAAAACACCGGCGAGAACACCGACACGGAAGGAACGACGATCAAGCGACATGCAGCAGACTCCTTGTTATTTTCAGCACGAACTTACCCATAGAGATGCCGGCCGGCGAAAAGTTCAACCACCGACGGGTCAAAAATAATGCGCCGCGCGCAAATAAAGAGAACGCCCCGGAGCCAGCCACGTTCCGGGCAGACCGGTGGGCAGCCCCCCGTACTCGCTGCCGCGTTCGCCATCCGGCAGGTTGAACCCGGCCATGAACTGGGTATCCTGGCGCCAGTCATACGCACCGCGCAACTGCAAAAAGCGGCTGGCATCATTCAGGTTCTGGATCACAGTGGCGAAGGCATTCACCAGCGGGCTGAGTTCGACCGTCACGCCGAGCGCGGCGTAGTCGCGACCGACAGCGTAGAGCTCGCCACGCGCCAGACGCGCGGTCAGCTCCGGGTCGGCGGCAAGATAGCCGGAGGCGCGGGCACTGCCGAAACCACTGCGGTAATACTCCGCAAAGCCGTACATGTTCTTGCCGAACAGCACCCAGGAGTAATCGAGGTTGGTCACCAGCGACCAAACACCGTTCTGCCCCGGCACGTCGGTATGTGCCACGTCGAAACGCCACACCGCTCCGCCAATGCTGCGCACCACGCCAAAACCGAGCAATGTCTGGTCATAGTGGCGCGCCGCCAGCACATCGACATCGTAATTTCCGGCGCGTGTGTGCAGCTTCAGTGCATTGGAAGCCCGCTCGTGATCGAGCTCGCGCGTCAGCGGATCGCGCCGCGGCAGCAGCATGAGTTGCGCGTCACCCAAACCGGCCCGCTGCCACTGGCCGTACAGCATGTCCTCGCCGGTCTTATAGTCCTTGTCGATGGCCAGCGGCGAGAAGGGATTGACGAAATCCAGCACCTGAAATGCCAGCCCGTTGCCCCAACTTACCGCTTGGCGCCCGAAGCGCACGGTACCGGCACCGGCGCTATAGCCGATCGCCAGCCGGTCGAGCCGGTGGACCGCGATCGCGCGGGTCTCGTCGATGAAGTCGTCGGTGAGATCGAACAGCCGGTGACGATCGTCCGGCAGACCGCTAATCGTGCCGCTCGCGAGCAATCCGGCTGCAGCCAGTGTCCGACGGGTCGCGATCGAATCGCCTCCCAGTACAAGTGCCTCGTAGTGCGCGGCAAAGTCCCAGCCGCGCTCGCGCCACTCTGCCTTGAGCCGGCCGTCGAAGGCATGGTCGCTCGCCGGTTGCTCGCCAAAAACCGCCGCGACATCGGTGTCACGGTAGTCGGTGAACGTATAGTGAACCTTGAAATGGCCGCCGTACTCCCAGCCCCCGGCCTGGCCCTCGGCGGACACCGCCGCGAGCAGCAAGGTCGAAAGTAAAATGCGGCTGCGGAACAGGTTTGAAATAGCCATGGCGGTGCCGGGCATTATTCGCGCCGCATATCCTCGACCACCCGGCCATCGTGCAGCTTGATGAGGCGGCGCGAGAAATCCATGACCAGCTTGTCGTGGGTGGAGAAGATGAAGGTGACGTTGTGCTCGGTGTTCATGTGCACCAGCATTTCCATCAGCGCGGTCGCGGTTTTCGAGTCGAGATTGGCGGTCGGCTCGTCGGCCAGCACCAGCGACGGTTCGGAAACGATGGCGCGCGCCACCGCCACGCGCTGCTGCTGGCCGCCGGACAGCTCACCGGGGCGGCGATTTTCGAGGCCGTCGAGACCGACCTCTTTCAGGATCTGCATGGCCCTGTCGCCGCGTTCGGCGGCCGGCAGCCCCTGCAGCTGCATCACGAACTCGACATTCTCGCGCGCGGTCAGCACCGGGATGAGGTTATAGGCCTGGAACACGAAACCGATCTTGTGCAGACGCAGTTGCGCCAGCTCGCTTTTGCCCAGCTGGTCCACGCGCCGGCCGTCGACCGTGATCTCGCCGGTGGTGGGCTTGTCGAGCCCGCCGATGAGATTGAGCAGCGTGCTCTTGCCGGAACCGGACGGCCCGGACAGGCAGGCGAAGTCCTTTTTCGGGATATCGAGATTGATGTCGGTGAGCGCGTGCACGGCCAGCGAATCCTGACGATACACCTTGGAGACATTGCGCAGGATGACAGTGTGATCCATATCTTGTCCTTGTTATTCCGTCATTCCGGCGAAAGCCGGAATGACGACATAAAGATTGACGACACTTTGTGTTTCTTCATGCGCGCGTGATGGCTTCCACCGGCACCTGGCGCGCGGCGCGCCACGCCGGATAGAGGCTGGCGGCCAGCCCGAGCACGAACACCAATACATTCGCGGCGAGCATGTCGCCCAGCGCCCAGGCCGGATAGATCACCGGCGCGACGCCGATCAGCTCCATGCCCTCGGCCACCGATGACAGATCGATGCCGCCCTTGAGCGAGGCGATGGTAGCCCACGCCGCCAGATTTCCCAGCGCCAGCGCCAGCAGCAGCAGGATCAGCGACTCGACCAGCACCTGGCCGAGGATATGGCGCGGCGGCATGCCGAGCGCCTGAAACAGGCCGAACTCACGGGTGCGCTCGAACACCGCCATGAGCAGCGTGTTGATCAGCCCGAATGACATGGCGGCAAACACGATTGCATACCAGATGAACAGGATCACGCCGGTGATCTCGCGGGTCAACGTGAGCAGCGGCTCGAGCGCCGTCCACGGCTCGATGTCGAGGCCCGGCGCGGCGGCGCGCAGGCGCGCGAGTGGCGCCTCGGGACGATCGCGATCCGCGGTCATCACGGCGATTTCCGACACGGCATCCCGTGCCTTCAGCATCTGCTGGGCGGTGGCGCGGCCGATAAACACATAGGCCTCTTCCGTCTGCTGTGGCTGGGTGTCGAAAATGCCGACCACCCGGAAGCCGCGATCGCCGACCTGGTTGCGCACATCCTGGCTCATCAGCACCACCCGCCGGCCGAGCCCGGTCTCCAGCCGCTCGGCCAGCTTGCGCCCGAGCAGCAGTCCCTGATCGTCCGGCGATTCGAGATAGCGGCCGCCGGTGATCGCATCGGGAATGAACGACAGCCCGCGCTCGCGCGCCGGGTCGATGCCGACCAGCGTGACGCCGGCCGATTCGCGCTCGCTCGCCACCACCGCCGGCACCCGCACCCGGCTTGCCCAGGCGCTGATGTCACGGCCGTCGAGTGCCTCCAGCAGTGCCGCGCCCGGCGGCGCGAACCGGTGTTCGATCACCGCGTCGTCGCGAAAGCCGGGGGCGTACAACTGGATATGCCCGGTGAGATTGAGGATCGACCTGTCGAGCTGCTGTTCCATGGAACCGCGGCTGATGGCCGCGATCACCACCATCGACCACACGCCGAGCGCGAACGCGAACAGAATCATGAGCGTGCGGCGCGTGTGCCGCCACAGATTGCGCCACGCGAGGGTGACTACGAGCGGCATCGGTTGTCCCTAAATCGCATGAATCGCCTCCGCCGGCTGCAGCTGGCGGAGTCGCAGCGCCGGGTAGAGCGCGGCCAACAGCGTGAACACGAGGATCACCAATGGCCCAAGCAGAAAACTCTCGGCCGTGAGTTTCGGATAAATCACGCCGGGCAACCCGAACTGGGCGTAGATCTCCTTCATGCCCGGGAAGGTAAAACCTTCAAAATGCAGCCACACCGCGATGCCGCCGCCAATCGCAATACCGATGGCGAGACCGAGCAGCGTGAGAAACGCCGATTCCAGAATCACCATGGTACCGAGGCGCAACGGGCTGATGCCGAGCGCCAGCATGATGCCGAATTCGCGGGTGCGTTCCAGCACGCTCATGAGAAAGGTGTTCATGATGCTCAGGGTCACGATCACGATCAGCGCCATGTAGGTGATCCAGTTCTGCACCATGTCGGTCTGGATCATCTGCTTGATGCCGGGCACGAGTTCGTCCCAGTCGAGCACCACCAGCCCGGGGCGGCCGGCGATGGCCTGTTGCACCATGGCCTTGGTTTGTGGAATCGAGTCGTAGTTCGGACCGCTGACGACAATGCGGTGCGCATCCTGGCCGAGGCTGAAGGTTTCCTGAAACGTGGCGAGCGGCATCATCACCAACCGCCGGTCGAGATCCGGATTACCACTCTCGAAAAATCCAACCACTGGCAAAACAGTCGCGGCCACCGAGCCGTCCCGGCCGGAACCTAATAATGTCAGCTCGTCGCCGAGCTTGAGCTTGAGGTTGCGCGCCAGCGCGCTGCCGATAACGAGTTCCTGGGCGCGCGCATCCACCAGATAGCGGCCTTGCTTGACGAGATGCGGCAGGGTCGACACCCCGCGTTCAAATTCCGGCTGCACACCGATCACCGGCACACCGTAACTGCGTTCGGCGCTGGAGGCGAGCGCAAACCCCTGGGCGCGCACCGCGATCGTGGCATAGCCGGTGCGTGCGCGCAGCTGCGCGGCCAGTGACGCGGCATCCGCCACCACGGTGCGCATCTGCGGCTTGTCCTGGTAGCCGCTGTGCTGCACCTGCATCTGCCCGGTGTACACGCGCAGGGTAGTGTCGATCATCATGTCGTAGGCGCCGTATTGCAGCGTCTGCATGAACACCAGCAAAGCGGCGGAAAACGCGATGGCCGAGGCCGTCAGCCAGGTGCGGCGCTTGTGCCGCCACAGGTTGCGCCAGGCCAGGCGCAGGATAATGGTCACGCTACACCCCACTCATGCTGTCATTCCAGCGAAAGCTGGAATCCAGAATTTGTGGGAAAGAGCTGAAAGCCTGCTTGCTTGGGTATTACGGCCCGGAACAAGCGGTGCAAACACTTCACAACAACATGGCATAAAGATCTTCCCATTCCGGATTCGCCTTCTCGATTAGCCCCAGCTTCCATTTCCGATTCCAGGCCTTAATCGCCTTCTCTCGCGCGATGGCAGACTCCATCGACTCGTGCATCTCATACCAGGCAAGTTTGTGAACGCTGTATCGCTTCGTGAATCCTTCCACTGCTCCGTTCTTATGCTCCCAAACCCGCTTAATCAGGTCCGAAGTGACGCCGACGTACAGCGTTCCGTTCTTTCGACTGGCCATCAGGTATACACATGGCTGCTTGGCCATCCTGACCCTCCCTGGATTCCAGCTTTCGCTGGAATGACGATAACAATTACTCCCGCGGGTTACGCAGGTTGGCGAGCGTGAAGGTGCTGGCCGGCAGATCGATGCCGAACTTCGCTTCCTGAGTCACGATGTCGGTCCACTCCTCCGGCTTGTCGATCTTCTGCATGCGCTCGCGGGCGGCGATCATCTTGCCGCCCAGCATCTTCACCTCGGTAGTCACGAGTTTTTTTACCAGCACGTTGGACTGGTCGTAGAAGGCGTGTTCCAGGACGATGTAATCGTCGCGAATTTTGACCACTTCACGCCCCCACACCACCGGCGCGGTTTCTTTCGGTACCGCCTCGATAACGTAAAGTTTGTGGCCGTTGTGGCTCTCGGTCGCGAGCAGTTTGTGCCGGTACTGGTCAATGAGGTCGTCGGCCTTGGCGAGGTCGTTGTTGGAGAAGTCCGAGCCCATCCAGCTCTGGTTCATCATGCTGGACGGGATCTTGATCACACGGTTGATCTTCGGGTTATAACTCCACATGTCGTTGTCGAGCAGCAAGGTGCCGTTACCCGCGTCCTTGGCCGGCGCCGTCACCCGCACCAGCGACTCCTTGCTGCCGCGCGTCCAGACGCGCATGCTCATGGAGCGCTGCCAGTCGGGGCGGTGGATGTTCATATCGAATACGGCGTAGGACGACACATCGCGTCAGTACTCGATCGCGGCCTTGACGATAGCCGTCGCCTCCGGGGATTGGGCACGCAGCGGCGGCGCCACGAGGAACAGCAGCGCGGTAATAAGAAAAGAAGTTGTTGTTCTGGACATGCCGGTCTCGGTCGGATTGGTCGCCGCACGGTGTGTGCGGCGACTTCGATCATTTAAACGCAACCGGTCAAGCCCGTCCAGCTAGCGGCGCAACCGGTCTGAGGCCGAGATACTGATCCGGTCGCTAAATAGTGCGTGTCGTTTTTCTCCCTCTCCCCGCGGG
>CAYHES010000146.1:0-4418 GCA_964355495.1 uncultured Acidiferrobacterales bacterium
GCGCCGGAAATGCGGAAGGCATTGCCACGGTTGGCAATCTCGATGCCGAAATGCGCCTCGACGCGGCGCAGGTGTTCGTCGAGCTGGCCGCACAGGCTGGCGAGCCGCGCATTGTCCGCCGGCAGCAGGCTGAACTCGATCTGTTTCAGTGGAGTGCCCAATGCGTTCAGGCCCCGGCAGCGCGCCGGCGCTGCTCCTGCGGCAAGCGGCCGCGCAAGGTATGCGTCACGACCGCGGTGATTTCGACGTCGATAAACTGGCCAATCAGATTCACGTCACCGCCGGAAAAATTCACCACGCGGTTGTTGCCGGTGCGCCCGGCCAGCTCGCCCGGATCCTTGCGTGACAAACCCTCGACCAGAATGCGCTGCACGCTGCCGACCATGGCGCGGCTGATGTCTTCCGCCTGCTGCTGGATGCGTCGTTGCAGAATCGTGAGTCGCTGCTGCTTCACCTCCGCGGCGGTGTCGTCCGCCAGCTCCACCGCCGGTGTGCCGGGGCGCGCGCTGAAAATGAAACTGAACGAATCGTCGAAACCGACCTCGGCCAGCAGGTTCAGGGTCGCTTCGAAATCGGTGTCGGTCTCGCCCGGGAAGCCGACAATGAAATCGCCGCTGATGCTGATGTCCGGGCGCGCCGCGCGCAGCTTGCGGATCTTGGCCTTGTATTCGAGCGCCGTGTGGCCGCGCTTCATCGCAGCCAAGATGCGGTCCGAGCCGCTCTGCACCGGCAGATGCAGATGCGGGGCCAGCTGTGGCACGTCGCGGTAGGCCTCGATCAGCCGCTCGTTGAATTCCACCGGGTGCGAGGTGATAAAGCGGATGCGGCCGATGCCGTCGATCTCGGCGACATAGCGGATCAAGTCGGCCAGGTCGGCGGTGCCGCCGGTCGCTCCCGGCATCCTGCCTCCCGCGACACTAGTACTTCCCTGTGCGTCGTCGTGTTTGACGCCACGATAGGCGTTGACGTTCTGGCCGAGCAGCGTCACCTCGCGCACACCCTGGCCGGCGAGACTCACCACCTCGGCCAGCACGTCGTCGAACGGGCGCGAAAACTCCTCGCCACGCGTGAACGGCACCACGCAGTAGGTACAGTACTTGGAGCAGCCTTCCATGATGGACACGAAGGCGCGCACGCCCTCGACCCGCGGTTCCGGCAGGCGGTCGAATTTTTCGATTTCCGGAAAGGACACGTCCACCACCGCGCGCCGGGTGGCGCGTGCCGTGTCTAGCATCTCCGGCAGGCGATGCAGGGTCTGGGGGCCGAACACCAGATCCACGTACGGCGCGCGCTTGCGAATCGCCGCGCCCTCCTGCGAGGCCACGCAGCCGCCCACGCCGATTACCACCTCCGGGCGGGCGCGCTTGTGCGCCTTCCAGTAGCCAAGTTGGGTGAACACCTTCTCCTGCGCGCGCTCGCGAATCGAACAGGTGTTGAGCAGCAACAGGTCGGCGTCTTCGGGATTATCCGTGAGCGTGAACCCGTGGGTGTGCGCGAGCAGGTCGGCCATACGCGCCGAGTCGTACTCGTTCATCTGGCAACCCATGGTCTTGATGTACAGCTTTCCGGCCATAAACCCCTGATTCAGTTCGGTGAAATTTCTCGTTAACCTACCCGGAACAACGCCAGAACTCCAGCTTGTGGTTAGGACGAGCCCAATTATCCTAAAAACGACTTTAGCCGCAGATTAACGCAGATTAACGCTAATGAATCATGCCGTTTATGTGCCGAGACCATTCACCCTTTTGGTGGGCTGGCGAATACGGACAGCGCATTGAATATCCGCGTTTATCTGCGTTCATCTGCGGCTGACTGCTTTTTCCAGGATTATACCTATATATATGCCTGCGTCGGGTAAAGGACGCCGATTGCCGGCCGATACAGGACTTACGGTCACCTGCCTGCAACCCTTGGATATGCTGATCCCGGAGCTTTATTCCTCAAGCCTTGCCGTGCAGCCGCAGACGGCCGGCAGCGCTTTACGCGCCTGGACCACGGGCCAGGTCCTCGAGGCCACCGTGGTACGACAGGCGCTGGATGGTACGGTCACGCTGCGTGTCGGCAGCCAGGAAGTGCAGGCCCGCACCGGCCTGAATCTCGCCGCCGACCAGGCACTGACCCTGCAGGTCGCCCAGTCCGGCACACAGACCGTGCTGCGTGTGCTGCACGTGAGCAACGCCGGGGCGACGCCGCACCCGACGATGCTCGCCCAGGCCTCCGGACCAACACCCGAGACCACCCTTACCCAGGCCTGGCGCCAGGTGCTGCCGCGCGAAGGCGATCTGCGCCCGCTGCTCGCGCAACTGGCGGGTACGGCGGCAATGGCGACCGGCGCGGGACCCAAGGTGCTGCCAGGGCCGGTGGCAGCCGCGCTCAAGCAATTTGCGGCCAGGCTTCCGCTGCTCGACACGCTCACGACGCCCGCGGGCCTCAAGCGCGCGGTAGGCGACTCGGGAATTTTTCTGGAGGCGCATCTTGCCCAGGCGCTGACAGAGGGCAAGGCGCCGGCCGTGCAAAATGACATCAAGGCCAATCTTCTGCAGCTCGTTGCCCAACTGCGCTCCCTGGCGGCATCAGCAACTCCGGCAACAGCGGCCTCGGCACACGGCGCCGAGCCGCCGATTGATCCCGCGCTGCCGGTGGTGCTGCGCCAGGCGGACGCCGCGCTGGCGCGCATCGAGCAAAATCAGCTTGCCACGCTGTCCGGCAGCCCGCAGGCCGCCACGCTGCTGGCCATGGACCTGCCGGTGCGCGATGCCCGGTACACCGGCGTGCTGGAACTGGGCATCGAAGAACAGGAAAGCGGAACGCCGACGGGCGACACGGTCATGCCCTGGAGCGTGTGGCTGCATTTCGATTTCGAGCATCTCGGCAAGGTGCACGCGCGCGTCACGCTGCGCGACGAAGAGGTGGCGGCGACACTGTGGGCCGAACACGAACCCACGGCCGCGCTCTTCCAGCAGCATCTGGCCACGCTCGATGGTGCGCTGCGGCACGCCGGACTCGTGCCCACCACGCTGCACTGCCAGACCGGCACACCGCCGCACACCGGTGAACCGCCGACCCCGAGCACCCTGCTGGATGAACGCGCATGACCGACAAGCCCAAGACCATTGCGCCTGGAAAGACCCCGGCACGCTCGGCCGTTGCCCTGTACTATGATCGCAAGACCACGCCGCGCGTCACCGCCAAGGGCACCGGCCATGTCGCGGAAGAAATACTGGCGCTCGCGCGTGAACACAACATCCCGCTGTACGAGGATGCGGCGCTGGCGTCGCTGCTGGCGCGCATCGAGCTGGGCGAGAAAATTCCGGAGAAACTGTATGTGGCCGTGGCCGAGGTGATTGCCTTCGCCTACCGGCTGAGCGGCAAATGGCCGGGGCGCTGAGCGCCGGCACGGAAAGAGAATCGGGAGAGACTGCCCGCTGGTACGGGCAGGAAAATCAGGCGATGCCCACCTGATTGCCGCCCAACTGCTTGGCGGCATACATCGCCTGGTCGGCGCGGCGCACGAGGCCGGCGCTGTCCTCCTGACCATCGAACGTCGCCACGCCGACGCTCACGGTGAAGCGCAACGCTTCTGCACCGCGCGCTGTCGGCACTTCGCAGCACAGCATTTCGACATGGCGCCGGATACGCGCGGCCAGCAACAGTGCGCCATTGCGGTCCGTGCCGGGCAACACCACGACAAACTCCTCGCCGCCATAACGCGCCTGCACATCGCTGGTGCGGATGCAGGCATTCACCCCATGCGTCAGCGCCTGCAACACGACATCGCCCGCGGCATGTCCGCAGGTGTCGTTGATCTTCTTGAACTTGTCGATGTCCAGCAGCAGCACCGACAACGGCAGCTTGTGGCGCTGCGACAGGCTGACCTCGCGCTTGAGCGCGGCGTTCAGCGCGGCGCGGTTGGCCACACCGGTGAGCGGATCGCACAGCGCCGACTCAACCGCCTCCCGGTAGAGCAGCGCATTGCGCAGCGCATACAACAGGCCGCCGATGAAGTTCTCAATGCCGATAATTTCCGCGTCGCTGAAGCGCTGCGCGCGCGTAATGCTGATTTCACCCAGCAACCGCTCCTCGAGCAGCAGGCGATAACCGATACTATGGCGTGATGGGGCACCGATGCTGAAACTCAAACCCATGTCGGCATGCTGGTACGTAAAGCTGTCGTAGGGAATGTTCTTACCCAGCTCGCGTGCGAACAACTCGATAACCTTCTCGACATCCAGCGTCGTCTGCAGCAGTGCGCTCACCTGCCAGACGGCGGCCCCCGGGGCATGCGCGGCGGCACTGCCATCCAGGCTGAACAAGCGCGCCTGCGGGACGACCGATCGGTCCGCCACGGCGCTGCCTGTATTCTCCAGTACCGGATTCATTGTCTTTTCCTCCATTTTTCTGGATATCACTCTAAACCC
>CAYHES010000146.1:4518-6380 GCA_964355495.1 uncultured Acidiferrobacterales bacterium
CCAGTACCGGATTCATTGTCTTTTCCTCCATTTTTCTGGATATCACTCTAAACCCAATGGCACTTACTTAAACCTAGATGAAGGGTGGGTTAGCATTTTTTGCGTAACCCACCAACCGTTGCGCAGCAACACAATGCCTTTTCTAATGAGTGCCTGACGGCACGGCTGGTGGGTTACGGCACAAACGGCGTGCCTAACCCACCCTACATTGATCAGATAACCGCTTAAGTAAGTGCCATTCCACTCTAAACCCTTTATCGTCCTGTGGGTAACCGATCTTTAAGGTTCCCTGGCCAGTCCTGAATGCCGGATTTACCGCGCTGCGATGACCCTTTACCGGACATAATCCAATTCGCGTGCCAATTCAGGCGCTCACCGCCAAACCCTTGTCCTTGGCCTCTTGCCCCATGCGGTTGAGCATGGTGATCAGGTCCACTTCGCCGCGGCTCAGGCCGCAGGTATCCATGAGTTCTTCGCTGCTGGCCCCCTTGCGCGCCAGCTTGCTGGCGAGTTCGTAGGCGGGGCTGGCCGGCTCGCGCCGTGCCATGGGCGCAGGCTCGGACGACACCAAGACGGCCGGCTCTTGCCGCCTGGTCGGCACGGATTGCCGGCGCAGGGCATGGACCTCTTGCTGCAAACCGAGCAGTTCCTTCTGCAGGTCGCGGATCACCGCCGCCTGGCTGCGTTCCTGGCGACGCGCCCGGTAGCCGGCCAGCGCCAGCACAATCTGCAAGGCGGCCCCGGCGAGCAGGGCGGCAATCGCAATCACGGCAAATCCACTGTTCAGCATCTCGGCACTCCTTCAGACGTATTCGTCAACCTGCGGCTTGTCTCCATCTCCCTCCGGCCTGTCCTGGGGCGGTCGCGCGGGCGGCGGCTTCGACCTGCCTTTGTCCTGGCGCGGATCGCCTTTTTCGATGCGCCGCGGCAGCGGCGTGGGATATACGGGTTTGACTCCGTCGATATCGGCCACGGTCTGCGCGGTTAAATCGCCGCGACCTCGTTCCACTCAACCGGCGACAACAGCTTGTTCACGTCCACCAGAATCAGGATTTCCTTGTTGTGGTTGGCGATGCCCTGGATGTACTTGGCGCTTTCGGTCGTGCCGACTTCGGGGGCCATCTCGACCTGCGAATTCTTGATGTTCACCACCTCGGCGACACTGTCCACCAGCAGCCCGGCGACCTGCTTGCCGGATTCGATGATCACAATGCGCGTGGCCTCGTCTGGCTCGTGCAAGGGCAGCGCGAAGCACTTGCGGGTGTCGATCACGGTCACGACGTTACCGCGCAGGTTGATGATGCCGAGCACAAAATCCGGCGCCCCGGGGACCGGCACGATTTCGGTGTAGCGCAGCACCTCCTGCACCTGCAGGACATTGATCCCGTACAGCTCGTTATCCAGGCGAAATGTCACCCAGCGGCGGATGGCATCGGCGTCCTGCTGCGGTTTGCTGCTCATGGTCGTTCAATCTCCGATAGTGGGGACAGGCCGGACGTGTCAATTTTCCGTCACGCGTTGGCCTCCTGCCCTTATACAAGGCAGGAATCGTGCCATTTTGACACTTATGGGAGTTAACTGACCCCCGGCAAAGCCCTGATCTTGTCCCACATCTTTTGCTGGACACGGGGAAACATAAATTCAACGTGGGAAATTGACAATATTTTCTTTAAAAAGTGAAATTTAAAATGGTCTAACAGGCGTAAATAGGCATAGCAATCATAAAATCTAACCTTTCACAATCATATTTAAAGAAAGTTTAGCCATAAACATTTTTGTTTCCCGTGTCCAGCGAGACTTATGGGACAAGATCAGGGCAAAGCCGGGGGCTTATTCGGTGAGCGCCTCGGCAACCGCTCCCG
>CAYHES010000147.1:0-6374 GCA_964355495.1 uncultured Acidiferrobacterales bacterium
CGCCGGCGTGCCTCGGGACTGACGGCGATGAAGCCCTCGGCATCGCGCGCATTCGCGAGCCGCACCACCTGCGAGGCGGCTTCGGCCACGGCCTGTTCGTCGTCACCGGCGATGTCCACCAGCAGCACCATCTTCGGACGTTCGCGCCGCGCCGCCTTGGTGCTGTAGTTCACCGCGCGCACGTAGCGCTCGTCCAGGTGTTCGAGGCCGGCGAGCAGCACATCGCGGCGCGCGTCCAGGTAGTTCTTGGTCTCGACAATCGCCGGCACCGCCTTGCCGAGATCGTGGCCGAAGAATTCCAGGCACACGGTGCGTGTGTGCTTCGGCATGCGGTGCAGCACGAACACCGCCGAGGTGATGAGCCCGTCGCAACCTTCCTTCTGTACGCCCGGCAGACCGGCGAGGAACTTGTCGGTCACGTCCTTGCCCAGGCCGAGTTTGCGGAACACCTGGCCGGGGATGCGCAGCAACTCCGGCTCGCCGCGGCGCGTCCGGCCATCGGCGGCGTAGCGCGTGATGCGGAACGTGACCTCCGGTTGCTCGTGGATTTTTCCAAGATTGTGGTTCAGGCGCTCGACTTCCAGCCAGCGGGCATCCGGCGTGACCATGCGCCACGACACCAGATTATCGAGCGTGGTGCCCCACAACACCGCCTTCTTGCCGCCGGCATTCATGGCGATGTTGCCGCCGATGGTGCAGGCATCCTGCGAGGTGGGATCGACGGCGAAACTCAGGCCCTGCGCTTCGGCGCGTTTCGAGACCTGCAGGGTGATGACGCCGGCCTCGGCACGCACCGTGGACACGGCCCCGGCGACGCCTTCGAGTTGGCGCTGCTCGACGGCGCCGAGCGCATCGAGCTTCTCGGTGTTGATGATCGCGGTATCCTGATAGAGCGGCACGGCACCGCCGGTGTAACCGGTGCCGCCGCCGCGCGCGATGATGGTGAGTCCGAGCTCGATGCAGGCCGCGACCACGTCGCGCACCTCGGACTCGCTATCCGGGGTGATGACGACCAGCGGAAATTCCACCCGCCAGTCGGTGGCGTCGGTGACATGCGAGACGCGCGCCAGCCCGCTGAAATCGATATTGTCGCGGTGCGTGACGCGTGCCAGACGCTGCCGCACTGCGCGGCGCAACTGCTCCTGGTGCGGAAATCCGGCCTCGAACTCGGCGACCGCCGCGCGCGTGCGCGCCACCAGTTGCAGGGTGAGCGGGTTGTTGTCGGCGCGCGCCTCGATCTGGGCGAGGCGATGGTGCAGGGCGCCGATCAGCAGTTCGCGCCGGTCGCGGTTTTCGAGCAGGTCATCCTGGATGTAGGGATTGCGAACGATGACCCACATGTCGCCCAGCACCTCGAACAACATGCGCGCGCTGCGCCCGGTGCGGCGCGTGCCGCGCAGGCGGTTGAGCACGTCCCACATTTCTTCCCCGAGGAACCGAATGACGATCTCGCGGTCGGAGAAGGAGGTGTAATTGTAGGGGATTTCGCGGATACGCATGGGAAAACGGACGAACTGCCACGCAGGATCAGCGGTGGATTGTAGCACGCCATGCACCCGGTTCTCTTATGAAGGAATGATTCCGCAGCAGCCAGCGTCTTTGTAGAATGGGCGGCCGGCCGGCAACCGCGGTCGCCGTCGGCGCCAATTCCTATTCACCACTTAAGCCACAGGGCAGATCATGTCGAGACGATGGATTCTGGCGGTAATTCTCGGCCTGTGCATGCCGGTGATCGCCTGGGCGGGTGCGCCCAGCATTCCCTTGCATGACCTGGATGGGCGCGAACGCAACGTCAATGAGTTCATTGGCCACGCCAAGTGGACGATCGTGGTCACCTGGGCGCATGACTGCCATATCTGTGATCGCGAGATCGATGAAATGGCGGCGTTTCATGCCGCGCACCACGAAAGGCATGCCATGGTGCTGGGTGTAACGCTCGATGGCGCTGAACATCTGAAGGAGGCGCGCGCGTTCGTGAAGCGCCACAAGCTCCCGTTTGTGAATCTCATCACCGAGCCGTCCCAGGTGGTGATGATGAAATTCGGTGCCGGCGAGTTCGTGGGTACGCCGACCTACTATATCTACGATCCAAAGGGCGAGATCGTCGGCCAGAACACCGGGCCGCTGACGCGTGCGGAAGTGGAGGAGTTCATCGTCTCGTTCGACAAGGATCCGCCGAATGGCAAGTAACGAGTTGGCTGACCATCCGGTGCTCACCGTGGTGATGAACGGCAAGGCGGTGATTGAATGCGATCGCCGTAAATCGCCGGCCTCCCGCCAGCAGTTGTTTCTCGATCACAGGGACCGGGACATGGACAGCGGCTTCAATCTGGACGGTCGGCAGGAAGTATCGCCGGATCTGTTAACGCGTGCCCGGTTCGTGGCGACCAGCGCCTTGGCACCAGACGTGAGTAAACACTTCATAAATGGAATTTGATGCAACCCGTAAAAGGGTGCGCGACAGGTATCCCCGCGGATGGTGGCGCGGGTCTTGTCGATAGGAAGGGTTATATTATTTTGACGTATATCAAAGCCATTGTTGTTGCAATGCGCATATGATTATGAGTTCATGGAGCAGCAAGGAGGACGGCGAAATGGAACACCGCTGGAGCAGTCGCAAACCAATTCAGGGCTGTGTCACACTGGCACTGCCACCGTGGGACAAGTTACAGGCTGACATCTGTGACATCAGTCTTGGCGGCCTCGCCATCGCCAGCCCGCATCGCCCCATCCCCGTCAATACTGTGGCCACGTTGTCATTCTCGCTGGAGCGTGACGGGCGCGTGAGTCATCACCGCCTGCACGCGCAAGTCGCACACTGTGAGAATACGCGCATCGGATTCCTGTTCACGGAGCCCGGGAACGAAACCCTGCACGTGCTGCGCGACATGTTGTATTCGCCAGCGAGCAAATTGGCGGCCTCCATTGCCGGGCAGCCTTGCGCGGCCTGAGTCGATTCGTCCCCGCCAAGTCGTGACGGCCACAAGACAACAGTGCTTGCAGCAAGGAGGAGTGTATGGCTATCGCACAAACCGTTTCCGGCTACCTGCAATCGCACCATGTCTCGTATGACGTGATTACGCACCCCTACAGCGATTCAAGCCTCAAGACGGCCGAGACGGCACACGTGCCACCTGAAAAACTGGCCAAGGCGGTGATTCTGAACGACCGACGCGGTTTTCTCATGGTGGTCGTTCCTGGCAACCGGCATGTCAGTTTCGACGATTTATGGAGGAAGCTCGGACGCCGGTTTAGCCTGGCGGCCGAAACCCGTCTCGCGCCGGTGTTCCGTGATTGCGAATCCGGTGCGATCCCGCCGCTCGGGCCGGCGTATGGCATGGAGACCGTCGTGGACAACAGCCTGATCGGTCAGCCGGAGGTTTATTTCGAATCCGGCGACCACCGCGGCCTGATCCGCGTGGATGGCGAGGAATTCCTCACGCTTCTGCGGGATGCGATGTACGGGCAGTTCGCTCACTGAGTGCTGTTACCCGCGAACGCGGCTTCGGCCTCGCGCCGCAGCGCCTCCGGGTCATCGCTGTAGCGCGGCGAAAAATGCAGCGGCACCAGGTGTTTTGCCCCGGCGGCCCGCGCCAGGGTTCCCGCCTGCCGGGCGGTCAGATGAAAGCGCGCGGCCGCGCGTTCTGCGTCCTGAGTGAGAAATACGGTTTCCATGAACAGGATATCGGCGTTACGCACCAGTTCAACGATGCGGCGTGCGTTTTCCGCGTGATAGACCGCATCCACCACGTACGCGATCTTCTGGCCCGGCACGATATGCAGTACCTCGCCGCGTAATGGTCCGACGGATTCCACGCGTTCGTGTTCGCCGTTGTGATCGCGCCAGTGAATCCGGAGCGGTGTGTCGTCCGGTGCCTGCCGGCGCACCAGGCGCTTGAGTTCCTTGAGCCATGGCCCGGTGGGCAGGCCAAGTTCCCGCAGGCGGTTTTTCCAGACGTTCATGTGCAACTTTTCCTCGAGCGCAAAGCCGAGGCACGGGATGTCGTGATCGAGCAGCACGGCGCGCACCACAAAACCTTCCTCGTCGAGCAGCATCCCGTCCGCCACTGCAACGAAGCCGAGCGGTTCACGTTGAAAGCGCGTGCGGCAGCGGAACCGGGCGCGGTGCAGGGTTTGGTCCGCGTGCAGCTCGGCGGCAGTGAGCGTGAAATCGGCCGGGTAGTTGTGCACCAGGTTCCAGGTGTAGGCGGCGAGTTTGTGTTCGACCTGATCGACGAAGCCGGGTGGTCCGTACAGCACCAGTGCGCGCTCGCGCCCGAGGCACAGCCGCAATAGCCGGTCGAAACCGGCGAAGTGGTCCATGTGGGTATGGGATACGAACACGTGCGAGAGCCGCAGGATCTTGCGCGCCGGCAGCGGCGTGAGATCGCCGAGATCGAACAGCAGCGCGCGCCGCTCGAACCGGAAATCAACGTACAGCGCCGGATCGCCGAACGGATCGTTGACCGGCTGTGGATGGAAGAGCGGCGTCATGCGGGCCCCACGCGTTGCCGTGGCAACCGATCTTAGCACGCAGCCGTCAGCGTGGCGGGAAGACGCGCGGCTCGCCGAACTCGTGGCGTCCGGGGTGCAGGCGTTTGTAATGGCGAATCATGGTGGTGGTGCGCAGAATCGCGGGCATCGTCGATGCGCGGGATATTGGGCGCCACGCGCCTGCCCGGCGTCGGACGGCGCGAGCAGGCTGAAATGAATGCCGCGAAACTCGCGCGCCAGCGGGTTGAATTGGGTCATGGGCGCGCGCTGGAATGGCCCGGTCCGCCCGGGAGTTTTCGGGCAGGCCGGTACTGTCAGGTGTTACACGCAGCCGGTGGGCTTCGGCAGGCCGCCCCACTTGCAGATGAGTTTCATCGGACCTTTTTTGAAGACGGCATACAGATCGTTGGTGGTGGTGTCCATGGCCTTGGCGAACTTGCGCAGCGGCGGGACCACGCCGTCTTCCTCGTACATGCGCCGCGCTTCGTTGATGTAGTGCATGATCTGGTCGTTGATCTCGATGCCGTCGTTGGCGGCGAGCTGCGGCACGAGTTCTTCGCTCCACACGTCGCGGTCCAGCAGAAAGCCGTCGCCATCCACTTCCAGTTGTTCGGCTTGCAGACTCATCGTATTTTCCTCGTTCGGCAATTGGGTAATTCTGTTGTGCCTGGTGAGACAGGCGAAACGGGGATTAGTTTAGCAATAAAGTCGGGTATAGAACATCTATTCACATACGTTTCAGGTGGGTATCCAATACTGCTTGGATGCACTCGACTTAACTACACTTGAGACAGGAATCCAACCGCGGCGAGCCATGCGCAGCTTCATCCGGCATCCCACTGATATCCCCATCGAGATCAGGCTTGAGGATCAGTCGTGCAAGCATGAACCGCTGCGGAATGTCAGCCGTGGCGGTTTGTGCTTTCTGTCTCCGGAAGCGGCGCCGGTGGGCAGCAACGTCGTCGTGCGGATTGCGCTCACCTCGCCGCCGTTCGAGGCCGCCTGCCGCGTCACCTGGTGCCAGGCCGACGGCAACGCCTGGCAGGTGGGGGTCGAGTTTCTCGATCAGGATATTCTGTTCCGATTGCGCATGGTGGAACAGATCTGTCACATCGAGCATTACCGGCGCACGGTGAGCGAGAGTCAGGGCCGCGCCCTGAGCAGCCATGAGGCGGCGCTCGAGTGGATCGAGCGTTATGCCGAAGCATTCCCATTTTCTGACAGTATTGCAGAGCGCCCTCAGGACAAGCAGAAGTAACAATCGGATATCCCGCTGGGCAGCGTGCAGTGCTGGACAAGCCGGCAGCCAGCGGAAACAATAGCCCCTGTCCACGCGTCCCGGCCGACCGCCGGACTCTGCAAACCCCGACCCATCGTTTCGCCTGCCCGCATGTCGTCACCCCTGCGCCTGTTTGCTTCCGCCCCGCGCGGTATCGAGCCGTTGCTGGCCGATGAGTTGCGCGCGTTCGGTGCCGGGGATGTAAAAGAAACGCGTGCTGGAGTGACGTTCAGCGGCGACCTGACGCTCGCCTACCGGGTTTGTCTGTGGTCGCGGGTTGCCAATCGCGTGCTGCTGCCGCTCGCGCAGTTTCCGGCACCGACGCCGGAGGCGCTGTATGACGGCGTGCGCGGCATCGATTGGGCCGTGCATCTCGACCGGAACGGAACGCTGGCGGTGGAATTCAACGCCTACCGTTCGGCCATCACGCACACTCACTACGGCGCGCTCAAGGTCAAGGATGCGATCGTGGACCAGTTCCGCGAGCGCACCGGCGTGCGGCCGTCGGTGGCGACCGATGAGCCGGACGTGCGCATCAATGTGTACGTGCACGCGGATGTCGCCTCGCTGAGCCTCGATCTGTCCGGCGAGAGCCTGCACC
>CAYHES010000148.1:0-6369 GCA_964355495.1 uncultured Acidiferrobacterales bacterium
TTGATGGAGCTTTCGCGCGAAAATAACACAAAAGAGCTTTCGCTCTTTTCTGTACGAGCACGTATCGATGACAGCCTTGCTGACGATATTGCACAAATGGTTGTCGATCTTGCTTGCTCAAAGCCAGCCTTTGGCCAGCCTATTCTGCAACTACAGAAAGTAATAACATCTTTTTTGAACTCCGGAGATATCAATAGAGACTTATCAGTTAGACAGCATTGTTTGCGGCGTCTGGCAGTATTGGTAGGAATACGAGCCGTAGACAAACTATTACAGAAGGGGAGCACTCACCAAGAACGTACTGCATTGTTGCTTAACCTATTCGAAATGGAGAGTTACCAGAATTTAGAATTTACTGGTGCGATAACACGGATGAACTTTACCGGGACGACTTTTGATACATGTCGCTTCGAGAGAGTTCGTTGGGTTAATTGCACTTTTGATAATACTACTAGGTTCAACAACTGCTATTTTATCGGCGGCAGCGAAACGTACTGTAAGGGTCTCGGAGAGTCTCGGTGGGAAAACTTTACCGCAGATGAAGATGGACAAGCATTCATTAACTCGGCGCAGATACAATCAGGTAGCAAGAAGTATACGGCGAACGATCTTAGTGCAGATATTCGTGCAGTAATAAATAAGTTTCTTGCAAAAGGCGGTATAGGGCTAAAGACAGTAAGGCAAGACTACCTAGACTCAGGGACAATTCGCGCTTCTCAATATAAAGGTGAAATCCTCCGCGAATTATCCAGAACCCTTCTTGAGGAACATCATATCTCAGGTATTTCTGATCCCGGCTTGCGTGTAAGAGAAGCAGCAAAGGAGTGTATGAAATTTTATGCAACTAACAATGTATTTACAGGTCCGTTAAGAAGTGTGTTTGATTCTCTTAAAAAGAAGTTAGAACTCAAGGAGTAAACATAGTAAAAGTAGGCAGAGAAATTATAAATCAATCAACCGTCCGGGCCCTCGCGCCGCCGCATATTTGATTATCCACGGCAGATCCAGCCGATAACGCTTGCCCAAGGTTCGCGTCTTCGACATCAGACACGACCACTGCGGATAAAAGTACTCGTTCTTTACGGCGCATACGACCGGCCCTGTTTCATCTGGTGAAATCCGGAGTTCGGGCTCTTCCTTCATGTCGGGTTTGGAGTAAGCTGATCGCGGCCATCCAGTTGACGCTTTCCTCACTACGGCTGTGTCGGAGGCGATGAGACGCGGAGGGCCGTGTTGTCATATCCCATCTTTCTTTAAGGAGAATGGTTATGGCTGACTTCCCGCTGAACGATCCCGAAAATCCTTCCCGGCGCCGCCTGTTGCAGGCCACCGGCCTTGCCGCCGGCGCGCTGGCGTTGCCCGCGTTGTTTCACGGTGCCCGCGCGCAGGCTGCACCGGCGAACCTCATCCTGCGCGCGATCCCGAAGACTGGCGAAAAGGTGCCGGCCATTGGGCTCGGCACGTTCCTGACCTTCGACATCAAACCCGGTCAGCCGCGCGATAAAACCTCGGGGTCAGATCAAAGTATTTGCTAATATTAGCGGAAACTTTGAACCGCCCCCTGATTCGTGCGGGTTATTCTGATTGACGGCCGGAAGGTTGGTGAGTATTACTGATCCGACCGCACAAATAGTGCGTACTGATTTTCTCCCTCTCCCTGCCGGAGAGGGTCGGGGTGAGGTAACCCGCGGTAAAGCCGGCCATCATCCTGTCTGAACCTCAACGATGGTGGTGCGCAAAGTAATGTTGGGGTTCGCAATGCTCACATCAACCTACCGCGCTCAGGCCGCGAAACGCAGAATCTCCACCTCAGCGCCGCTCTTTACGGATTCTTCCGCACGCCGCATGACCTGCTTGGCGATTGTCTCGGACAGGTAATATTCACCGCAGTTCTCGCAGACATCCGCGGGCACGCCCTTGAGGATGACGGTGGTTTCTCCTCGCTGGAGTGTGACGGTGACTTCACCGGGGTGGGTTTCACCCTGTTTGCAGAGCGCGCATTTCATGGTGATCTCCTGGTCTTGAAATCGGTACTCCATTGGGCCGGGTGCGGTGGGTACGTTGTGATGACGTAGCACGTTCCGCTTCGTGGATCCCTTGCCGTGACAACGTGTATCGGGCGTGTGCTTACAAAGCCCAGTATCAGACAGCTCGGGAAGGGCGCGTCCTCCGGATACTCTGAAATGACCTCTCCGGAAACGATGACCGCGAGCACATCGTCAATACTGATCCCGCGCTCGAACATCCGCCGTACGGCGTGCCCGGAAAACTTGATCTCCTTGCAATCCATTCCCGGCATCCACGCAAACCATTGTAGTCGAACCATTCTCTACCAGAGCCACCATCAGATCAAACCTGTGGAAAGACGAGGGGGGGGGAAATGAGTAGTTTCTGTAAACCATCGGCCTCCGGCGCACATGTTTTTTACCACCCACGGCAGCTCCGGCCGGTAACGCCTGCCCAAGGCCTGCGTCATCGACATCAGGCGCAACCACTGCGGATAGAAGTGTTCGTTCTTTACGACGAACACGATCAGGTTGCTGCTCTCGCGGGGCTTGGTCCACTACACGCGACCGTCGAAGATCCCGCGCAGCGCTAAAGGGGTGGGAAGTGACGTTTTACAGGTGCGGACCGGTTTTCCGTGTGAGTGCATCTTGCCCAGCGCCTTCTCAGGGGCTCGCACCCGGGTAGGGCTTAACGGTTTGGCTGGGCTGCGCATATTCGACATCCGGCCGGCGCTTGAGGCGTTCGATCAGCCCGCGTAGGGCGATGAGCGGAGCGAATTGCGCCGAATGGATTTTGTCGATCGGCGGGTTACACACACTTCGTGCGCTAACCCGCCCTACATGTAATATTTCACCCCACGCACACACCCAGGGTCCACACCCAGCACCCAAGGTCAAGTGTCACACGATCATATCGACCCCAGTAGCCAGCCGGTGAGGAAGCACTGATCAGGCTGCACAGCACGGAAGTTCGGCGGCTGCATTGCCCGCCCTGGATGGCCGGTGCTACTATAGTATTACCTACGCCGGAGTGAACCCCATGACTGCGACCACGACGCTTAAGCTGCCCGAGAAGCTGAAATCACGCATTGCCCGCCTCGCCAGGGAGACCGGCCGTTCGGCGCACAGCTTGATGGTGGAGGCGCTGGAGCGCGAGGTGGCGCGCGAGGAGCGGATGCGGGAGTTTGTGCGTGAGGCGCTGGCGGCGGATGCAGGCGTGGAGGAAGGGGCGGCGGTCTATCGGGCGGAGGACGTGCATGTCTGGCTGGAGCGTCTGGTCCGTAATCCGAAGGCGGCGCGGCCCAAGCCGTGGCGCGGGTAGTTTACACACGCAACGCGCTCGCCAATCTGGAGCGGGCGTTTGCCTTTCTGGCGGAGCATGACCCTGGCGCCGCTCGTGATGCAGCGGCGGCCATTCGCAACGCCGTTGATATTCTTTCTGATCATCCGCTGGTCGGCCGGCGCGTCGAAGGCGAGATACGCGAGCTGGTCATTTCCTACGGCAAGAACGGTTATATCGCACTCTATCGCTTTCTGCCCGAGCATCGCTTGATCCGTATCCTGGCCATACGCCACCAGCGTGAACTGGATTATTCCGATTAACGGGTAAAAGGGGTGTCATAAATCAACCGTCCGGATCCTCGCGCCGCCACATGTGCTTTACCACCCACCGCAGATACAGTCGATAACGCTTGCCCAGCGCCATCTCAGGGGCTCGCGTCCGGGTAAGGCTTAACGATTTGGCTGGGCTGTGCATACTCGACATCCGGCCGGCGCTTCAGGCGCTCGATCAGGTCGAGGGTGAGCGCCGCGATGTCGATGGTGAGAACGAGCTGGCCGCGGTTGCCGACACGGCCGGACGGTTGCGGGACGGCGCCGGCGCACAGCTTCTTCACCAGCGCCTCGATCTCGGTGCTGGTCTGCTTTCCGGCAAGCGCGGTGCGGTGCACCAGCCCACCGGCCTCGCTGTCACGGCGCAGATCGAGCGCAAGTGCGAGCTGCGCCGCGGGCAACACGGTCTTCGGGGGATCGATGCGTGTCGCCGCACGCACCGCCGGGTCGCGCGTCACCACCTGCCTGAGCGACTGCGCCAACCGATTGCGATCCACGCTCAACACCAGTTCGTTTCCGGACGTCACGCGCACGGCAGCGACCGCCACGCCCAGTTCCCGCGAGAGACGCGCGGCCAGTGCCGCCAGTTGCCGATCGGCGGTCAGGCCGCCCTGCATGGCGCGCGTCACCAGCGTGCCGGATTCGCTCGCGGCGGTGAATTTGACAATCAGGTCACCGGCCACGAACGCCGGCTTGTCATTGGCCTGAACCGCTATCAGGTTCAACGAAAATCCAGCGGCCCACGCCAGCGCCCGGATCGATCTCGGCATAAGTTTCCGCGCACCCATACGGCGGGATCAACGGCGTGTTGCGCGCAGCCAGATGAATCCGTAGCCGCCGCCCGTCAGGATCAGCAGCACCGGCCACAGCAGGTTGTGTGCCACGTTGAAATATCCGGGTGCATGAACACCCAGCCACACCAGACTCACCAGCCGCAACTGATTGACGAGCACCACAAGCAGCACCCCGGGAATTATACCCATGAGGTGCGCGCGTGGTGTTGCGCGCAACAGGCCCATGGATGCGGCGAGCAATACCGCGGGGATGAGTGCGGTGCAGGCCACGTCGATCTCGCAGGCAAAACCGCCGGCATGCACAAGCGTGGCCGCCTCGCGCATCACCGGCAGTCCGATCGCGGCCAGCATGAACGCAGTCAATTGCGCGGTGAGCACGGTGAACGGCGCGAACAAGCCGCCGGCGGGCGGGTGAATCTGCATCACCCACAGGCCGGCGAGCAGCACACCCAACGACCCCGCAAGCCACCATGGCGGGAGGCGCAGGCCTCGCGGGCGGCTTGGGACTGCGCTCGTCAGCATGCGTCCCGCGCGCGGCGCGCACGCCATGCGTACAGCAGCAGTGCCGCCAGCAACAGCACGCCGACGAGCGGCAGCGGCAAGGCCGGCACCTTCTTCTTTGGCGTTACCGTGACCGCCGCCGTGCCACGCACACCCTGTGATTCAGCCTGCAGTGTCGCATCACCGGCCGCCACGGCGGTAATGGTTGCCTTGGCGACACCGTTCGGATCCGTCGTGCTGCTCGCCGGCGCCACGCTGAACACCGCGGTGTTGGACGAGGCTAACGCCACGTTCTTTCCGGAATCGGCGACACCGTTACGCAGCACGGTCGCGCTGACTTCGGCGTTCTTCCCGGCTTCGACACTCAGTGCCGGCGGAGACAGTGAGATCGTTACGCCCGGTACCGGTGGCACCGGCGGGGTGGCGGCCGCGTTAAGCAGGCCCGCGCCGCACGGCTTCGGACACTGTGTCGCTGTGCGTGCCATGGCCCGGGCCTTGAGCAGGCTGCGGATCTGGTCGGGCGTGCGCGTACCGTCTTCGGCGAGCAGCAATGCTGCGACACCGGCGGTGTGCGGCGCCGCCATCGAGGTGCCGTTGTAGTACGCATAGCCGCCATCGACCATGCTCAGCACGCCGTCCGGATTGCCGTCGTTGTCGCTGTCCTGGCGGACGTCGCCGCCGGGGGCCATGATGTCGACGCGCGCGCCGAAATTGGAGTAACGCGTGGCGAGATAGCCGCGCCGATCGCTGGCCGCGACCGTGATCACGCCATTGCAGCTCGCGGGAAGGAAGCCGGCGGCGTCCGACGACTCGTTGCCGGCCGCGACCACGACCGTCGTACCTTTTGCCAGCGCGTCGTTGATGGCCGCCTGCGTGGCCGGCGAGGCCGAGCACGGCGAGGCGCCGCCGAGACTCATGTTGATGACTTTGGCAGGCGTCGGATTGTTCGGCACACCCGGCACCGGCAGTCCCGCCGCCCAGCGGATCGCATCGTTGATGTCGACCATGGTGCCGCCGCATTTGCCGAGCACCCGCACCGGCTGCACCTTCACGTTCCAGTTGATGCCGGCGACACCGAGACTGTTGTTGGTCTTGCCGACACCAATCGTGCCGGCCACATGCGTGCCGTGCCAACTGTTCGGCTGTGCCGGGCTGCCCGGATAGCACTCGTTGGCGGCGATGGCATCGCCTGGGTCGGTGGCCGTGGCATCGCGACCGTCGCCATCGTTGCCGATGCTCGGATCGCTGATCATGTCGTAGCCGTTCACGAGATTCGGCGAGCCGCTGATGTCCTCATGATTGGGCAGAATGCCGGTATCGATCACCGCCACCACCACCGTGGCGCTGCCCTTGTTGGTTTCCCAGGCGGTCGGTAGGTTGATCCCGCCCGGCGCCTGACCGGCGCCGCTGCCGTTGTCGAAGTAGTGCCATTGTTTCGGATATCCCGAATCGTTCGG
>CAYHES010000149.1:0-6333 GCA_964355495.1 uncultured Acidiferrobacterales bacterium
GTCGCCACCGCAGCAAGGGCGCCGGGCGGGACACTGCCGGGAGCCTACCGGGGCGCGGGCGGGACGTGTGCAGAACAGTCCCGCCCGCGCCCCTTCTCGCAACAGGAGCAAGAAATGCCACGAAAAACGCAATGGTGGGTACAGGTTGGCGACATTCGCCGCGGTCCCTACACCACGGCAATCAAAGCGTCGAAAGTGTGCCGCATCCTCGGGGGCGGGACGTACATCATCGGGCAAGTCCACGACACGATGGAAGGCGAAGCCGGCCCGTCGCAAGACGCCAAGCCCGCGGCGAAGCCCGCGGCGAAGCCCGGCAAGGCCTAGCGGGCGAAGCCCGCCTTGAGCATCCGAAGGATGCTAGAAACAACTGTGATTGACCAACAGCCATGCAGCCTTGCGTTGCCGCACTCTACGTAGACGTTCGCCGCGGCCCGTATGCCGCCATGCCCGGCGTGCAATGCTGGGGCGTAGACGAGAACGCCGATACGTACGATGGCGACTTGCCGGTGGTAGCGCACCCGCCGTGCGGCCACTGGGGCCGCTACTGGTACAAGGCCCACGACGACGGCCGCGCCGGCCCGCTGGCTGTTGCTCAAGTCCGGCGCGTAGGAGGCGTCTTGGAGCATCCGCGGGACTCTCGCTTGTGGCGACACTGCGGACTCCCGCTGCCGGGTTGGCTAGGCGACAACTGGGGCGGGTTCACGCTTGAAGTGTTCCAACGGGACTGGGGCCACCGCGCCGACAAGCCCACGTGGTTGTACGTGTGCGGCGTCCCGCGCCGGCTTGTCCCGCTGTTGCCGGCGCCGGCGCCACCGCGAGAAATCCGGCAGACTCAAGGCGGGACGCGCGGCGAACTCGAAAAAATGTCCAAGACGCAGCGCCACTTGACACCGCCGCCGTTCGCCGCCTGGTTGGTTCAACTTGCCAAACTTGCGACGCGCTAAAGCCCCAAGTGCGCGCGCTGGTGAGCCTCAAACGCCTGCAACGCTTGCTTGTACGTCCGGTAGTTTGCCAGCACTTCCACTGGCTTGCTTGACCCGCGCATCCGCACCAGGCACCACGGATGCAAATCGTCAGTGAGTTCGGGAACTGCCGGAATCGACAAACGGGCAAGCCCAATGCTTACGCCGGTCCCGGCCCGGTCAATGCAGCGCCATCGCAGTAGTTCAACACCGGCCGAATAGTCCACTTTGCGAGTTCTCATCCCGCAATGTTGCGCTTTGCCGGTACGTCCCGCAACCAGGCATTGCCGGGTCCGGCAGGGCAGGGCAGGGTGCGCGCATGTTCGCGGATGCCATCCGGTGGTTGCGTTGGTTGGCGTTCGGCGCGAAACAGGTTGCGGACGTAGCGGAAACGCTGGAACAGCTTGTGCGCCGGGTGGCGGGAGCGTTCGAAGGATTGAAGGATGCGGGAAATCCAGCGCGAGGAAATCAACCCGGGCCGGGACTCCATCACGACAGTCCGGCGCAAGGCCCGCCTGGCGCTGGCGCTGGACGCAATGGAGCGCGCGCAAGCGAAGCTGGCGAAAGCGCACACCATCCAAGCGCAACGGGTGGCCTTGGAGGAACTGCGCCGGGCGAAACTGCAAGCGCAAGGGGCGCGTCCCAAGCGCAACCGCAAGCGTCGCAAAGGGTTCCTGTCCCTACTGGCGTGACCATCTGACTGACGAACGACAAGGAAGGGTGCAAAAATGTGGCGTTGGGGAGTTCTCATCCTGTCCGTGGTCACGGCCATCGGCCTCATCCTGTACAAGAACCCGTGGACCCGCTTTGCCGGCATCGTCACGCTGACGATGGTGGCCGGGTGGGCGCTGGCAACGGCCGCGCAACCGGGCGGGTTTGAACTGTTCGCCGCGCGGGCCGCGGCCAAGGGCGATGGCGCCAAGGAAATCCTTGCGGACCTGGACGACAGCGCCAAGTCCGTCGCCAAGCGCGTGACGGATAACCCGGAAATGGGCAAGGGTTGAAAGCGACGCCGCGCGCTTGGCTAGGCGTGCTGTTTCTCGCGCTGGCATTCGGGGCCGGCATCGTCGTGGGAATCGGGCCGCGCCGGACGTTCTGGCGCGTCGCAAGGTGGAAAAGCAAGCTCGGGAAGAACTGGCGCTTGGCGATGCAGGGTGCCGAACAAGCGGAAACGGACGCGCTGGCAAACAAGACGCCGTATTCCACGCTGCAACTGACGGTTGACGACAGGTAGGAAACGATGCCGCAAACTCCCGCAATCCTCACCTACGTAGGGTCCGACGGCCAAAAGCGTTGGGTCCGCGGGCAAATCACGATGTCCGGCGCCGGCGCGGGCACCGTCTTGCTCGGGCAAAACAACGGCACGCGCATCCTTGCAATTTTGGCGGGCACGTCCACCGGCGCCGCGCCGGTAATCGACGTGGGAAGCGTCCAGTTCGGCTACGATGGCGGCAACCTCTTGCCCGATGCGTCGTTCCCGTCGGAAATCCCGGTGCCGATTACCGTGCCAAGCGAGCCGATTCCGGTGGGCATCGACATTGACCCGTCCCGCGCGCTGCGGTTGAACGCTTCGCTGTTCGACGCCGCGTTGGTGGTCAACTTCTGGGTTCTGTTCGAAAAGCCGGACGTTTGCAAGTAGCCGAACAGCACACATACAGGCAACAAACAGCACACATACAGGAAACGAACGATGGCAAAGAACTCTCCAGCATCATCCATCGCCAAAGTCGCCGCGCTTGCCGGGCTGTTTCCCACGCCCCGCAATGTGTTCGCTGACCAGGCGATGCAGCTTGACCCGTTGCTCATCCCGTTCACGCTGCCGGCCGCGGCGTACGTGGTTGCGGACGCGCAAGTGGACCTGACGGCGGCCGAACTCGCGCCGGCCACGTCGCCAACCACCGGCATCCTCGCGAGCCGGGGCGGGACCGATGCCTACGTTGGCTACATCTACGGCGTGTCCGTGGTCATTGCCAACGCCATCCTCGCCGCAGACCTGCAACTGTTGCTGTCCGGCGCAGAACTCCTGTTGCGCGCCGGTGGCCGCTTGCGCTCCATCCCGTTCCGCTCTGCGTTGCGCGTCCAGCCCCACGTGGTCGCCAGCCCGGCCACCGCGGCCACCGCGTTTGCGGCCACGTGCGGGGCGCCAGGAACGCCGGCCTACCTCCTGCCGGTGGAGCCGCTGCCGTGGACCGGCGTGCCCACGTGCGCCGTGCTGCGCCGCACCATGGCGCCGTTCACGCTCGGCAGCACGGTCAACGGCCACATCGAAATCTGGGGCGTCTTTGCCAAGGGCGAAAGCAAGGACGTGGAAGGCAAGGCGTGCAACGTGGACACGATGGACGACGTGGTTGCCTACGCCCAGGGCCGGGCCGCGCTGGCCGCGGCCATGCGCAACGGCAGCGCCATCACGCCGGCCGGCATGGGCGTCTTGACCACCGGCTAGGAGCGCCATGCGTTGGGGTTGGCTACTTGGGGGGATCCTCGCGCTTGCCGGCGCCGGCGCCGCGGTTGCATGGGCCGTCGCCAAGGCCAAGCCGGCCGCGCCGGACGCAACCAACCAGGCGACGGGCCAGCAATCCACCGGGACACCACCGCGCCCGGCCGGCCCGGCCATCTTGCTCGCAACCGGGGAGTGGGCGCGGACTGTGACGCCGGCTACCGGCAAGTGGGCGGGCGTGACTTTCAATCTGGCGTCCGGGGCAACGCCGGAACAGTTCCTTGCCGCGCTGGACAAAAACGGCTACATCCCAACCTCTTTGCTGGTTTGAACCATGAAACTGTTTGCAATCATCGCAGGGGGCGTAGCCGCGCTGGTTGCGCTCGGCGCCGTGCTGTACGTGGTTCTGAAAACCGCGGCCAGCGTCACGCCAACGGCGTCCAGCGCCGCGCCGGCGTCGCAAGGCTACCGGCCGGCAATGACCACCGGCCCGGCATCCCAACCTGCGGCCAGCAAGTCCGGCTATGCAACCCAAGCGCTGAACTTGACAAAGGAAGTAGCAACGGGCTGCAAGGATGCGGCGGCCATTGCCTCACTGATTCCCATTCCAGGGCTTGGTGCCATCGCTTGCGTCTTCGGTGGCGGGGCCGCGGTCGTCAAGTCGGGACTGGCGTAAATGGCGCTCGGAAACTACAAGGCGGGAGTATTCGACGGAACCAACCGGCCGCCACCGATTGACGTACCGGATGAGCTGCCGGCCGAAGTAGTGCAAGGCAAGTCGCCACTCTCCGGCCCGGCCACCGTTGCGCTTTGCATCCTCGGCGCGGCCGTTATGGCGCTCGGGTTCGGCATCGCGATGCCGTGGATTGCGGCCGTCGGCGCGGCCATCGTCGTCGCCAGCGTTCTCGCCTATGCAACGGGAAATCTCGCGGAGTACGCTGTGGTCCGGCCGCTGCGCCGGGCCGGCAATGCGCTGGCCGCAATCGGCACGGCAGCGCGCAAGGCATCGCAAGGCGACTTTGCCGGCGCCGGCCGCACGCTGGCCGCCGTCGAGTGGTTGGACTGGTTGGCATTGCTGGCGCTGTTGCTCGCGCTGGCGCTGCTATTCCGGTGGGGCATGTCCCGGTGGTCCCGTTCCCGGCGCTGAGTCCTGCAGCATCCAAAGCGCCGTGTCCAAGTCCGCGAAATCCTCAACAAACAGCGGGACTTTCTCGGGAGCGTGCCAGCGCATTTCAGTGTTGTAGCGCGGGCACGCGAGGTTCAATTCATCGCACGGCAAGCCCGGCACGTCCGACAAGCGGACGGCCCGGTTGACGGGTTCGGCCGCACGCAAGGCCTTGACGGCATCGGCGTCCGGCCCGGTGGCCGCGCCGTGCCAAGCGCCCCACGTCGAATACTGCCGGACGCCGTGGAGCGCGCGTAGTTTCTCTCGTAGGTTGCCCAAGTCTCCCGCGCTGCCGGCCACATAGCCGGCCGCATACCGCACGGCATCGAAAGCCTTTCCGTGCAATCGCTTGAAATCTTGCGCTTTCTCGTTGGTTGTCCAACCTTTCGACGCGCACGCCTCACGCCACACGGCGCGCAACCAGACGCCGGCCCGCTTGGGTTCGACGCCGGCGCGCACGTGCAAGACAAGGTGCAAGTGGACGTGCCAACCAAGCCGGTTTTTCGTTTCATGCCGGGCGGTAATACCGCCAATAAACAAGGCTTTCCACTCCGCGCGCAACCGCGGGACCGTGTGAATGTGGCGCCACACGCTCCATACGGCAGCGTGCGCCGGCGCGAGTTCCTCGCCTTCCACCGTCCGGCGCGTCCACGTCGCCAGCGCGAAACTACCTCCGATTCCGGAGGTACGGCCACCCCAACGCATCCCAAGTGCTACGCTTCTTTTCCTCGCGCACCGCGGGCAATGCTTGGACTTGCACCCAAGTTTCCGCGCCACGGCAGCGCGCGGCCCGTTGGCTACGTTGTAGACCAAGAGGCTAAAGGACTCGCAGTTTGCCATGCGATTGGCCAACTTGGCATTGCCCAAGCGGCGCACGGCGTCCACGATGCGGGACCGGGTTCTTGACAGTGATTGCAGGGCGCCCTAGCCTCTGCGGTGCCGTTCAAGCGCCGCCGCGCCAGCCCCCACCCGGGCTGGCGTTTCGGTTTTTGCGTCGGCGCAGGGTGGCGCGGTGGCGCGAGTGTCGCAGGGGTTGCGCTGGCACGCAAGCGCGCGTAGGGTCCGGCCATGACGGTACGCGCAAAAATCACGGCTGAAACCGGGGCGGGAGTAGAAGGACCACTTACGCGCACGGGTGGGGCGCTGGACGTGTCCATTGCCGCGGTCCCGCTGCCGGCCGGCGCGGCAACGTCCGCGCTGCAAGTGACTGGCAATGTCTCACTTGCGTCCCTTGTCACCGCGCTGCAGGCGGTACTGCGCGCATCGCAGGGGACCGGCCGCACGTACCGCACGGCGCAAGCGACGAACAGCGTAGGGGCCACCGTCTATACGCCACCGGGCGGGACAATCCTTTACGTTCACACGCTTATCATCACGGCGTACAACACGAACGCCGCAGCGGCCGGGCTGTTGAGCGTGCGGGATGGCGCGGGCACCATCCTGTTCTCGCTTGTGCTGCCGATTGCCGGCGCCGGGTTCGGCGCTCCCGCGGAATCGGCCCGCGGACTCGCCATCACGCTGCCGGAACCCATGCAGGTTGCTACCGACTTGCGCGTCACCATCGACACGGGAACCATCACGTGGGCGCTCGGCATGGTTGGCTATACCGCCTGAAATCCCAAGGCTATTGGTTGGCGTTCGCCCCGGTTGTCCTTGCTTCCTCGCGCAGTCCCGACAAGAACGCTTGACGCGGCGGGACGGTTGCGTTTGAATCGTCGCCACCGCAGCAAGGGCGCCGGGCGGGACACTGCCGGGAGCCTACCGGGGCG
>CAYHES010000150.1:0-3941 GCA_964355495.1 uncultured Acidiferrobacterales bacterium
ACGATTTTTCCGAGGAAGACCTGCGTCCGTATTTCCCCGAGCCGCAGGTGGTGGGCGGCATGTTCGACGTGGTGCATCGCCTGTATGGCCTCGACATCCACGAAGTGCCGGGTGTGGAGCTTTGGCATCCGGACGCGCACTTCTACGAGATCCGCGATGCGAGTGGCCAGGTGCGCGGCCGTTTCTACATGGACCTGTACGCGCGCCCGCACAAGCGCGGCGGCGCTTGGATGGACGACTGCATGTCGCGCAAGCGCGATGCCCAGGGCGTGCAGGCGCCGGTCGCCTACCTCACCTGCAATTTCAGCGCACCGGTCGGCGGCAAGCCGGCGTTGTTCACGCATGACGAAGTCACCACGCTGTTCCACGAGTTCGGCCACGGCCTGCACCACATGCTCACGCTGGTCGACTACACGAGCGTGGCCGGCATCAACGGGGTGAAGTGGGACGCGGTCGAACTGCCCAGCCAGTTCATGGAGAACTGGTGCTGGGAGCGGCAGGCGCTGGATGTACTCGCCCGGCATTACGAAAGCGGCGCGTCGCTGCCCGAGGCGCTGTACAAGAAGATGATCGCGGCGCGCAACTTCCAGTCGGCCATGCAGATGGTGCGGCAGATCGAGTTCTCGCTGTTCGACATGCGCCTGCACAGCGACTTCGATCTTATAAAGTCGCGCGCCAGCGCGCACGGCTCGCCTCGACCGAATGAAGGACTTTTACCAACTCCCCCTCTCCCGCCTCAGCGGGAGAGGGCAAGGGGTGAGGGCACTCCCCCCGGGAGAGGGAATGAGGGTGAGGGCAGCGCCAGCGACGAATTCCGTCACGCGATACAGCAACTGCTCGACGAAGTACGCCGGGAAGTATCGGTGGTGTTTCCGCCGGCGTTCAACCGCTTTCCGAACAGCTTCGGTCATATTTTTGCCGGTGGCTACGCGGCCGGTTACTACAGCTACAAATGGGCGGAGGTGCTGTCGGCCGATGCCTTCTCCAAGTTCGAGGAAAACGGCGTGTTCAATCGCCAGACCGGCGAGGAATTCCTGCATAATATCCTCGAGCAGGGCGGGGCCTACGAGCCGATGGAACTGTTCGTGCGCTTTCGCGGCCGCAAACCGAAAATCGATGCGCTGCTGCGCCATTCCGGCCTGGCGGCGTGAGGAAGGGAGTCAAATCATGAGAGGTCGTTTATTCATCCTGTTGAGTCTGGCATTCGCCTGCCCGACCATCGCCCTGGGCGCCGATCCTGCCGTGACCGCCCCGGCGCCCGAGCGCGCGGACGTTGCAACACCGGCCGTTGTGCCACCCGCCCAGGTTGTGGACGAAAAGCCAAAGCCTGCGGAAAGACCGAAACCGGTGGAAAAGCCACGGCCGGTGGAAAAACCGCGCCCCACTGTCGAGATCGCCCGGCCACCGGAAGTGGTGCCCAGTAAACCCATCGAGCCGCCGGCACCGGCCGCTATGCCGGCGCTCTCGCCGGCAGCCGACAACGGCACGGCCAGGGAAGGCGAGGCGCAAGCCGATTACTCATTCGGCTGCCTGGCGCTGTCTTTTGCTATGCTCATTATAGGAATCGTCGCCGGATTTCTCGGGCGGCACTTCTTGAGCCGCCACAAACTGGGCGGCATGACCGTGAGGATTGGAACATGGCGCGGAATTCCCTGATTCTTGCCCTGGCGGCGGTGCTCGCCGCCGCACCGGTCTACGCCGCCAAGCTCTACAAGTGGGTGGATGAGCGCGGCAATATCTCCTACCAGGATCGGCCGCCACCGGAGGGCAGGGGCAAGGTCGAGGAGAAAAATTTACGCGAGGGGCGCGGCGGCGACAGCGGCAGCCCGGCGGCCGCCGAGGCGGCGGCCAAGTCGCCGGTGACGCTGTACATGGTGCCGAAGTGCAGCCCCTGCGATATGGCGCGCACCTACCTCAAGAAGCGCGGCGTGCCCTTCAGCGAGATCAACGTTTCCGAGAAGAACCCGCAGGCGCAGCAGGAGATGGTCAAGAAGATTGGCGAACTTTCCGTGCCCACGATCACGGTCGGCAGCAAGGTCATGCAGGGTTATGTTGAATCGCTGCTGGCGGGCGAACTCGACCAAGCCGGTTATCCGAAGCCGGAAGCCGGTCCCGAAGGCGCCGAGGCGCCGGAAGCCGCGCCCGCACAATAAACCCGCATCCACCGCCGCGCCCCAACCGGACGCGGCGGCATTTTTTCTCCGCGCCTGCGCGCCCATGATAATCGCCAGTTGGAACGTCAATTCCCTGAACGTGCGTCTGCCGCAGGTACTCGCGTGGCTGGCGGCCGAGCAGCCGGATGTGCTGGCGCTGCAGGAAACCAAACTGGTGGATGAGAAGTTCCCGCGCGCCGAGATCGAAGCAGCCGGTTACCATGCCGTGTACGCGGGGCAGAAGACTTATAACGGCGTTGCCCTGCTCAGCCGCCAGCCGGCGCAGAACGTCGTGACCGCTATCCCCGGCCTGGATGACGCGCAGCAGCGTGTGCTCGCCGCCACGTTCACGGGCGTGCGGGTGGTTAATCTGTACGTGCCGAATGGCGAGAGCGTGGAGTCGGACAAATACCGTTACAAGCTCAACTGGCTGGAGGCGCTGACGGCGTGGATCAAACAAGAGCTCGCCGCGCACCCGCGGCTTGTGGTGCTTGGCGATTTCAATATCGCACCGGAAGCGCGCGATGTGCACGACCCGAAGCAGTGGGAAGGGCGCGTGCTCTTCAGTGAGCCGGAGCGCGCCGCCTTTCGGCAACTGCTGGCGGCCGGCTTATGCGACACGTTCCGGTTGTTCGAGCAGCCGGAGAAAAGCTTCAGCTGGTGGGATTACCGCCTGCAAGGCTTTCGGCGCAATCATGGCTTGCGCATCGACCATGTGCTGGCGAGTGACGCCCTGTGCAAGCGGTGCGAGACCAGCCGCATCGACAAGGGCCCGCGCGCCCATGAGCGGCCCTCCGACCATGCACTGGTGGTGGCGGAATTTAATACCTAAAGGATGGTGTGTAAAACGGCGAACAGCCTGGTTGTGACAAGACAGTTCGCCGGCATGGAGGATTACAGCTCGAACCCCCAGACGTCGCGCATCAGTTTGCCGAGGCCCTGGTATTCCTCCACGGTTGCCGGCAACAGTGCCTGGATTTTGAAAACGTCGCGCAGTTTCTGCGTTGCGGTCGCGCCTTCCGGCGACAGCAATGCCTGGGCGATGCGCTCGCGTTTCTCCGCGGTCACGCGTGGCCCGGCGCTGAACGCCTGATTCGGTAGTGGTTTGCTGGTGAACAGCACCTTGGTGGCTTTCGCTTCCTTGTCGAGATCCTGGTGCAGTTTGGCCTGCAGAATGCCGCCGACGCACTTGCCGCTTTTCACACCTTTGTACACATCCGCGAAGTTCTGCACCTCGATGATCAGCGGCTGGCGCGAAGGGTTATCAAATTCGTACAGCACCGTGAGCGTTGCCAGATTGGGCGACGGAAAGGCGCACACCGTGCGCCCGGCCAGATCCTTGAGATTGTTGATCTTGTCCTGGTTGTTCTTGGTGATGGCCACGAACACCAGATTGCCCGGGAACTTCACCAGTGGCACGTGGCTGAGTTTGGCCATGCGCCAGCCCACGAACGCCGGGCCGTCCAGCACGATGTCGTAATTTCCCTTGCGCATTTCGCTCTGGTAGATCAGGAAGTTGTCGCCATACCGGAACGTGACCTTCTCGCCGGCGGCCTTGCTCAACAGGTCGGCGATCGGTTTGAAGATTTCCTCTTCTTTTTCCCTGGTATCGCGCGGCGCGGAACTCAGTATCAGCTCCGCCTGCACCGGGATCAGGGACAGAAGTGCGAACAGGGCGAATGCCCCATTGAAATAGCGTATGTGTTGCATGTGCCCCGCCTCGAATAAGTAATGCCGCAGTTCGGCACGTAGGCCGACTGTTTTGCTCATTATTAACCAAATCAAATC
>CAYHES010000150.1:4041-6267 GCA_964355495.1 uncultured Acidiferrobacterales bacterium
AACCAAATCAAATCGACTATCACCGGGATGGTGCAAGTACTGAGCCATAGGCGTGCGCTCCGGCACTCGGGTGTAGTAATTACCGACGGCCACCTGCATGGGAATGCTCAAAAATCCCTGCTCATTGTGTGGAAGCAGAAAATCCGCAAGAAAGGCCTTGACCCGGTTATTGCATTTGTAAATAATAACAATTCTTATTTACATTTATTCCCGGGAGCGAAGCGATGAGACGTACCTATGTAGCCTTGGCCGGCAGCGCGGCCCTGTTGTGGGTGCTGGTGGCCCAGGCGGCACCGACCACCGATGAGAAAATCGAGATACTGAGCGAAGAACTTGAGCGCCTGAAGACCCAGATTGCCGCCGACAAGGGCGTGCCGGCTGGTCAGGAGCGGGGCAAGGCCACCATCGGCGGCTACGGCGAGCTGCACTACAACAACCTCGACTCGAAGAAGGAGATCGACCTGCACCGCTTCGTGCTGTTCTTTGGCCACAAGTTCAGCGACACGATCCGCTTCCATTCCGAGGTGGAGATCGAGCACACCTTCCTCAAGGACAACACCTCCGGAAGCGCAGCCAAGGGCGAAGTGGAAATCGAGCAGGCCTTCCTCGAGTTTGATCTCAGCCAGAAACACCGCGCCCAAGCCGGTCTGTTCCTGATCCCGGTCGGCATCCTCAATGAGACCCACGAGCCGCCGACCTTCTATGGCGTCGAGCGCAACTCGGTGGAAAACCGGATCATTCCCGCCACCTGGTGGGAGGCGGGCGCCGGCCTCAAGGGTGAGATCAACGCGGGCTTTGGCTACGATCTCGCCATGACCTCCGGCCTCAGCATCACCACGACCGGCTCCTCGGCCTACAACATCCGCAGCGGGCGCAAGAAGGTTTCCGAGGCGCCGGCGGGCGATCTCGCCTACGCCGGCCGGCTGCGCTGGACCGGCATCCCCGGCGTGGAGCTGGCGACTACGGTCTACCACCAGAATGACATCAACCAGACTGGCACGATTCTGCCGCCGATCAGCGCCACGCTCGTCGAAGGCCACGCGGTCGTGAGCAAAGGTCCGTTCGCCGTCCGCGCGCTCTTCGCCCAGTGGCGCCTGCATGGCGGCAGCGACACCAACAACCCGTCGGTGGGCGCGAGTGCCGCAACGAGCGGCTCCGATATCCAGAACGGCTGGTACGTTGAGCCGTCGTTCCGGATCACGCCGCAGTGGGGCGTGTTCACGCGTTACAGTGAATGGAACAACCGCGCCGGCGACGCCAACGCCACGCACACCGAAACCCGCCAGACTGATTACGGCGTGAACTACTGGCCGCATCCGCAGGTGGTGGTCAAGGCCGATGTGTTGAAGCAGGAAGGCGCGACCCGCGACAACGGCTATAATCTCGGCGTCGGTTACATGTTCTGAGGGCAGGGTGTGAGGCGCCGCGGATATCATCTTTGGCTGGCCAGCGCCACGCTGCTGTTCGCCAGCAGCGTGGCGCTGGCGCGCGGTACCTATCAGGCACCCGATGATTTCGTGCGCGAAGTGTTCGCCGGAAAAATGCCGGCAGCGAAGAGCGTTTGGATCACGGACGCCATGCAACCGGAGATCGGGCGCATCCTCGGTCATCCGTTTGCGCAACGGCGCGTGCGTTACTGGCCGGAAAGCGGGCGCAGCGCCTGGGTGCTGGACGAGATCGGCAAGGAAGAGCCGATCACCACCGGCATTGTTGTAAACGCCGGAAAAATCGAGCAGGTACGGGTGCTGGTCTATCGCGAAAGTCGTGGTGACGAGGTGCGTTACCCGCGCTTTACCGGGCAATTCACGGGCGCCGGACTGAACAGTCGGCAGGAACTCGACCGCGGCATTGACGTGATCAGCGGCGCCACGCTCTCGGTGAATGCGCTCACACGACTGGCGCGCCTCGCACTTTACCTGGACGGCCAGGTGCGGGCCGGCCAATGAAGGCTTCGAACCGGCTGCGCGCGTTGGCGCGCTGGCACCGCGTGCTGGGGCTGGCGAGCGCCGTGCTGGTAATCCTGCTGGCCGTGACCGGCGTACTGCTGCATCACGCTTCCCGGTTCGGACTCGACCGGCAGTCTGTGCAGTCGCCGCCATGGCTCGACTGGTACGACATCGCGCCACCGGCCGAAATGCGCAGTTATCCGGTGGGCGAACATCGCCTGAGTCAGCTCGGGAACCGCGTCTATCTCGACGCGCAAGAACTGTTGTCCACGGACGACAC
>CAYHES010000151.1:0-6233 GCA_964355495.1 uncultured Acidiferrobacterales bacterium
CCGACCTCAGCATTATGAGTGCCGCGCTCTAACCAGCTGAGCTACATAGCCAAAAAGGGTGACAGAAGATACAAGATTCAAGATACAGGATACAAGGGGGAGACCCGAGTTTTTGAAAGTTTCCTTGTATCTTGCTCCTTGTATCTTGTATCTGGTTTTAGACGTTGAACCGGAAGTGCATGACATCCCCGTCCTGCACCACATACTCCTTGCCTTCGAGCCGCAGCTTGCCGGCCTCTTTGGCGCCGGCCTCACCCTTGAATTTGATGAAATCCTCGTAGGCCGTGACCTCGGCGCGGATGAAACCGCGCTCGAAATCGGTGTGGATCACGCCCGCGGCCTGCGGCGCGGTCGCGCCGACACGCACTGTCCAGGCGCGCACTTCCTTCACCCCGGCGGTGAAGTAGGTCTGCAGCCCGAGCAGCTTGTAACCGGCGCGGATCACGCGGTTCAGGCCCGGCTCGTTGAGACCCATCTCCTTGAGAAATTCCTGTTTGTCCTCGGCGCTCATGCCGGACAGCTCGGACTCGATCGCGGCGCTGATTGGCACCGCCACGGTGTTCTCGGCCTTGGCGATGTCTTCGACCTGCTTGAGCAGCGGGTTGTTGGTGAAACCGTTCTCCGCAACGTTTGCGATATACATGAGCGGCTTGTCGGTGAGCAGACACAGCGGTTTGAGCAATCCGTGCTCGTCCTCGCTCAGCCCCATGGCGCGCACCGGCTTGCTGGTGTTCAGGTGTTCGAGCACGCGCACCAGCAACGCACGCAACTTGATGTCGTCCTTGTTGCCACCCTTGGCGCCCTTCTCGGCGCGTTGCAGGCCTTTCTCGGCGGTGTCGAGGTCGGCAAGCGCAAGCTCGGTGTTGATGACCTCGATATCCTCGGCCGGGCGTACCTTGCCCACGACATGGATGATGTTCTCATCCTCGAAGCAGCGCACCACATGCGCAATCGCATCCACCTCGCGGATGTGCGACAGGAACTTGTTGCCCAGGCCCTCGCCCTGCGCGGCACCGGCCACGAGCCCGGCGATGTCCACGAACTCGATGGTCGTGGGCACGATCCGTTCCGGTTTCACGATCCCTGCCAGGGCATCCATGCGCGGGTCCGGCACCTCGACGATGCCGACATTCGGATCGATGGTACAGAACGGATAGTTCTCGGCCGAGATACCGGCCTGGGTGAGCGCATTGAAGAGCGTGGACTTGCCGACGTTCGGCAAGCCGACGATACCGCATTTGAAACCCATATTACTGTCGCCTTTCTCTGATTCCTCCTCTCCCGCGTTGGCGGGAGAGGGATGGGGAGAGGGGAGCAACCCATGCCACCCTCACCCTGGCCCTCTCCCGGAGGGAGAGGGAATTCAAATCTGATGGGAGTGCAGCGCATTCATGGCCTGCTGCACACGCCCGTGAACAATGTCTTCGAACTGCGCGAGCGCGGCGCGGATCGCCTCGTCCAGCAGCGTCTGTTCCGCCGCCGGTGCCTTCTTGAGCACGAAACTCACCACCTGGGCGCTGGTCGCCGGTCGTCCGATACCGAGACGCAGGCGCAGGAAATCCGGCGTGCCGAGTTTCTCGATGACGTCGGCGATGCCGTTGTGCCCACCCGCGCCGCCGCCGAACTTGAGGCGCGCCACCCCGGGTGGCAGATCGAGCTCGTCGTGTACCACGAGAATCTCGTTCGCCGGGATCTTGTAGAAGCGCGCCAGCTTCCCGACCGACTCACCGCTGTGATTCATGAACGTGTCGGGCGCCAGCAACCACGCGTCGCGCCCGCCGATGCCGAGCCTCGCCGCCCGCCCGCTGAAACGACCCTCGCTCTTGAGCGCCTGGCCGCGGCCTTCCAGCAGCAGCTCGAGAAAACGGAACCCGGCGTTGTGCCGGGTTTCCGCATACTCGGAGCCAGGATTGCCAAGACCGGCGATGAGCGAAATGCCAAGGGTCATGTGATAAATCTACTCTAGCCGACCGGCCCTCACCCTCATTCCCTAGTGAGTGAGGCTTCATTCACTAGGGAGAGGGAGGCGAGCCGATGCGCGCGGCGCGCGCCTTCACATTAGATTTGGCGTTACTTCTTGCCGCCTTCCTTCTTTGCGGGTTCGGCCTTGGCGCCTTCCTTCTTCGCAGGTTCGGCCTTGCCGGCCTCGCCCTTCGCCGCTTCGCCTGGCGCCGCCGCTGCACCTTCGACCGGTGCCGCTTCCACAACCGGGGCCACCTCGACTTCTTCACGGATCGCCGTAATGGCCACCACCGCGAGGTCGTCGCCACCGTGCGCGAAGCTGGTGATGGTCACGCCTTCCGGCAGCTTGATCCCGGACAAATGCACCGAATCGTTGAGATTCATTTCGCCCAGATCAATGGTCAGGAATTCCGGCAGATCCTTCGGCAGGCAAGTGATGTCCACCTCGGACATGAGGTGGTTGACGATACCGCCCTGCTGCTTCACGCCCGGCGCCGACTCCTGGTTCAGGAAGTGCAGCGGCACGCGCATGTGCAACTTCTCGGTGGCGCTGATGCGCTGCAAGTCGAGGTGCGCGATGCGCGGCTTGAACGGATGCATCTGCATGTCGCGCAACACCGCTTGCTCCTGGGTGTTGCCGAACTTCACGGTCAGAATCGAGGAATAGAATGCCTCGTTCTTGACCTGGTGGTAGAGCGTGTTGTGGTCGAGCGACAGGTTGACCGCCTCTTTGCCGGCGCCATACATCACGGCCGGTACCTTGCCGGCACGACGCAGGCGGCGGCTCGCACCCTTGCCTTTCGCGTCGCGCATTTCGGCGCTGAGTTCAAATTTTGCCATGTTCAGTTCTCCAAAAGTGACTACGTAATTTTCGTTCGCCCCGCGACCAGGGCTGACGGTTTAACAGCCGCGTCGCCGTGAAGCGCCGTGACGTTAATTCTTTCACCTCAACTTCCCCAAACCATCGTGCTCCGGTTTTCGTAGGGTGCGTCCCACGCACCAAAACCTTTTCAAGCACTGTTGGTGCGCAGGGCGCACCCTACGCCTTTCGAAACAAGCACTAATCCATGAACAGCGAACTCACCGAATCCTCGGTCGCGACACGCCGCATGGTTTCAGCCAGCAGTTCCGCCACCGACAGCAGGCGGATGCGCTTGCAGGCCTTGGCCTCGGGGCGCAACGGGATGGTATCCGTCACCACCAGTTCGTCGAGCTGCGAATTCTCGATACGCTCGACCGCCGCGCCCGACAACACCGGGTGCGTACAGTATGCGACCACCTTCTTCGCGCCATGGTTCTTGAGCGCCGCGGCCGCCTCGCACAAGGTGCCGGCGGTGTCCACCAAGTCGTCCATCAGCACGCAGGTACGGCCCTTCACCTCGCCGATAATGTGCATCACTTTGGCCTCGTTGGGCTTCGGCCGGCGTTTGTCGATGATCGCCAGATCCGCCTCGAGATGCTTGGCCAGGGCGCGGGCGCGCACCACGCCGCCCACGTCCGGCGACACCACCAGCAGGTCCGGATACTCGATGCGCCAGATGTCGCCGAGCAGCACTGGTCCGCCGTAGATGTTGTCGGTCGGGATATTGAAGAATCCCTGAATCTGGTCGGCGTGCAAATCCATGGTCAGCACGCGGTGTGCACCGGCCACGGTGATCATGTCCGCCACCACCTTGGCGGTGATCGCCACGCGCGCCGTGCGCGGCCGCCGGTCCTGGCGCGCATAACCATAATAAGGAATCACCGCGGTGATGCGCCGCGCCGAAGAGCGCTTGATCGCGTCGATCATCACCACCAGTTCCATCAAGTTGTCGTTCGACGGCGCGCAGGTCGGCTGGATGATGAACACGTCATGTCCGCGCACGTTGTCCATGATCTCGACCAGGGTCTCGCCGTCGCTGAAACGGCCGACGTGCGCCTTGCCGAGCGGCATGCCGAGATGGTGCGCGACCTTCTCCGCGAGCGCCGGATTGGCGTTCCCGGTGAAAACCATCATGTTGTCGAGCGACATGCCTTTCCGCCTTTCTGGAACTGTTTGTACTTCAAGGAAGCCCGAATAATCCTCAAAAACTATCTCTTGCCGCAAAGGCGCAAAGACGCAAAGATTTTTCCTGTTGATTATTTGGCGCTTTTCTTTGCGTCTTCGCGTCTTTGCGGCAAATAGTCATACATAATCAGGGCTTCCCTACTTGTTTGGCTGGGGCGCCAGGATTCGAACCTGGGAATGCCGGAATCAAAATCCGGTGCCTTACCGCTTGGCGACGCCCCAGTAACTTTTCTGCTTCCGGCCTCACTAAGTAAGAGGAATGCCGGAATCGCCAGATTCACAACACCTTACCGCTTGGCGACGCCCCAAGAATCCAGGCACGAGGCAAAAGGGGCGAGCAACCTCGCTCATGCCATCGTCTTTTTTCCTCGTCCCTTGTACCTTGTGCCTTGTGTCTTTCAGTTCCGCAGCGGGTGCACATTCCGGCCGCGCGCCACGAACCCGCCTGCCAGCGCTGCCGGGCACTGCGCCAGTATCGCCCGCCCGCTCGACTCGTCCGCCACCGGCAGAAACACGCAGGCGCCAGATCCGGTCATGCGGGCATCGCCGAATTTCCCAAGCCACTTCAATGCGTTATCCACTTCCGGGTAAAGCCGGCGGACCACCGGCTCAAGATCATTCCGCCCCCGGCCCGCGTGAAAATCGCGTATTGTGATGGCAGGGCTATAGGGTGTCAAATCAAGCTCACGATCGTATACCGCGAACACCTCGGCGGTGGATACGCTCACCGCCGGCGCCAGCACCACCACCCAGCGCTCCGGCGGCTCGACAGGAGTCAGTATCTCGCCCACCCCCTCGGCCCAGGCAGCATGCCCGCGCACAAACACCGGCACATCCGCGCCGAGCTTTAGCCCGAGCGCAGCGAGCGCCTCGGGCGCGAGGTTACAGCCCCAGAGTTCGTTGAGTGCCAAAAGTGTAGTGGCGGCATCCGAACTGCCGCCGCCCAGGCCGCCGCCGAGCGGCAGGCGCTTGTCGAGATGGATGACGGCCCCCTGCGTGGTGCCGCTCGCCGCTTGCAGCAGGCGCGCGGCACGCACGCACAGATCGCGGTCCTCCGGGACACCGGGCAACACTTGGGCGCGCGCGATGCGGCCGTCGCCGGTCACGTCAAAGCGCAGCTCGTCGCCGACGTCCAGAAACTGGAACAGCGTCTGCAGCGTGTGGTAGCCATCCGGCCGCCGGCCGGTGACATGCAGGAATAGATTGAGCTTGGCCGGAGCCGGCCAGGATGCCGTAGTGAATGTGGCTTCATTCACTCTATTGTACCTGCGCCCAGCGGTCGATCACGAGGCGCACTTCCATGGCGGGCAGCTCCGAGGTTGCCGGGTCCGGGGCATAGGTGAGGGTAAGCCGATTGGGCAACTCATGGCCCTCGAACCGTATGTATTCCTGATACTGCACTTCCCAACCCTGCTGGCGCAGCGTCTTGAGGCGGCCGGCATTATCCAGTTCCCGGCTCGCGGGCAGACCCGGTACCGGCACACCGCGCACCCAGTAGTTAAGATTGGTCAGCGGCAGACGCCAGCCCGTGTAGCGATACAGCAGCTCTTCCGCGTTGGCCGCATGGAACACGCGCTGCTCCGCATCCTGCAAGCGCGCGCCGGTCTCGTCTTGGCTAACAAGCACCACGCCGCGCCCAAGCGGTCCGTTGAGGCGAATGCTGTGCCGCGCGGCAGCGCGCTTCCAGGTGAGCGACGCCTGACCGCCGCGCTCATCGGCGCGCACCGCCAGGCGGCCACGCAGCTCCCAATGCTGGATCGGCAACAACGCCGACTCGCGCGCCTGCCAGAGCTGCTGGAGGTGGTCGGCCGGTGGGCGCGGCAGCGGCGCGGCGCAGGAGGCGCAGAGAAAAGAGAAAAGAAGAAAGACAAAAGTGAACCGGCGCTTCATGTCATGGACGCTGCGGTGGTTTGTAGAGAAAAGAGGTGGTCTGAAGGCCACGGAATGCTGTCGATACATCAGTTAAATGACCCCCGGCAAAGCCGGAGGCTTATTTGGTGAGCGCCTCGGCAACTGCTCCCGGCAACTGCTCCATGCGTTGCTCTACCTCCTCCATCCATGGAGTCGTGCATCCATGCAGTCGTCAAAGGCGCCGAATATCACCGTGCGCCGCCTGAGTCCGCAATCGCGCCATCCTTGGCGCGCGGCCCTCGCCTCGGTCCGATCGCCGAAGGCGGCACACATCACTCCTTCCCCCTTTCAGGGGGAAGGTGGGGATGGGGGT
>CAYHES010000152.1:0-6226 GCA_964355495.1 uncultured Acidiferrobacterales bacterium
GCGCCAGCAGTTCCACGCGCGCCAGGCTGTCGAAACCGAGATCGCGCTCCAGCAGACTGTCGAGGTTTACCGGCACCACGCCGGATTGGCGGCGCAGCTCGGCCGCCAGCCGCCGCACGAGTTCGAGCATCAGCGCGTCCGGCCGATCGGTCGCGTGCCCTCCCGGGGTTTTGTCCATGGCTATTCCTTGTGCGCGCGCGGCCGGCCAAGCAGCGCCGCATCGTAGAGGCGCAGATATTCGCCTGCGCTGTGCCGCCAGGAGAAATCCTGGCGCATGCCGGTCAACTGCATTTGCTTCCAGAACCGCGCGTCGCGTCGCAGCGCGAGGGCGCGTTGGACCGCGTGCACCAGCGCCGCCGGCGTGGGCGCGTCGAATACAATCCCGGTGGCGGTGCCGGCGGCCAGCGTATCCGGCGTGGCGTCGGTCACGGTGTTGGCCAGTCCGCCGACGCGTCGCACGATCGGCACGGTACCGTAACGCAGGCTGTACAACTGGCTGAGGCCGCAGGGCTCGAAGCGCGACGGCATGAGGAAGATATCGGCGCCCGCCTGGATGCGGTGCGCGACCGCCTCGTCGTAGCCGGCGAGTACGGCAACGCGCTCGGGAGAGCGCACGGCCGCGGCACGCAGCGCGCGTTCGTACTCCGGCTCGCCGCTGCCGATCGCAACGAATTGGACCGGCAGTTTAAGCAGTTCGGGCAGGGCCGCGAGCACCAGGTCGATGCCTTTCTGGTGCACCAGCCGGCTGGCCAGTCCGAGCAGCGCGACATCGGTATCCACCGGCAGGTTGAATTCCTGCTGTAACGCGGCCTTGTTCGGTGCCTTGTGCGCCAGCCGGCGCAACGAGTAGGGGCTCGCCAGATGCGGATCGCGCGCCGGATTCCAGGCGCGCGCATCGATGCCGTTCAGGATGCCGGACAGGTGCGCCGCGCGATGCCGCAACAACCCGTCCAGGCCATAACCGTGTTCCGGCGTCTGGATCTCGCGCGCGTAGGTCGGGCTCACCGTGGTGATGCGGTCGGCGAACGCGATGCCGCCCTTGATGAACGACAGTTGTCCGTGGAATTCGAGTGCGTGCAGCGACCAGAGCGACGCCGGCAGGCGCAGCGACTGGAAGGTGTCGTACGGAAACAGGCCCTGATAGGCGAGATTGTGAATGGTGAACACGGTCGCCGGGCGCGCGGCCTCCGTGGCGAGCAGCGCCGGCACCAGGCCAGTCTGCCAGTCGTGGGCATGCACGACCTCCGGCCGCCAGGTAAGTCCGGCCGCGCCGCGTGCGATGGTCACTGCGACCTGGCAGAGCAGCGCGAAGCGCGCCGCGTTGTCATGCCAGGGATGGCCATGGGTGTTGACATAGGGATTGCCGGGGCGATCGTAGGCCGGCGGAAAGTCGATGAGCCAGACCTTGACGCGCGTGCCCGGGAGCCTGCCCTCCAGTAGCGTCACCGGTTGCGCCAGCGGCGGCAGGGTAAGCTGCGCCACCATCTTCAGCCGCCCGGCGCGCGCGAGGCAGTCGCGATAGCCGGGCAGCAGCAGGCGCACATCCGCGCCCAGCGTGTGCAGCGCCTGCGGCAGGCCGCCGCAGACATCGCCCAGTCCGCCGGTTTTCATCAGCGGCTGGGCCTCGCTCGCGACAAACAGAATCTTGCGCATTGGGCGCGCCGTGCCTGTGGATCGGGTTGGGGGAGACGTGGTGCGCGGCGAGTTCACCGCACACGTTCAGGTTCAATGCTTCAGATTAATGCTTCAGGTATTGGCGCGCCAGCACCTTGCTTTCCTCCACGGCCGGCTGGTCGAACGGATCGATGTTGAGCAGGCGCGCCACGACCACGGTTTCGAGTTCGAGCAGCAGGATCAGGGCACCGATCGCCGCCGCGCTGCGGGTATCGAGCAGTATGGTGCGGTTCGGCCGGGCGTGACGCGTGAGGGTTTCGCGCGTGGCGCGGAATTCCGCCAGCAGCAGTTCGCCGGTGGTGTGGCCGACGAGCGGCGCGGTGGCCGGCAACCCGGAAAAGCGCTCCGGCACGCGTGCCCCGAGGGTGCCAAGCTTCGGATCGGCCAGCAGCGTGTACTGCTTGTCATCCGGGCCGTCGAGATAAAGCTGTAGTTGCGAGTGCTGATCGGTGACGCCCATGGCGAGCGCCGGCGTGAGTCCGCAGGCGCGTCCGTCGGGATCGTGCTTGCCGAGCGATTCGGCCCACAGTTGCCGATACCACAGGCCGAGCGGGCGCAGCCGGTCGGCATAGGGCATGAAGACGCAGATGCGGCGCCCGCATTCCGCGTGCAGATACTGGGCGGCGCCGTTGAAGAAGGCCGGGTTCTCCAGCATGTCGTCGTGGCCGCATTCCTCGGCCATGGCACGCGCGCCGGCCAGCAGCGCCGCCACGTCCACGCCGGCGATCGCGGCCGGCAGCAGGCCGACCACCGACAACACCGAATAACGCCCGCCCACCGGTGGATGCACGACGATCTCGATCCCGAGCTCGGTGGCGATGTGCGCCAGGTCGCCGGCGCGGTTTTCGGTGACCACCTGCACGTGCTCGCGCAGTTGCGCGCCGAGCTCGGCCTCCAGCCGCGGCAACAGGCTCAGGAACTGGGCCAGCGTCTCGGCGGTGTTGCCGGACTTGGAGATCACCAGCAGGGCGCTGCTGCGCCAGTCAATGCGTTCCAGCTCGGCCAGGGTCGAGGGATCGATGTTGTCGAAGAACCGTACCGGGTGCGTTGCGTTGCCCAGGTTGCGCACCAGCATCTCGCCGCCGAGCGACGAGCCGCCGATGCCGAGCACCATGGTGCGCGCAAACCGTTGGGTGATGCGTGCCGCGCGCTCACGGATGGCACGGGTTTCGTCGGCGAACGGAAGGTGGTAAAACGAAAACGGCTCGCCGCGCCGCCAGTCCCGCAGCTCCCGGCGCAGGCCATCGAGTCGTGGCGACAACGCACGGATGGCGGGGCGCGTGCAGTGTTGCTCGTCGAGCAGCGTGGACACGTCGAGAACAAGCCCGGAGGGGATGGTCATGGGAGAACAACGATCATTGTTTAATCGAGAAATAATACTACCAGTATCTCTGTTTCATTCTTTTGACATGTATCAAAGCCGAGAATGACGCGCGGCGCGCATAGTATGCGTGGTTCAAGCAGGTGACGACACGTGGTCCTTCATCGGACAGTGGGTGGGTTGTGCAGCGGGCAAGGGAGGAGAACAACGTGCAACGACCACAGACCGAGCGTTTTGTCAGTCGCCTGACGCGCGACACCCTGGCGCTGATACTGGCCGGGGGGCAGGGTACGCGCCTCAAGCACCTGACCCTGTGGCGCGCCAAACCGGCGGTGCCGTTCGGCGGCAAGTTCCGGGTGATCGATTTTCCCCTGTCCAACTGCATGAATTCCGGCATCCGCCGGATCGGTGTGCTGACCCAGTACAAGGCGCATTCGCTTATCCAGCACATCCAGAAGGGTTGGGGTTTCCTGCGCGGCGAGTTCGGTGAATTCGTGGAACTCCTGCCGGCGCAACAGCGCATCGATCTGTCCTGGTATGCCGGCACGGCCGACGCCGTCTACCAGAATCTCGATATCATCCGCAACCACAATCCGAGCTACGTGCTGGTGCTGGCCGGTGATCATGTCTACAAGATGGACTATGGTCCGATGCTGGCCGCGCATGTCGAACAGGGCGCCGACGTCACGGTCGGTTGCATCGAGGTGCCGCTTGCCCAGGCGGTCGCGTTCGGCGTGATGGAAATCAACGCCGAACGGCGCGTAACCCGATTCATCGAGAAACCGCCGCAGCCGCAACCGCTGCCGGGGCGCAGCGACGTGGCGCTCGCCAGCATGGGCATCTACGTGTTCAACACGAGTCTTCTCTACGAGCAGTTGATCCGCGATGCCGACACGGCCGCCTCCGCGCATGATTTTGGCAAGGATATCCTGCCGTCGATCATCGACCGCTACCGGGTGATGGCCTATCCGTTTCGCGACCCCCGGAGCCAGGGCCAGGCCTACTGGCGTGACGTCGGAACCGTGGATGCCTATTGGGAGGCGAACATGGAGCTCATCGGCGTGACACCCGAGCTTAATCTGTATGACCAGACCTGGCCGATCTGGACCTACCAGGAGCAGCTGCCGCCCGCCAAGTTTGTGTTCGATGACGAGGGCCGGCGCGGCATGGCGGTGGATTCGATGGTGTCGGGTGGCGACATCATCTCCGGCGCGCTGGTGCGCCACTCTCTGCTGTTCTCCAATGTGCGCGTGGACGCGTATGCGCAGGTCACGGACTCGGTGGTGCTGCCGGACGTCATCATCGGACAGCGCTGCCGTCTGACGCGCGTCGTGGTGGAAAAGGGCAGCCGCATTCCGGACGGCATGGTGATCGGTGAGCATCCGGAACAGGATGCGCAGCGGTTTTATGTGACGCCCGGAGGCGTGGTGCTGGTGACCGCGGAGATGCTCGGTCAGGAGATACACCATGTCCGGTGAGGCGCGCCTCAAGCTGGTGCTGCTGTGGCACATGCACCAGCCGCAATACCGGGACCTCGTCAGCGGCCGCTACCACCTGCCCTGGACCTACCTGCATGCCACCAAGGACTACACCGATATGGCCGCGCAACTGGAGGCCGTGCCGGGCGCGCGCGCGGTGGTGAACTTCGCGCCGATTCTGCTGGAGCAGATCGCCGATTACGCCGCGCAGTTGCGGGGATTCCTCGACAACAGCATGGCGATCCGCGATCCGCTGCTCGCCGCGCTGGTGATGCCGGCGCTGCCGACCGACTCCGAAGCGCGCCTGGCGTTACTCAAGGCCTGTCTGCGCGCCAACGAGGCGCACATGATCCGCCGTTTTGCGCCCTACCAGCGACTGGCGGACATGGCGCCGCTGATCAGCGCGCATCCCGATGTGCTCGTTTATGTCACGGATCAGTACATCGCCGACCTGCTGGTCTGGTACCACCTCGCCTGGCTGGGTGAATCCGTGCGGCGCAGCGATGCGCGCGTCGCGCACCTGATCGACAAGGGCAGCGGTTATACCCTGCACGACCGGCGCGCGCTGCTGGCGGTGATCCGCGGCCTGCTCGAAGAGCTGGTGCCGCGCTATGCGCGCCTGGCCGCCAGCGGACAGGTGGAGCTGTCGGTGACTCCCTACGCCCATCCGATCCTGCCGCTGCTGATCGATCTGCGCAGTGCGCACGACGCGCAGCCGCAGGCGCCCTTGCCGCGCGATCCGCATTACCCCGGTGGCGAGGAGCGCGCGCGTTGGCACATCCGCGAGGGCATCGAGGTGTTCCGCCGGCACTTCGGCTTCGTGCCGGCCGGTTGCTGGCCGGCGGAGGGCGGGCTGAGTGTCGCGGCGTTGCGCCTGCTGCACGAGGCCGGATTCATCTGGGCGGCGGGCGGGGAGCGCGTACTGCACAACAGCCTGGCGCGCGCCGGACACGCGCCGCATGCCATGAAGGAGGCCTGGTTGTACCGGCCCTATTCCGTTCTGGACAGCGGTATGAACTGTTTCTTTCGCGACGATGGCCTGTCAGATCTGATCGGCTTCACCTATGCCAGTTGGCATGCCGATGATGCCGTCGCCAATCTGGTAGGCCATCTGGAAAAAATCGCCGCCGCCTGTCGCGGTCATGCCGATCGTGTCGTGACGCTGGCGCTGGATGGCGAGAATGCCTGGGAGCACTATCCGGAGAACGGCTACTATTTTCTCAGCGCCCTGTACACGCGGTTGGCGCAGCATGCGCAGATTGAACTCACCACGTTTTCGGATTGCCTCAAATCCGTAACCGCGACGCCGCTGCATGCGTTCACGGCCGGCTCCTGGGTGTACGGCAGCTTTTCCACCTGGATCGGTAGCCACGACAAGAATCGTGGCTGGGAAATGCTGGTGGACGCGAAGCGCGCTTTCGATGCCAGGGTGGCGCAGTTATCTCCGCCGCAGCGGGCACTGGCGGAGCGCCAGCTCGCCGTGTGCGAGGGTTCGGACTGGTTCTGGTGGTTCGGGGACGACAATCCGGCCGCGACGGTCAGCGACTTCGAGCATCTCTTCCGCCTGCACCTCGGCACGCTCTACCAGTTGCTCGGCCTCGAACCGCCCGAGTACCTGGCGCAGGCGTTTACGCGCGGTGGTGGCGCGCCAGCGCACGGCGGGACGATGAAAAAGAATTAGTCGCGAGTCGAGAGTCGAGAGTCGAGAGTCGGGAGTCGGGAGTCGGGAGTCGGGAGTCGGGAGTCGGGAGTC
>CAYHES010000153.1:0-6225 GCA_964355495.1 uncultured Acidiferrobacterales bacterium
AAGCGCGGCCGCAGCGGATCCTTCTTCTCGAACTCGTCGGCGACGCTGCGCGCCAGGCGCGCGCCTTCCTTGTTCAGTTCGTACGCCAACTCCTCCATGTGGTAATCCGCGAGCGAGATGGATTGCGCGTTGAAGGTGTTGGTTTCGAGAATATCCGCGCCGGCGTCGAGATAGGCGGCGTGGATGTCGCGGATGATTTTCGGCTGGGTGAGCAGCAGCAGGTCGTTGTTGCCCTTGAGATCGCTCTGCCAATCGGCGAAGCGCGCGCCGCGATAGTCCTGCTCTTCCAGCTTGTAACGCTGGATCATGGTGCCCATGGCGCCGTCCAGGATCAGGATGCGTTGCTGGAGCAGGTCGGGGAGGCGGGCGAGGCGCTGGGTGCGGGCCGTGGTCGGGCTGGTCACGAGCGAGAGTCCTGCGTGGCGGCGATTTTGGCGCGCCAGTGTAGCGAAAAGCCGGGCGGAATGCTCGCCCTCGGCTGCGCACGAGCGAAGCCGGAAGAGGTCAGGGTGCGCTGAGGCGGGCGTGTACCTTGTCGACCACGGCCTGCGAAACGCCTGATATGCCGGTGCGTTTCGAGGCGGCGCTGATGGCATCGACACCGGCGATGCCCAGGTCGCATTCGCCGCTGTTGGCCGTGGTCAGGACCACCAGCTTCTTCTTGTCGGCAGCGTTCGCCGATTTCAGAAATGCGCGCACCTCGTTGCTCGGCCGCCAGGCGCGGCAGGTATTGATGAGAACGATCGCCCGATAGGTCTGGATGGGTTCGGCGGCGAGCCTGTTCAGGTCGATGCGCTTCACGAGCAGCGGCGGTTTGTCCTGGGACAGCGTTACCGCCACCTGTGTTGCAACCGCTTCCTTGAAGCGGCTGGTCTCGGTGGCGATGAGCACCTGCTTGAGCGGCGCCGGTTTCAGTACGGCTACGAGTTCGCCTGCGGGCAATTGCGGATCGATGTGTTTCACCCGTAGCAGATGTCCGTCCTGCCGCAGGGTTTCCACCGTCTGCGCCGCCGGTTCCCGTGCCGACACCAGTGGTATACCGAGGGTGAGGAGTATCGCCAGGCCGCGGTACCGCCAAGTCACGGGATGAAGCGCAGTCCGCACGTTATGGTCCCCGGACCAGCAGCACGGGCATCGGCGCGAGGCGCGCCACGCCTTCCGCGATGCTGCCGAGCAACAGGTGATCCAGGCCACGGCGCCCATGGGTTCCGATCACCAGCACATCGGCCGGCCAGGTTGTGGCGGCTTCCACGATTCTTCCGGCCACGCGCTGTCCGGGTGTCCCGATCTCGGCGAGTTGCGCCTCGGCCTCGATCCCGGCGGACTGCGCGGTTTCGCGGGCGCGGTCGATGACAGCCCGGCCCGCCTGGCGCAGTGCGCGCTGGATGGCCTCGATGTCCGTGAACTCCACATCCCAGAGCAGCGGCACCATGTCAACGACATGCACGATGTGCAGCGCTGCATGCTGATCCTGGGCCAGGCGCATGGCCTCCTGCAAGGCGCGGTCCGATGTGCTGCTGCCGTCCACGGCGGCCAGTATGCGCTGGTACATGTGTTTCCTCCTTGTCGGTCGAGACACGTTTCGCTGCGCTGTCGTCGGTTCTCTGCTGAAATGACAGGCAGTGCCGGGTGCGGGAAAAAGCATAGCGCTTTTCCGCTGGCACGCACACCGCGATTTACCGACAGCAGAGCGGCGTTGCCGGTCCATGCCCGCAGGCCTACACTGCCGATGTCGGGGTGGCTGGTGGCACAAGGGAGGGGTGATGGCTTTCCGTAATCGCGCCGAGGCGGCAAACAAGTTGGCCGAGCGTTTGAGTGTCTATAAGGGAAAGAATCCGCTGGTGCTCGCCATTCCGCGCGGCGCTGTGCCCATGGCGCGCATTCTGGCCGATGCGCTGGGCGGCGAGCTGGACGTGGTGCTGGTGCGCAAGCTGGGCGCGCCCATGAACCCGGAACTCGCCGTCGGTTCTATCGATGAAAGCGGTTGGGCCTATGTCGCCGATTATGCCGCCAGCACTGGCGCGGACGCTGCCTACATCGAAGCAGAGAAGCAGCGCCAGCTCGAGGTGATGCGCAAGCGGCGCGCGCAATACACCGCGGCGCGTGCGTCGATCGATCCGGCCGGGCGCATCGTGATTGTGGTGGACGACGGCCTCGCCACCGGCGCCACCATGATCTCGGCGCTGCACGCGCTGCGCGCGAAAAATCCCGCGAAGCTCATCGCCGCCGTGCCGGTGTCGCCGCCCGACACCCTGCGCAAGGTGGAGCAGCTCGCCGACGAGACGGTGTGCCTCGAAGTGCCGGAGTACTTCATGGCGGTCGGGCAGTTCTACGCCGAGTTTACGCAGGTCGAGGACGACGAGGTCATTGCGTTGCTGCGCGCCGCGCCGCAACACAAGTAGTCCAAAAGGTAGGGTGTGCTTGCGACGTGCATGGATGCACAAGTGCCGCGAAGCGCGATTGAGAAGCCCTACTTCGTTCGTATTGTCATTTGAATGGCGCGAGAGCGGCCGCACCGATCGATGAAATGGTGCGTGGGACGCACCCTACATCGAATTATTCAGGGGTTCCCGGAAATCGCTTTGCCCAGATGGCGCACGAACCAGTCGGCGGCGAGCGTCGCGACCTGTTCGAGCGTGCCCGGTTCATCGAACAGATGGGTGGCGCCCGGGACGATCACGAGTTCCTTCGGGCAGGCGAGCCGGGCATGGGCCTGCTGGTTGAGCTCGATCACGACCTCATCGTGCCCGCCGACAATCAGCAGCACCGGACAGCGCACCTGTCCGAGCGCCTGCGCGCCGGCCAGATCCGGACGGCCGCCGCGCGATACCACCGCGCCTACCTTGCTTCCCGCCTCGGCCGCCGCCTGCAGTGCCGCCGCGGCGCCGGTGCTGGCGCCGAAGTAGCCGAACGCGAGATGTTTTGTTTGCGGTTGCGCGCGCAGCCACGCGGCGACGCGCAGCACGCGCTGCGTGAGCAGGGGAATGTCGAAGCGCCGTTCGTAGTCCTGGTCTTCAATGCGCGTCAGCAGGTCGATGAGCAGTGTGCCGAGGCCGGCGTGGCTCAGTTCGCGTGCCACGAAATTATTGCGCGGGCTGAAGCGGCTTGAACCGCTGCCGTGCACGAACAGCACCAGACCCTGGGCGTTCGCGGGAATAGCCAGCGCGCCTTCCAGAGTGACGCCGTCGACCGGTATGTGAACCAGTTTTTCCTTGTCGCTATCGGTCTGCATCGGGTTCTCCCTGTTTGTGTAGGAGCGGCCCTCTGGCCGCGAGCGGAATTGGCAATGTGCCATCGCGGCCAGAGGGCCGCTCCTACGCACGATGCGGAATGGCGATCGGAATGCGGCGGTTGCCGAACTGGCGCGCGAACTTCTCGAAGTGCCCGGCAATTTTTTCATGACACTGCGGGCAATGGCCGTCCGCTGTCAGGCGATAATCCTCGATCCGGTACCAGTCGCGCACGATGAGCGGCGCGCGGCACGACGGACACCAGGTGGTGCCGCCATCGGTGTCGTGCACGTTGCCGGTGTAGACGTAGTGCAGCCCGGCCTGCAAGGCGATGGCGCGCGCGCGGCTGAGGGTCTGCGCCGGGGTCGCCGGAATGTCGGTCATTTTGTAGTCCGGGTGGAAGGCGCTGAAGTGCAGCGGCACGTCCGGCCCCAACTCTTGCGCGATCCACGCGGTCATGGCCTCCAGCTCTGCGTCCGAGTCGTTCTTGCCGGGGATCAGCAGGGTGGTGATCTCAAGCCAGGTGTTGGTCTCGCGCTTGATGTAACGCAGCGTGTCCAGCACCGGCGCCAGATGCGCGCCGGTGAGCTTGAAGTAGAACTCGTCGGTGAACGCCTTGAGGTCGACATTGGCGGCGTCAAGCTTGGCGTAGAACTCGCGGCGCGCCTCGGCGTGGATATAGCCGGCGGTCACGGCCACGGTCCGGATGCCGCGCGCATGACAGGCGTCGGCGGTGTCCATGGCGTACTCGGCGAAAATCACCGGGTCGTTGTAGGTGAAGGCGACACTCTTGCAGCCGGATTCTTCCGCGGCGCGCGCGATCTCGTCGGGCGCGGCCTGGTCCATCAGCCGGTCCATGTCCTTCGACTTGCTGATGTCCCAGTTTTGGCAGAACTTGCACGCCAGGTTGCAACCGGCGGTGCCGAACGACAGCACGCTTGATCCCGGATAGAAGTGGTGCAGCGGTTTCTTCTCGATCGGGTCGATGCAGAAGCCGGACGAACGCCCGTAGGTGGTGAGGATCATCTCGCCGCCGAGGTTCTGGCGCACGAAGCAGGCGCCGCGCTGGCCGTCGTGCAGCTTGCAGTCGCGCGGGCACAGGTCGCACTGGATGCGCCCGTCGTCGAGACGGTGCCACCAGCGGGCAGGATAATGATTTGTGCTCATTGAAACGCCCGTGCATTGCAACAAAAAAACGTCCGCCGCAAAGACGCAAAGGACGCAAAGAAAGATGGAACATATTCAAAGCAGTCCTTTGCGTTCTTTGCGTCTTTGCGGCAGGTGTTCATGTTTTTTGCTCAATCTCACGCCATTTGGTAACGGTGTAGCGGGACAGCCGGATCTCTTCCGCCCAGAAATCGGCCGGCAGTCCGGCCTTCTGTTTCAGGTGTGCGAGGAACGCGCGTGGTTCCGGCAGTTGCTCCCACACCTGCGGCAGAAAGGTGCCGCGTCGCCGGCCGTATTCCAGCAGTACGCCGTCGATCCCGGGGCGCAACAGTGTCAGGGCATGGGTTTCGCTTTCCACCGTGACCGGCTGCATGGGAGAAAGCAGCGATACTTCCACTTCGATCGCGCGATACTCGTGCTTCGACACCGGTGGAAAGCGCGGATCACTGAAGGCCGCGGCCAGCGCGTTGCTTTCCACGTCCGCGCGCAGCGCGCGTTCCGCCACGAGACTGCCGATGCAGCCGCGCAGCGCGCCAGCGCAGGTCAGGGTGACAAAGGTGGCGCCCGGTTCATCGAGCCATTCGGCCTGCGTGAAAGCCGGAGACGGCTCGCCAAGCTCTGCCGCGATGGCGCTGCGGGCGATGGCGAGCAGGGTGGGTCCCGGATCAGTGTGCATGCGTGGGTTCCGCGGTGAAGGCAAAGGCCGCATAACCCACCACGCGCTCGCGGTCGCCGGCGGTGTCGCCGGAGTTGCGCAGGTCGAGCAGTTGCGGTCGCAGATGATGATGACGCGCCGCGAGCAGCAGGCCATTCACCGGTGTCGCGCCGCAGGCCTGTTCATGGCTGTCGAGTGTCTGGAGCCGGGCAATCGCCGCGCAGGTTTGCTGGTCGATGTGCTGCGCTGCTTGATACGGTAGGTAATGGGACAGGTCGGAGCTCACCACGATCAAGGTTTCCGGTCCGCCCCACAGGGCCTCGATCACCTCGGCTACCGCCTCGGGTGTGGTATCGCCGACGGCCAGCGGGACGATCTTAAAATCACCGAGCACCTGTTGCAGGAATGGCAGTTGCACCTCGAGCGAATGTTCGGGCGCGTGCGCGGCCGCGCTGGTTGTTACCTGGCGCATCGGGCGAATAAGCAGACGATTGACCGCCTCGCGGTCTATCGGGACTTGGCCAAGGGGTGTCTCGAAGGCCTGGACGCCGGGCAGGGCCAGCCCGCGCACCGCGACGCGATGCACGGGCCCGAGCAGCACGACACGCTGGATTGTGCCGCGCAGCGGCCGCAGCCGTGCGTAGGCGCTGGCGGCCACCGGCCCGGAGTAGATGTACCCGGCGTGCGGGACGATTAGCGCCTTGGGGGTGCCGGCCGGCGAATTCGGTTGTGCCACAGCCGCGAGCAGTGCATGGACATCGCGCGCCAGCACCGCGGCATCAGCGGGATAAAATAGACCGGCGACCGCCGCCGCCCGTGTGTCCGCAGTGGCTGGCATAAGAATATTCCCTTTACCCTAAAACGGCTTTAGTCGCAGATGAACGCAGACGAAAGCAAATGAATCATGCCATTGATGCACCGAGGCCATTCACCCTTTTGGCGGGTTGGCGAATACAGGCAGCGCATTGAATAACCATGATTATCTGCGTTCATCTGTGGCTGACTGCTTTTTCCAGGTTTACGTCTTAATCGATTATAAATGGGGCGATGCCTGATCGGATGCAAGGGTGCGCTTGCTTGCAAAGTTGGCGGCCACATAGGATAGTTTCCCGAATCCTGGCCAGCAGACCAGGCCAAAGGTAATTCAGCTTGAGGTAAACCCCCGGCTCTGCC
>CAYHES010000154.1:0-6214 GCA_964355495.1 uncultured Acidiferrobacterales bacterium
AGGCGGCACACATCACTCCTTCCCCCTTTCAGGGGGAAGGTGGGGATGGGGGTGCACTGCGTGAACACGGACACGCGCACCGGCATTGCACCCCCACCCTCGCCCTCCAGTGAATGAAGCCCCATTCACTAGGGGGAGGGAAAAAAATCTCGACCGCGGTAACGGTCGAACCGTTGTGGGTCCCCCGGCAGAGCCGGGGGTTTACCTCAAGCTGAATTAAAAGGGGCACAGCGCGCCCTTTTTTGTCGGAACGGCGCTCAGGCCCTGGACAGGGTAACGCGGCTGACCCACGCCGCGCCGTGGCCGGCCGCGCCGCTTCGGGATAGAATCTGTTGCTTCGCGGGTCTGCCCGCTTTTTGCGACACGCTTATCCATGTATCCCGCGCTCGTCTATCTCAACGGTGCGTTTCTCCCTCCGGAGCAGGCGCAAGTTTCGGTGTTCGACCGCGGCTTCGTGTTCGCGGACGGTGTGTATGAAGTGATCCCGGCCTACGGCGGCCGCCCGTTCCGCCTGCCGCAGCATCTGGCGCGCCTCGACAACAGCCTCGCCGGCATCCGCCTGTCCAATCCGCTGACGGCGCGCGACTGGCAGACGGTATTCACGCGCCTGGTGGAAGCCGGTGGCGGCGGCGACCAGTCGGTATATCTGCAAGTCACACGCGGCCCGGCGGAACGCGACCACGCCTTCCCGAAGCAGATCACGCCAACGGTGTTCGCGTATTCCCAAGCGCTCAAATACCCGGAACCGGCGCAACTGAGCGCCGGCGTCGCCGCGATCACGGTGCCGGACATCCGCTGGCAGCGCTGCGACATCAAGGCGATCGCGCTCCTGCCGAACGTGCTCATGCGCCAGCAGGCCACCGAGCAGGGCGCGGCCGAGGCGATCCTGCTGCGCGACGGCCGCATGACCGAAGGCTCGGCGAGCAATATTTTCATCGTGCTGAACGGCGTGCTCGTGACCCCGCCCAAGGGGCCGTTCATTCTGCCCGGTGTCACGCGCGACCTGGCACTGGAGCTGGCGCGCGCGCACGGGCTGGCGTGCGAGGAGCGCGCCGTGACCGAATCCGAATTGCGCGGCGCCGACGAACTGATGTTGTCGAGCTCCACCAAGGAGCTGCTGCCGATCACACGCCTCGACGGCAAGCCCGTGGGCAGCGGCCAGCCCGGCCCGCTGCATGCGCGTCTGCATGCCCTCTATCAGGATTACATCCGTGACTTCCGCGCCGGCAAGGTCGAGTAGCCTCGACACGCGGGTCGCGCTGGTGCGCGACCTCGGGCGCGCGGACTACACGCGCGTCTGGCAGGACATGCGCGCCTTCACCGAGCGGCGCGACGCCTCCACGCCGGATGAAATCTGGCTGGTCGAACACCCGCCGGTGTACACCCTCGGCACCAACGATCGCAACGAGGCTTTCGACAATCCCGGCATTCCCGTTGTAAAAAGCGACCGCGGCGGGCAAATTACCTATCACGGCCCGGGACAGCTGATCGCCTATGTGCTCATCGACCTGCGCCGGCGCGGCTGGGGTGTAAGGCAGTTGGTCATCATGCTGGAGCAGGCCGTCATCGACCTGCTGGCGGCGCGCGGCCTGTTTGCAGTACGGCGCGCCGGGGCGCCCGGCGTGTACGTGGACGTGCGCAAGATCGCCCAACTCGGCTTGCGCGTGCGGCGCGGCGCGAGCTACCACGGGTTGTCATTCAATGTGGACATGGACCACGAACCGTTCCGCCGCATCAAACCGTGCGGTTATGCCGGCCTCGAAACCACCGATCTCGCCACCCTCGCCGGTAGCGAACACGCGCACCTGGACGAAGTGAAAAGCGAACTGCTTGCCCAGCTGTTATGCAATCTGGGATACAATAATTTTCAGGAACCCTGAGCCTCTGGCAATGAACTCGCCGCGCATACTCGATCGCATGCCGCCTGCCGAATTTACCAGCGCCACGCAGCCTGCGCACCACCGCGGTCCACGGACACGGCTCTCCTGTCACGCCGAACAGCAGGCCAAGGGCTTATAACAACCAACAACCATCCTGAAAGGATACGCTATGGAACTGTGGCCCCGTATTGCTGAAGCGCTGATCACGCCACCCGGCATTGTTGTTCTGCTGCTGCTTCTCACTTTCCTTGCGTATCTCCGCCGCCAGTGGCTAGGCGCCGCGATGCTGGTCCTGAGCACTATTACCCTGGTCGCCCTGAGCCTGCCGCTCACCGCGCACCGGCTGATGAGCGGACTGGAGAATTTCTCAAAACCACCGGAACTGGTGCCGATGGCGGAGAAGGGGCCGCAGGCAGCGCTTTATGTTCCACAAAAAAGCCTGAAGGATCCGCCCGAGGCAATCGTGGTGCTGGGCAGCGGTCGCTATACCGAGGCCCCGGAATATGATCTGGCGGACACGGTGAGTGCGCAAGGGCTGGAGCGCCTGCGCTATGCGGCATTCCTGCAGCGCAAGACCGGGCTGCCGATCCTGGTGAGCGGCGGCGCTCCGGGCGGCGAGGATACAGCCGAGGCCGAGCACATGCAGGCCGTGCTGAGCGAGGATTTCCATGCGAACGTGAAGTGGGTGGAGCGCGAATCCCGCACGACCGTTGAAAATGCGCGCAACAGCCAGGCGTTACTCGTGCCCGCCAAGGTGCGGCACATCTATCTCGTCACCCATGCCTGGCACATGCGACGCGCGGCGCGCGCCTTCGAGTCGGTCGGCATCAAGGTGACGCCGGCCCCGACCGGGTTCCATACCCTGGGTCGCGCGGCGCGCATGTCGGGCGCCTACCTGCCCAGCGCCCAGGGCATGCATTACACCAGTCTTGCACTACACGAACGTCTGGGACTTATCGGGCATGACTTCAAGGAGAGTGACATGCCGGCGAACGGCAAGCCATCCGCAGAGGCCGCAACGGCTCCGTCATCCGCTCCCGCCGCTGCATCAAGCCCGACACCGAAAAAGAAATAGTCCTGCGGCGCGTGCAGTCGCTGCATTGCGCAACCGCTTCAGCTTACTGATCCGGTCGCTAAATAGTGCGTGGTGCTTTCCTCCCTCTCCCCGCGGGAGACGACTGCATGGATGCAGGAGGTAGAGCAATGCCGGGAGCAATTGCCGAGGGCCGGGGTGAGGGCCAAGCAGCGCAACAACGGCCCTCATCCTGTCCTTCTCCCGCGGGGAGAAGGAACCCAAAGTTTGTCGGGGTGCGCACTATTTAGCGTTCTTCTCAGTAATAATGGGTATGGACGCGGATCGTTCCGCCTGATTCCGCACATCCGCCAACAGCACTATCGTTTCGGGTTTGTCGGCATTTTCGCCGTGCATTTCCTTGCGAAATACCTGGCGCCTGTAGTGATAATGCGGCGTGTGGATTGTCCGGTGACGCGGCGGAACGCGGGTAAATGACAAGTGCCGGCTCAGGCATTGGCGACGCGAGACAGGCAGGCACCGGAGCCATTTTGGTCTTCGCCGGCAGGAACACCGTCCTCGGCAAACTGCTTCTGGATGTCTATCGCTTCATCGATGCGCCGCAACAGTGCCGTCACACAGCCTGGATCAAAATGCCGGCCACGTTCAGCGCGCATGAACTCAAGGGCGTCGCCCAATGCCCAGGCCTGCTTGTAGTGGCGTGCGTTGACGAGCGCATCGAACACATCGGCCGTCGCCGCAATGCGCCCGGCGAGCGGAATGGCCTCGCCCGCAAGCCCATTCGGATAACCCTCGCCGCTGTACTGCTCGTGATGCGTGTACGCAATCTCGGCGCCCATGCGCAGCAGTTCGGAGTGGCTGTCCTTGAGCAGATCGTGACCGATGCGGGCGTGGGTCTGCATGATGCCCCGCTCCACGGCATCGAGCTTGCCGTGCTTGAGCAGGATACGGTCGGGGATGCCGACCTTGCCGATGTCGTGCATGGGCGCGGCGAGCAGCAGCATGTCGCAGAAGCGCGCATCGAGCCCGAGTTCCCGCGCAATGAGTTGGGCGATATGCGCCATGCGGCGCATGTGGTTGCCGGTTTCCTCGTCCCGGTAACCGGACAGGTGCGTGAGACGCTGGATGATAACCGCCTGCTCTTGTTCGACGAGCTGTTGCGCGCTTTCCTTCATTTCGCGTTCGAGCCGACCCATGTCCTGGCGCCCGTCACGCAGGCTTTCGCGCAGGCGCAGATGGTTGCGCGTACGCACCACGACATCGGCGATGTTAATGGGCTTGCTCAGAAAATCGGTTGCGCCATTCTCGAGCGCCTGCTGCTGGAGTTCAGTGCCGGGCTGGCCGGTGATCATGATCATCGGCACTCCCTGAAAACGCGCGCGGCGGCGCACCCGCGCCATGAACTCGATGCCGCTCATGCCCGGCATCTTGTAGTCGATGAGACAAAGGTCCGGCTCGTTCGCGTCGCACCAACTGGCCGCTGCCTGTGGCGAGGTAAAGCCCACCGTGCGCACCTCGGGCAGGTTGCGCTTGATGGTTTCCTCGATCAGCAGGATGTTATCCGGCTCGTCGTCCAAAATCAGAATGGTCTGTGACATGTGTTATGCACCTATCCCCGTCGGAAACAGATTCAAGTTTCATGCCACGAACAGACAGGAGACTACAATTGACCTATTTGAGCATCGGAATAGAAGGAAATAGCCGCTGGTTCTGACATAAAAAAGGGGTTACTCGCGTAACCCCTTGTTTTAATGGTGGGCCCGGCAGGACTCGAACCTGCGACCTAGGGATTATGAGTCCCCAGCTCTAACCAGCTGAGCTACAGGCCCGAGTCCAAATGACGTTAATCGAGGAAGCTGCGCAGGTGCTCGGAACGGCTCGGGTGACGCAATTTGCGCAGCGCCTTGGCCTCGATCTGACGAATGCGCTCGCGCGTGACGTCGAACTGCTTGCCGACCTCCTCCAGGGTATGGTCGGTGTTCATCTCGATGCCGAAGCGCATGCGCAACACCTTGGCCTCGCGCAGCGTCAGGGTGCTGAGGATCTCCTCGGTCGCTTCCTTGAGGCCGGCGAGGGTCGCGGCGTCGCCGGGCGCGGTGACGCTGGTGTCCTCGACGAAATCGCCCAGATGCGAATCCTCGTCGTCGCCGATCGGCGTTTCCATGGAAATCGGCTCCTTGGCGATCTTGAGCACCTTGCGGATCTTGTCCTCGGGCATTTCCATGCGCACCGCCAGCTCTTCCGGCGTCGGCTCGCGGCCCATTTCCTGGAACATCTGGCGCGAGATGCGGTTGAGCTTGTTGATGGTCTCGATCATGTGCACCGGGATGCGGATGGTGCGCGCCTGGTCGGCGATCGAACGCGTGATGGCCTGGCGGATCCACCAGGTCGCGTAGGTCGAGAACTTGTAGCCACGGCGATATTCGAACTTGTCCACCGCCTTCATCAGGCCGATGTTGCCCTCCTGGATCAGGTCAAGGAATTGCAGTCCGCGGTTGGTGTATTTCTTGGCGATCGAGATCACCAGACGCAGGTTGGCCTCGACCATCTCCTTCTTGGCGCGGCGCGCCTTGGCCTCGCCGATCGACATGCGGCGATTGACCTCCTTCAGCTCGCTGATCGGCAGACCGGCACGCTCCTGAATCTGCGTCAGCCGGTTCTGGGCGCTGGTGATCGTTTCCAGGTGACGCTCGATGACATCGGCATTGCATTCGCCGGTTTTCTGGATTTTCTTGATGACACGCGGATTGGCTTCGTTGCCCGGAAAAACCTTGATGAAGGTCTTGCGCGGCAGGCGCGCCTTGCCGACGCAGATATCCATGATGATCTTTTCCTGGTCGCGGGCGTGCTCCACGAGCGCGCGCACGTCTTCCACCAGGCGGTTGATCTGCTTGGCGACAAATTTTATTTCGAGGAATTCCTCGGTCAGCTTTTTCTGCGCGCGCAGCGCCTCGGGAGCCCCGAAACCATTCTTGTCCAGGGCCTTGGCGAGGCTGGCGTGCAGCTTGCGAATGCGCGCAAAACGGCGCAGTGCCTCGTCGCGATCCGGGCCGGTATCTTCCTCGGCGGTGGTACCGCCATCCTCGCTCTCCTCGTCGTCCTTGTCCTTGGCCTTGGCGGCGCCGGCCGGCACGCCTTCATCATCGGCATGGATCTCCGGCAACGGCACATCCTTGGCATTCGGGTCGATGAAGTCCACGACCAGGTCGGTGAGGCGCATTTGCTCGGCCTCGACCAGGTCCATCATGCGCAGCACTTCGCCGATGGTCGCCGGGCAGGAGGCGATGGCCACGATGCTCTC
>CAYHES010000155.1:0-6189 GCA_964355495.1 uncultured Acidiferrobacterales bacterium
AGCCCCATTCACTAGGGAGAGGGAGAAAAACGACACGCACTATTTAGCGACCGGATCAGTAACTTGGTGCGCCCGGAGAGATGACTCAGGCCTGCGGCCTTCGCCCTCCGGGTCCACGTCGCTGGCGCGACACGTTTCAAGCCGGCTTCGCCGGCTTGTCGAACAGGTTATTACTTCGTCGGGGGTTCGAATCTTGCAATACACATCCATCAAAAAGGGCCCAGTGAATGAGGCTTCATTCACTGGGCCCTTTTGATTGATTGGTGCGCCCGGAGAGATTCGAACTCCCGACCGCTCGGTTCGTAGCCGAGTACTCTATCCAGCTGAGCTACGGGCGCGTGCTTGGAATGGCAAGGCCGCGCATTATGCGAAGCCGGCCCTCGCCCTGTCAAGAACAACTCATGGAATATGGCGGAGAGAGAGGGATTCGAACCCTCGATGGAGGTTTAAGCCCCCATACTCCCTTAGCAGGGGAGCGCCTTCGACCAGCTCGGCCATCTCTCCATGGATGCAGCTGCAAGCATACATGGGAGGCCGAGTGGCGTAAAGAAAGGTTCAGCCTTCGGCAACGTCCCGAGGCGTCGTGTTGCCGTTGACGCCGGTGATGCCGGCTTCTTTTTCCTTCTGGATACGCTGATAGATTTCCTCGCGGTGCACCGGAATGTCCTTGGGCGCGTTCACGCCGATGCGCACCTGGTTGCCTTTCACCCCGAGCACCGTTACCTGTACATTGTCCCCGATATTCAGCGTCTCGCCGACACGGCGCGTTAGAATTAGCATCGTACTCTCCTGTTCAGAATCTCTCGCAATCCCTGACCCCTGCGCACCAGCGCGTCACTATCGACCATCCCAGTCGACCTTGCAGCCATTTATATTTTTATGTGCAATCCGACCCGGCCTCCGGTGTACCACCGGGTGACCGATATGGAAAAGTGGCTCGCTGTCCGGCGACCTGTCACCGGTGCGAAGTGGCTGCACCACCCATCCCTGCTCCCGGATTATGCAGCTTCCGTGCCAGTAGCAGCCGATCAGCGCGCCGCCGCGGCCGGCTTGTCCAGGCCGAAGGAGCTGTGCAGGGCACGGACCGCCAATTCGAGGTACTTTTCCTCTACAACTACCGATATTTTGATCTCTGAGGTCGAAATCATCTGGATATTGATGCCCTCGTCCGCCAGGGTCTTGAACATCTGGCTGGCGATGCCGGCATGCGAGCGCATGCCCACCCCGACCACCGAAATTTTGGCAATCTTGTCGTCCCCCGTCACTTCACGTGCCGCTAATTGTCCGGCGGTATTCCGGAGTGTTTCCAGCGCCTTTTTGTAATCGCCGCGATGCACGGTGAAGGTAAAATCGGTGCTGCCGTCGGCACCGACGTTCTGGACGATCATGTCCACGTTGACATTGGCGGCGGCAATGTCGCCGAGAATACGGTAGGCAATACCCGGCTTGTCCGGCACGCCGCGCACCGTGAGCTTGGCCTCGTCGCGGTTGAACGCGATGCCGGAAATGAGTGGCGCTTCCATTTCGTTTTCCTCGTAGGTAATGAGCGTGCCCGGTCCTTCCGCGAAGGAGGACAGCACGCGCAACGGAACCTTGTACTTGCCGGCAAACTCGACCGAGCGGATCTGCAACACCTTGGAGCCGAGACTGGCCATCTCCAGCATCTCCTCGAAGGTGATGCGGTCCAGACGCCGCGCCTGCGGCACGACCCGCGGATCGGTGGTGTAGACGCCATCCACGTCGGTGTAGATCTGGCATTCATCGGCCTTGAGCGCCGCGGCCAATGCGACACCCGTGGTGTCCGAGCCACCGCGTCCGAGGGTGGTGATGTTGCCATCCGCGTCCACGCCCTGAAAGCCGGCCACCACGACCACGCGGCCCTGCTCCAGATCGCTGCGCACGCGCGACTCGTCGATATCCAGAATGCGCGCCTTGCCGAAGACATTGTCGGTGCGGATGTGCACCTGGTAGCCGGTGTAGGAGCGCGCCGGACAGCCGATCTTTTCGAGCATCATGGCCAGCAGCGCGATTGTGACCTGCTCACCGGTGGCGAGCAGTACGTCCATCTCGCGTGCCGGCGGTTCGGGATTGACGCCCTTGGCGAGCTTGATGAGTCGGTCGGTCTCGCCGCTCATGGCCGAGACGACGACGACGACATCGTCGCCCTGGTCACGGAAGCGCTTCACGCGCTCGGCCACCGCCTGGATACGCTCCGGGCTGCCGACCGAGGTGCCGCCGTATTTTTGGACGATCAGTGCCATAAGGCTGGGCTTCAAAAAAAGCGCGAATTTAACCTGTTTTTTTCGCGGGAGTAAACAGAAAAGCGAGCTGTCTGGAATATATTACGTTACACAATCCCTTGTAGGTCGCCCTTTAGGGCGACACGTCGGCCTGAAGGCCGACCTACATACGATGCTACAGCCTGCCCTCCACCCAGCCCGGCACATCCGCGAGCGCGGCATCGAGATGGGTGGGATCGGTTCCGCCGGCCTGCGCCATGTCGGGCCGGCCGCCGCCCTTGCCGCCGACGCGCAGCGCCACCTGGTTCACAAGCTCGCCGGCCGGCACCTTGGTGGTCAGGTCCTTGGTGACGCCGGCGATGAGCAACACCTTGCCGTCCTGCACGGCCGCCAGCACGATCGCGGCGTTGCCGAGCTTGTCCTTGAGTTTGTCGAGGGTATCGCGCAGGGTCTTGCTGTCGGCGCCATCGACGCGTGCCGCCAGCACCTTCACGCCCTTGATGTCCTTCGCCTGGGCACTGAGATCACCGCCCTGGCCGCTGGTGAGGCGCGCGCGGGTTTGCTCGAGTTCCTTCTCCAGGCCCTTCACGCGCGCCTGCAACTGTTCTACCTTGCGCGCCACGTCGTCGCGGCTGCCGCGCACCAGTTCCGCCACCAGCAGCAGCCGGTCCTCGGTCTGGCGCACATAGGCCAGGGCGCCGGCGCCGGTCACGGCCTCGATGCGCCGCACGCCGGCCGCGACACCGCCTTCCGCGACGATCTTGAACAGGCCGATGTCGCCGGTGCGCTGCACGTGCGTGCCACCACACAGCTCAGTGGAGAAATCGCCCATGCCGACCACGCGCACCTCGTCGCCGTATTTCTCGCCGAACAGCGCCATGGCGCCCGAGGCCATGGCCGCCTGGATCGGCATGACGCGCGTCTCGACGGCATCATTCAAACGAATTTCGTCATTCACCAGGCGCTCGATCTCGTCCATCTGTGCGCGCGTGATCGGCTCGAAGTGCGCGAAGTCAAAGCGCAGGCGCTCGGCATCAACCAGCGAGCCTTTCTGTTGCACATGCGAGCCCAGCACTTTTTTGAGCGCCGCATGCAGAAGATGCGTGGCCGAGTGATTGCCGGCGGTGCTGCGGCGCCGGCCCGCGTCGACTTCGCAGGTCACGCGCTCGCCGACCTTGAGCGTGCCGGATTCAAGCTTGCCGATGTGGGCGTGGCCCTTCTGCGTATCGCGCACGGCAAAGCGTGCACCCGCCGTTGCGAGAATTCCCTGATCGCCCGCCTGACCGCCACTTTCCGCGTAGAACGGCGTGCGATCGAGATACACAATGCCTTCCTGCCCGGCCTTGATTTCCTTCGCTTCGGCCTCGCCCACGCGGATAGCGGTGATGCGCGCATCGCCGCGCGTTGTTTCGTAGCCGGTGAATTCGGCCGGCAGGATGCGCAGCTCGTCGAGGCTCACGACGCCGGCGCTCTTGAAACCGGAAGCGGCGCGCGCTTGTTCGCGCTGTCCTTCCATGGCGCGCTCGAAGCCATCCATATCGAGGCTCAGGCCGCGCTCGCGCGCGATGTCGTTGGTCAGGTCGGCCGGAAAGCCATAGGTGTCGTACAGCTTGAACACGGTTTCGCCCGGAATAACCTTGCCCTGCATCTGCGCGATATCGTCTTCCAGAATCTTCATGCCCTTGGTCAGCGTCTCGGCGAAGCGTTCCTCTTCCTGGCGCAACACGCGCTCGGTCTGGGTCCTGGCCTTGGCGAGCTCCGGGTAGGCATCGCCCATTTCCTTCGCCAGCGGCGCGACCAGCCGCCAGAAGAACGGCTCCTGCGCACCAAGCAGGTGCCCGTGACGCGCAGCGCGGCGGATGATGCGGCGCAGCACGTAACCGCGGCCCTCGTTCGACGGCAACACGCCATCGACGATCAGAAAGGCGCAGGAACGGATGTGATCGGCAATCACATTGAGCGACTTGTTCGAGCGATCCTTCGTTCCAAGAATGTCCGCGGCCGCATTGATGAGGTTACGGAAGATGTCGATCTCGTAGTTGCTGTGTACGCCCTGCATGACCGCGGCAACCCGCTCCAGCCCCATGCCGGTATCGACCGACGGCTTGGGCAATGGATGCAGCTTGCCGTCGGCGTCGCGGTTGTACTGCATGAACACCAGGTTCCAGATTTCGATGTAGCGGTCGCCGTCTTCGTCCGGCGAACCGGGCTGGCCACCGGCCACGGCCGGACCGTGGTCATAGAAAATTTCCGAGCACGGACCGCACGGACCGGTGTCGCCCATCTGCCAGAAGTTGGAACTCTCGCCGAGGCGCGTAAAGCGCTTGGGATCGACCTTCATCTCCTTGAGCCAGATGTCGGCCGCTTCCTCGTCATCCTTGTAAATGGTGACCCACAGGCGCTCGGGCGGCAGCTTCATGTCCTGGGTGAGAAAATCCCAGGCAAAGCGGATCGCTTCGCGCTTGAAGTAGTCGCCGAAGCTGAAGTTGCCGAGCATCTCGAAGAACGTGTGGTGGCGCGCGGTGTAACCGACATTCTCGAGATCGTTGTGCTTGCCACCGGCACGCACGCAGCGCTGGCTGCTCACCGCGCGTGTGTACGGACGTTTCTCCTGCCCGAGGAACACATCCTTGAATTGCACCATGCCGGCATTGGTGAACAGCAGCGTCGGATCGTTGCCCGGCACGAGCGAGCTCGACGCCACGATGCTGTGCCCGTGACGCTCAAAGAACTTGAGGAAATGATTGCGAATCTCGGTGGTTTTCATAAATTCATGCAGCTAACGTGTCTCAGAACAATTTCTAATAATTTTAATGCTTTGCCGCAAAGACGCAAAGGACACAAAGAAAAACCATAATTTTTTATCGAAAACCTTTGCGATCTTTGCGTCTTTGCGGCAGATGTTAGCTAATCACAGATTCCCTAATCGACGTCGTCACTGCCCAGCGCCTGGCGTATCTGCTCATGGGTAAAACCGCGATACTGCAAAAAGCGCGTCTGCTTGGCGCGCTCCGCAAGACTCGCCGGCTGTTTCCCCCCGAATTTCTTTTTATTCACCCGCTTCACGTCTTCGACCCAGTCGCGGCTGCCGACGTCCAGCCAGCGTTCGATCGTGCTGCGGTCGATGCCCTTCTCTTCCAGCTCGCGGCGGATGTAGAGCGGTCCGTAGCCACGCACCCGGCGCACATGCAGCAGCGCTTCGATGAAACGCTCGTCCGAAACCAATCCTTCAGCCGTGAGCGCCACCACGATCCCGGCAGCGGCTTCTTCCGCGCAGCCGCGCTGCACCAGCTTACCCATCAACTCCGCGCGCCCGTACTCACGGCGCGCCAGCCACGACAACGCCCGGTTACGCGCCTCTTTCGCGTCGAGACCAGGGACATCTACGGGATGCACGTCGGTCGCTACACAGTCCCTTCTCCCTGCGGGAGAAGGACAGGATGAGGGCCGCTGTTGCGCTGCTTAGCCCTCACCCCGGCCCTCTCCCGCGGGGAGAGGGAGAAAAAACGGCACGCACTACACATGTTTACTCAGACCTCAGCCTCTTCCGGCAGCGCCTCGTCCGCATCGGCGCCGGACGCCACGACCGGGGCCGCCATGGTGGCGCGAATCTTTTTCTCGATGTCGGCGGCGATGACCGGATTCTCTTTCAGGAACTGGCGGGCATTGTCCTTGCCCTGACCAATGCGTTCCTTGTTGTAGCTGTACCAGGCGCCGGACTTCTCGACGATGTTGCGTTCCACGCCCATGTCGACGAGCTCGCCTTCCTTGGAGATGCCTTCGTTATAAAGGATATCGAACTCGCACTGGCGGAACGGCGGCGCCAGCTTGTTCTTCACCACCTTGACGCGCGTCTGGTTGCCGATCACTTCGTCGCCCTTCTTGATGGCGCCGATGCGGCGGATGTCCATGCGCACCGAAGCGTAGAACTTGAGGGCGTTGCCGCCGG
>CAYHES010000156.1:0-6144 GCA_964355495.1 uncultured Acidiferrobacterales bacterium
CATGATAGTACTAACCTTGTTCCGTGTCCAGCGGAAAATGTGGGACAAGATCAGGTGGGAGAGGGCCGGGGTGAGGGCCAAGCAGCGCAAAAAACGCCCCTCATCCTGTCCTTCTCCCGCGGGGAGAAGGAACCCAAGGTTTGTCGGGGTGCGCACTATTTAGCGTTCTCCTCAGTAAGCACAGGAATTAACTGCCCCCTCATCCTCGCCTTAGTGAATGAAGCCCCATTCACTAGGGAGAAGGAATTACCAATTTTTTGAGGTTCACTCATGTTTTTCTTTTCGTCCTTGTGTCTTTGCGGCGAAAAAATATTTAGTTTGTGAAATATTCAGGGCTTCCTTAATCGCGTAGCTCATGCCCGGTGAGCTTGAGGAACACATCCTCGAGATTCGCCGGCCGGTGCAGGAAGGTGAGTTCGCGGTGCTGCTCCAGGGTGGCGAGCAGGGCGCGCGCGTCGCGCGTGTAGCAGTAGTGCGTGTCGCCCAGCTCCTCGATGCGCGCATCGCTTACGCCCGCGAGCACCGCGCGCGCCCGCTCCGGGGCGCCGCGCACTTCCAGCACCTCGGCCTCGACATGCTTGCGGATGAGTTCGCGCGGCGAGCCGCGCTCCAGCACCGTGCCGTGGTCCACGATCACCAGTTCGTCGCACAGCCGTTCGGCCTCGTCCATGTAGTGGGTGGTGAGCAGCAGCGTGCGGCCCTGGTCGCGCAGCGCGCGCAGCCGCGCCCAGATCATGCGCCGCACCTGCGGGTCGAGCCCGGTGGTCGGTTCGTCGAGGATGATCAACTCGGGGCGGTTGATGAGTGCGCGCGCGATGGTGAGCCGGCGCTTCATGCCGCCCGACAGGGTGGCGATCGGCGCATCGGCGCGGTCGCTGAGCTCCACGAACCCGAGCAGCTCGTGAATGCGCTCCTCCACCGGTGCGCCGGTCAGCCCGAAGTAGCGCGCGTAGACGCGCAGGTTCTCGATCACCGTGAAGTCCGGATCGAGGTTGTCGGCCTGCGGCACCACGCCGCAGCGCGCACGCACCGCGCGGCCCGCGGCCGGGATCGGCAGGCCGAACACGCGCACCTCGCCGCTGGTGCCCGGCGACAGCCCGAGCAGGGCGCGCAGGGTGGTGGTTTTGCCGGCGCCGTTCGGCCCGAGCACGCCGAAGCACACGCCCGCCGGCACGGCGAGATCGAGCCCGCGCAGCACCTCGCGTTCGCCGAAGCGTTTGGTGAGTCCGCGGATGTCTACGACCGGTTGCATGGACGCTACTTTACCGGTTTCGGGCCGTGCCAGACAGCATTGCCGCGCGCTCGCCGGCCGTGCCACACTGTAAGCCGCTGGAAATGCCGCACTGGGCAAGCTGGTGTCATCGACAAGGAGCAGCGAGCAGCATGATCCGAAAAGCAGCCTGGTACGTTATCCTCGTCGTTGTTGCGGTATTTCTGGCGTTGATCGCGCTGGGTTTCGATGTCGGGCACGACATCGCCATCCCGCCCGGCGTTGCCGGCCGTCACGTCAACGTCGATGGCCTGGCCTTGCGCGTCGCCGACTCCGGCAGCGGCAACAAGTCCGTGATTCTGCTGCATGGGGTGATCGGCAGCGTGGAAGATTGGGAAACCGTTATTCCATTACTCGAAACAAAATACCGGGTGATCGCCATCGACCGGCCGGGGCACGGGTACAGCGCCGAGCCGCGCGAGAACAACACCGTTGCCTTTAATGCGCGCATTGTAAGCGCGCTCCTGTCCACGCTCGATTTGAAAGACGTGGTCGTGGTTGGTCACTCCTATGGCGGGTCGGTCGCGCTACAGCTCGCTCTGGAAAATCCGCCGGCGTTGCGCGGCGCGGTGCTGGTGGCGCCGGGCAGCTACCCGGATTTCCCGGCTGGCTTTCTGGAGAAGCTCATGGCCGCGCCACTCATCGGCCGGGGCGCCACGCGCGCGCTCATTCCACTGATTGGCGAGAACCGCATTCGGGAAGGCCTGGCCAAGGCGCTGGCGCCCGACGCCGACAGCGTGCCGGCGAACTTCTTCGAATCACGCGTGATGCTTTGGAAGAAACCGGTTCCGTTGCGTGCCCGCGCCGAACACAAGCTGGCCTATAACGATGATCTCGCGCGCATGGCGCCGGACTATCCGAAGATCGCCAAGCCGGTGGTGGTCCTGCAGGGCGAGGCCGATTCGCTCGTGGCGCTGCGCGAAGGTTCCGCGCGTCTGGCACGCGCGATTCCAGGCGCGACGCTCAAGACGTTTTCCGGAACCGGTCATTATCTCCAGTATCGCCAGGCACAGGCGGTGGTCGAGGCGGTTGACCAGGTCCATGGCGTGGCAGCAAAAAACAGACACAAGAAATAGAGCACGCTATGGGCAACGTATAAGCATGGGTTGATGGGGCTGAGCCCTGCCCTACAACTATGTTGTCGCCCACGCCGGCGGCATGTCACACTGAAAACCAAGAGAGGAACGCATGGCCGTCAGCGACGTGATCTGGTTGGTATTTCTGGTTCTCATGCTCCAGCCGATGATCCAGAAAAAGGTGCTGGAGGTGGCGCGCGTGCGCCTGATTCGGCGCATCGAAGTCAAGCGCGGCACGCGCGTCATCACGCTCATCCACCGCCAGGTGTCGATGGCGTTCTTCGGCATTCCGGTGATGCGCTTCATCGACATCAACGACTCGGAAGAGGTGATCCGCGCCATCCACCTCACCGCCAAGGACACACCCATCGATCTCATCGTGCACGCCCCCGGCGGCCTGGCGCTGGCCGCGTTGCAGATCGCGCACGCCATCCGCGCCCATCCCGCCAAGGTCACGGTGCACGTGCCGCACTACGCGATGTCCGGCGCCACCCTGCTGGCGCTGGCCGCCGACGAGATCGTGATGGACGACCACGCGGTGCTCGGCCCGGTGGACCCGCAGGTCGGCGCCTACCCGGCGGCCTCGGTGCTCGCCGCCGTGGCGCGCAAGAGCGTCAACGAGCTTGAGGATCAGACCCTGATCCTGGCCGATCTCGCCGAGAAGGCGATCGCGCAGGTCAAGGGCGCGGTCAAGACCCTGCTCGCGGATTACATGCCGGAAGCCGAGGCCGAGCACATTGCCGCCATGCTCAGCACCGGCACCTGGACGCACGACCATCCGCTCACCCCCGAGGTCGCGCGCCTGCTCGGCCTGCCGGTGAAAGGCGGCCTCGATCCCGAGGTGTATGCGTTGATGCGTCTCTACCCGCAGCCGGTGCGCCAGCAGGCGGCGGTGGAGTACCTGCCGCCGCGGCATAGCGCGTAACAGTTTTCACCACCGCGTGCTCCAGACCGCCAGACGATGGCGCGCGCGGTGGCCGGCAATCCACGCTCAAGCGCCAGCGCATCGCCTTCGATCCGGAGCTCCTGTGCAGGCGGCTTCGCCGAACGGCGCTTGTCGAAGGGCAAAAGGGCAGGCAAGATGGCTTACAACCTTTTACTATTCGCCGGACCACCCCCAGTTCCGTGAAACCGAATAATGCCTCCCCGAGAATATGGGCCGTGCTGCTGGCGGCGTGCCTGCTGGCCGCGCTCCGGCACGCGTCCGCGGCCGGGGCGTTGACGCTGGACGAATACTTCGCGCAGGCGCTGATGCGCAGCGAAGTGGTAGCGACCCAGAGCGAACTGATCCGGCAGGCGGAGGAGCGGTATCGGCAGGCCGGCGCCGCGCTCCATCCGACACTGAACGGTATCGCGTCCTACACCTGGCAGGACAGTGGTGCACGGGACGTGACGGCAAGTCCCACCCGCCAACCGCTCGCGCGCATTGCCGCCACCCAGCCACTATTCCGCGGCTTCCGCGAATTCGCCGCGGTGCGCCAGAGCCAGGCGCTGGTGGACGCGCAAGGCGCCGACTACCAGAACGCGCGCGTGCAGTTATTCAAAGACGTGGTGTTGAATTTTTACGACGTGCTGACGCTCGAACAGGAGCTGAAAAACCTCGACGAGCAGTTCGAGCAGTACCGGCAGCGCGAGAAGGAACTGGCGGATCGCGTGCGCATCGGCCGCTCGCGCATCGGCGAAACGCTGACGGTGCAGAGTACGGTCAGCACGCTGCGCGCGCAGGTCGAGCAGCGCAAGACGGAACTTAGCGCGGCGCGCGAAGTATTTGCCTTCCTGAGCGGCCTGCCGGCGTCGACCCCGCTGTACGACACCGAGACCATTCCGGCGGACGCAGGCGCGCTCGATGTGTATCTGGCGCGCATGACCTTGCGCCCGGACGTGAAGGCGGCGCAGCAACGCCTGTCCGCGGCGCAGGAGAACATCGGCGTGGCGCGCGGCGCACACCTGCCATCGCTCGATCTGAATGCCAACCGCTACCTGGAACGCACCGGCAGCCTGGAAAACGTGGAGTGGGACGTGCAGCTTGCACTTACCGTCCCGCTGTACGCCGGCGGCAGTGTGCAGTCGCGGGTGCGCGAGGCACAGTCGCAGAGCACGCAGGCCGAATTGGGCGTAAGTCAGGCACAGCGCCAGGCGGAACAGGAAATCCGCTCCATGCACCAGAGCGTGGTGCTTGCCCACTCGCAGCTGGCGGCGCTGGAGATGGCGACCGATGCCGCGCGCAAAAACTACGAAGCGCAGCAGCGCGATTATCGCCTCGGGCTGGTCACCAACCTGGACGTGCTGCAAGCGCTGTCTGTTTTCCAGGAAAACCAGCGTGCGTTTGACCGCGCGCGCTACACAGCAAAACTTAACTACCTGAGATTACAGGCAGCGGCGGTGCGCCGCCCGGTGCCTCCTGAGGGGACCACACCATGAACTTGCCCGAGATCGCCATCCGTCGTCCGGTGTTCGCCTGGATGCTGATGGCCGCGCTCATCCTGTTCGGCGGGATCTCGGCCTCGCGCATGGGCGTCAGCCAATTGCCGGACGTGGACTTCCCGGTGGTGTCGGTGCGCGTCGATTACCAGGGCGCCGCGCCTGAGGTCATCGAGACCAACGTCGTCGATGTCATCGAAGATGCCGTCATGACCGTCGAAGGCGTGCGCAGCGTGACCTCGACGTCGCGCTATGCCTCCGCCTCCATCAGCGTCGAGTTCGAGTTGTCGCGCGATATCGCCGACGCCCTGCAGGAAGTGCAGAACAAGGTGGCGGCCGCGCAGCGCCACTTGCCGGCCGACATCGAGCCGCCGGTCATCAGCAAGACCAACCCGGAGGACCAGCCGATCCTGTGGATGTCGGTGACCAGCGACCGGCACACGCTGCGCGAGCTGATGCGCTATGTGAAGGATTCGCTCAAGGACCGGTTCTCGTCAGTGGCCGGTGTTGGTGAGATCACGCTCGGCGGCTTCGTCGAGCCCAACCTGCGCGTCTGGGTCTCGGGGCCGGCGCTCAACCGCTACGACCTGGCGGTAACCGACGTGCTGAACGCGATCAAGAGCGAGCACTCGGAGCTGCCCGCCGGCCAGCTCGTCACCGGCGCCAAGGAGTACGACGTGCGCACGCTCGGCGAGGTCAAGACCGCCGAGGAGTTCGGCCACATCGTCATCAACCAGCGCGGCGGCCAGCCGGTCTACACCCGCATCCTGCTGAACCAGGTGGCCGAGATCGAGGACGGCCTCGACGACATCCGCCGCATCTCGCGCGCCAACGGCGAGCGCGCGGTCGGCATCGGCATCCGCAAGCAGCGCGGCTCGAACACCGTGGCGGTGGCGCAGGGCGTCAAGCAGCGCATGACCGAGGTCGCGAAGGCCCTGCCGGAAGGCATGAAGATCGCGGTGAATTTCGACACCACCAAGTTCATCGAGGACTCGGTGGATGAGTTCAAGCTTGCGCTGGTGATGTCGGCGCTGGTCACGGCGTTGGTGTGCTGGCTGTTCCTCGGCAGCTGGACGGCGACACTGAACGTCCTGCTCGCGATTCCGACCTCGATCATCGGCACTTTCATCATCCTGTATGCCTTCGGCTTCACGCTCAACACCTTCACCTTGCTGGGTTTGAGCCTCGCCATCGGCATCGTGGTGGACGATGCGATTATGGTTTTAGAGAACATCGTGCGCCATCGCGAGAAAGGCGAGAACCGCGTGCAGGCAGCGCTGACCGGCTCACGCCAGATCACGTTCGCCGCCGTGGCGGCGACCCTGGCCGTGGTCGCGATCTTCCTGCCGGTGGCGTTCATGAGCGGCGTGATCGGCA
>CAYHES010000157.1:0-6108 GCA_964355495.1 uncultured Acidiferrobacterales bacterium
CCGGGTTTGAGCAGGATGTTGTCCGGGGTGCCGATCTTGCCGATGTCATGCATGGGTGCCGCCGTTTCAATGACGTGGCGCTCTTCCTCGGACAGGCCCAGGCGTTCGGCAATCAGAGACGAGAACCGTGCCATGCGCAGAACGTGGCAGCCGGTCTCCTCATCGCGGTATTCCCCGGCCTTCGCCAGGCGCAGCAGGGTCTCGCGTTCGCGCGCGACGACTTCCTGCGTCGCCAGGTGCACCTTGTCTTCCAGCCAGCGTGCCCGATCCTTGATGATCAGCTGCTGCTGGCGCAGGGTGAGCAGGTTGCGGCAGCGTGCCCGGCATTCGGTGTGGTCGACCGGTTTGGTGAGAAAATCGGTGGCGCCGGCTTCCAGCGCCTGGTAGCGAATTTCCCGGTCTTCCATGCTGGTGACCATCACCACGGGTACATCCGGATAGAGGGCACGGAAGCGCAGCGTGAATTCCACGCCGTTCATTTGCGGCATTTTGTAGTCCGTCAGCACCAGGTCGGGTTGATTGGTGTGCGCCCACGCCAGCGCGGTCAGCGGATCGGCGAAGCTCTCGGTGACGATCCGTTCGCCGAGTGACGTCACCAGCTCCTCCAGGATCTGTCTGCTGGTGGATTGATCATCGATGATCAGAATGCGGGTCATCGGTTCCTCTGTGCATGTCCCTGTCGGAGGTTTCTGGTAACGCAGCAATCGCGTCCGAAGCGCCCGTGTCTTCTAATTTGTTATTGGCGGTCACCGGTTGCCGTCGGTCGGCTCGGCCGGCTTTCCGGAAAGCTGTTATCGCCGGTTTATCGGCTTTTCCGTCAAAAACATGAGACTGGGCAGAAAAGTATAGTCAATCAATTTGCCGGTAGCGGGTTGCCGGTAGCGGGCTGAAGAGTAGCAAGAAGTGTGCCTGACCTGGCGGATGAACGGGGGTCACGCGGAGAAAAGTGATACAGAATTGAAATTGCCTGGCGGGCTTGCCGCCCCCGTGGGATGGGTGGGGACGAGGATTGTTTGGCGCGTCAACCGGCGCCGTCTGTGCCGGACGCGGGCAGCACTGGTTTGCCGAAGTGGTAACCCTGCCCCCAGTCGATGCCGATATCGCGGACGATGTTCGCGATCTGCTCGTTCTCGATGTATTCCGCGAGCGTGATGAGGCCGAGGTCGGCGGCGGTCCGTTGAATACCCTGCACGATGGTGCGCACGCGTGGTTCGGCCACGCGCCGGATCAGACCGCCCTCGATCTTGAGAAACGAGAACGGCAGGTCGGCGAGGTACTTGTAAGACGAGTAACCGCTGCCGAAGTCGTCGAGCGCGAGGCGCATGCCGAAATCGAGGAACGGTTGCAGCATGTTGCGCGCCGCCGGCAGATCGTCCAGCAGCTCGCGCTCGGTCACCTCGATGACAATGGGTTTTACCGGCCCGATCAGGTCGCCACAGGCCGCGCAGTTCCTGGATGCCTCGGCCAGCAACTCCATCACCACATCCGGGTGGCGCAGCAGATTGCCGGAGATGTTCACGAAGTGCGCGCGCGGTGTGTGGGGCTGAAGTGTGGCCACACAGTGCGAGAAGGTCTGGAGGATGATGGCGCGGTCGAGTTGATAGGTGAGCTGTAGCTCGCGTGCCGCGTCGATGAAGGCGCTGGCGGGGATGACGCTGTGGTTCGGACTCACGATGCGCGCCAGCGCCTCCTCGGCCACCACCGCGCCGGTTTTGAGGTCCACGATCGGCTGATAGGCGGGCACCACCCGGCCTTCGCGCAGCGCCTGGCTGAGCATGCGCCCGATACCGAACAATTGCGGGCGCAGGTCGCTGGCCGGCACCACGCGGTTGCGTCCCGTGGCCTTGGCCTGGTGTAACGCCGCGCCCAGCGCGGCCAGCAGGCGGTCGGTGCTGTCGCCATCCTGCGGGTAGCAGGTCGTGGCGAAACTGGCCGTGACGCGCAGCTCCACTTCGGCATGGCTCACGCTGGCTGCTTCGATGGCCCGGCGCAGGCGTTCGGCCAGGTCCTCGGTGGCGGTCTTGCCGGTGTTCGGCAGCAGGCAGAGAAATTCCTGGCCGCCCCAACTGCTCAGGAAGTCCGTGGGGCGCAATGTTTTTTGGGACAGCTCGGCCAGCGACACCAGCAAGGCATCGCCGTGCTGTTCGCCGTAACCGTAATTGACGACCTTGAAGCGGTCGATATCGAACAGGATAAGCCCAAACGGGCGGTGACTGCGGGCACTGCGCTCGCGCTCCGTCTCCAGCAGTGCCCGGAAGGCGCTGCGGTCCAGCAATCCGGTCAACGGATCGCGCGAATCGCGCCCGGCTGGATTTTGGTTTTCCATGAATGGGCCGGCTATTTGTATTTATTATCCTGGAAAAAGCAGTCAGCCACAGATGAACGCAGATAAACATGGATATTCAATGCGCTGCCTGTATTCGCCAACCCACCAAAAGGGTGAATGGCCTCGGTGCATCAATGGCATGAGGGAACCTCTAAAAATTGGTAATCCCTTCTCCCTAGTGAATGGGGCTTCATTCACTAAGGCGAGGATGAGGGGATATTTAATTCATGTATTTACATCCCTCACCCTAACCCTCTCCCGGAGGGAGAGGGGATTTTTAGAGGTGCCCATGATTCATTTGCTTTCATCTGCGTTCATCTGTGGCTAAAGCCGTTATTTAGGTTTAACAGGTTGTTGAAAAACGCACCAAAACATCAACTCCCGTCATTCCGGCGAAAGCCGGAATCCAGGATGTCGATGAAAGCATTGATAATAATTCCTGGACACCGGCTTTCGCCGGTGTGACGAACCACTTTTTCAACAACCTGTTAATGAATTTTCTTGGCAACCAGGCCGGCCGCCAGCAGGGCGGCTCCGAAGGCGGCAAGTTCGGAGCGGGCCGGTTTGATGGGCACGCCGACGATGCGTTCGCGGATCTGCGTCCAGGCCGGGTTTTGGGCGCCGCCGCCGGTGGTGCGAATCTCGCTGACCTTGGGGGCGCCGAGCTTGTGCAGCAGTTGGTAGCCGTGCGCCTCGATGCCGGCGATGCCTTCCAGCATGCCCTGGAAGAAGGTGATGCTGTCACCCGGCAGCGGCTCGAGGATCGGCTGCATGCCGGGGTCGTTGATCGGGAAACGCTCGCCGATGCCCGGTAGCGGATAGTATTCGAGGCCGGTGAGATGTTCCGGGTCGAGCTGCGGCGTCATCTCGCGCATCTGCTCGATCTTGAAATACTGCAACAGCACCGCGCCGCCGCTGTTCGAGGCGCCGCCCACCAGCCAGCGGTTCAGCAGCCGGTGGCTGTACACGCCGTGCTCGGCCGAGAACACCGGTTTGTCGGACAGCAGTTTCAGCACCAGGGTCGAGCCGAGCGCGGTCACGCTGTGTCCGGGCTTGGTGGCACCGGCGGCCAGGAACGAGGCCACGCCATCGGTGGTGCCGGCCAGCACGCGCGTGTCCGGGCGCAGGCCGGAGGCCTTGGCAATGTCCGCGCTCACCGCGCCGATCTCCTCGCCCGGTTGATGCACTTCGGGCAACAGATCCTGATTGATCCCCAGCGTGCCCAGCCAGTCCGGCCAGCACAGGGCTTCGGCGTCGTAACCGAGCTTCAGGCAGTTGTTGTAGTCGCTGTGGCCGAAGCGGCCGGTGAGCATGCCGGCAATCCAGTCGGCCTGGTGCAGGGCATGGGCGGCCTTGCGGTCCAGGCCCTTGTTCTTGAGCCAAAGCAGCTTTGCCAGGCTGGAGCTCGCACCATGTGCGCCGGACTTCGGGCTGGCGAGGCTGAGCAGGCTCTCGGCCTCGGCCACGGCGCGCGCGTCGTTGTACATGAGCGCCGGGGTCACCGGCACGCCCTTGGCGTCGGTCAGCAGCAGGGTGCCGGAGGTGCCGTCCACGGCCAGGGCGGCGACCCGATCCGGATCGACCTCCTTGAAAAGCTGCGTGAGGCTGGCACTCACCGCCTTCCACCACAGCAGCGGATCCTGGGTGATCTGGTTGTCGCTTTTCACCGGCAGGGGAATGGGCGCGCCGGCCTGGGCGAGCAGTTCACCTTTTTCGTCGATCGCCACCGCCCGGCAGCTGGAGGTGCCGAGATCGATGCCGACATAGACCGGTTTGCGCGGGGCGGGCGCCGGCGCGGCCGGCGGCGGGGCCGTGGCGCTGCGCGCCGGGGTGCCTGGCTTGGCTGCGGGTTCGTCCGCTACTACGCCGCCGTCCGGCTGGCGCGCACGCGCCAGCATGCGAAAACGGCTGCCGGTCGAGGCATTGTCCGCGCGGATGCGGCCCGGCGCCGGGCTGCGTGTGGTCACGGGCGGTTCGTGGCCGGCGAGCTCGGCATACAGGGTCTCCTGCGCGTCGGTGCGCGGCGCCGGCGGCGGGCTGGCAAAACCCGGTTTGCGGTGCTCGGCGGTGACCGTGGTGAAAACCCCGCCGCGCACGTAGAACTCGGCGCGCAGGCGCATGTAGCGCGGGGCCGTGGCCGCCACCAGGTCGCCCAGAATCTGGTTGGTGACCGCCTCGTGGAAGGCGCCCTCGTTGCGGTATGCCCAGATATAGAGCTTCAGCGACTTGAGTTCGACGCACTGGCGGTCGGGGATGTAGTCCAGGTACAGGGTGGCGAAGTCCGGCTGGCCGGTTTTGGGGCACAGACAGGTGAACTCCGGCATGCTGATCTCGATGGTATAATCGCGCTCCGGATTCGGATTCTCGAAAGTCTCCAGTTGCTTGGAGGGTTGGGTAGGCATCATGGGGTTCCGTGTGTTAGCGTTGCGGCTGCCTGATTCAGCGGCGGAAGTACTGAATTTATATGACTCTCTGCCGCAAAGGCGCGAAGGACGCAAGGAAAAGCCAAGAAATCAAAAAGAAAAAACCTTTGCGCCTTTGCGGCAGAGAATATTATTCAGGCCTCCTTTCAAGCTCTATTTAAAGTGTAACCCACCAAGAGCGTAATCCAAACGTAATGCGCATCAAGAAGATCAAGCTCGCCGGTTTCAAATCGTTCGTCGATCCCATCACCATTCCCGTGGAAGCCAACCTGATCGGCATCGTCGGCCCGAACGGTTGCGGCAAGTCGAACATCATCGACGCGGTGCGCTGGGTGATGGGCGAGAGCTCCGCCAAGCACCTGCGCGGCGATTCCATGGCGGACGTGATTTTCAGCGGCTCGACCTCGCGCAACCCGGTGGGCAAGGCCTCGGTCGAGCTGATTTTCGACAATAGCGATGGCAGCGCGCCGGGGCAGTTCGCGGCGTTTGCGGAGGTGTCCATCCGGCGCGAGGCCGGGCGCGACGGCCTGTCGGATTATTTCCTGAACAAGACCAAGTGCCGGCGCAAGGACATCATTGATTTATTCCTTGGTACCGGCGCCGGCCCGCATGCCTACTCGATCATCGAGCAAGGCATGGTCACGCGCATTATCGAGTCCAAACCGGAGGATCTGCGTGGCCTGTTCGAGGAGGCCGCCGGTGTGTCGCGTTACAAGGAGCGCCGGCGCGAGACCGAGAACCGCATCAAGCACACGCGCGAAAACCTGTCGCGCGTTGAAGACATACGCAAGGAACTCGAGACCCAGCTCAATCGCCTGCAGCGCCAGTCGCGCGCGGCGCAACGTTATAAGGAGTTAAAGCAGGAGGAGCGCACGGTGCGCGCCCAGATGCTCAGCCTGCGCTGGCGCAGCCTGGACGAGGAAGTGCGCGGCCACGACAGCGCCATCAGTGCCAAGGAAGTCGAGCTTGAGGGCATTATCGCCGAGCTGCGCGCCATCGAGGCCGAGATCGAACGCCTGCGCGTCGCCCAGACCGAGGCGAACGACAAGTTCAACAGCGTGCAGGGCGAGTTTTACGCGGCCGGCGCCGAGGTGAACAACATCGAGCAGGCCATCGCGCACGCGCGCGACACGCGCGAGCAGCACCAGCGCGAGCAGGAGCAGGTAAACCGCTCGTGGGAAGAGGCCAGCCACCACCTGCGCGCCGACCAGACACGCTTGACCGAACTGCGCGCGAAAATCGAACACAGTGCGCCGCTCCTGAGCGAGCGTCAGACGCAACGCGACCAGACCAGCGCGGCGTTGCGCGCCGCCGAGCAGGCGATGCAGGAATGGCAGAACGCGTGGGACACCTTCGGCA
>CAYHES010000158.1:0-6104 GCA_964355495.1 uncultured Acidiferrobacterales bacterium
AGGGGGAAGGAGTGATGTATGCCGCCTTCAGGCGGCTCACGGTGTTATTCGGCGCCTTTGACGACTGCATGCATGCACGACTCCATGGATGGAGGAGGTAGAACGGCGTCTGGAACAGCCGTCGAGGAAGTAGAGCAATGCAAGGAGCAGTTGCCGAGGCGCTCACCAAATAAGCCTCCGGCTTTGCCGATATTGTTAGGCTTCACTTCGTTCAGCCTAACCTACGCGCCGGTCAGGCGGCCGCCTTCACCGGCTTGATGCGCGCGTAGCGACCAGTGCGGGTACGTCCGAGTTCCCAGAGGTCCACGGCCTGCTGCATGTTGAGCCAGCTTTCCGGCGAGGTGTTGAGGAGCCGTGCCAGCCGCAGCGCCATGTCGGGCGAGACCGAACGCTTTTCGCGCAGCAGCTCAGAGACAGTCAGGCGTGAGACACCCAGCCGCTTGGCAAGCTCGCCCTGGGTAATGTCGAGCGACGGCAGCACGTCCTCGCGCAGGATTTCGCCCGGGTGCGTCGGTCGCCGCTTGGAGTCGCGTAGCGTGTTCATCAGTGATAATCCTCCAGGTTCACGTCGTAGGCACCATCCGGCCCATACCGGAAGGTGATGCGCCAGTTTCCAGATACGTCAACCGCGTAGACGCCTTTCCGGTCGCCCTTGAGCGGGTGAAATCCGAAGCCCGGCAAGTTCATGTCCTGTGGGCCGGTGGAGGCATCCAGTCGGTCGAGCAGGCGGCGGATGCGCGCCGTGTGTTTGGCGTCGATGCCTCGATGATCTCCGGTCGCGAAGAGACGTTGCAGGCCCTTGTGCCGGAAGCGCACGATCATGGGTTAATTGTAATGCCAGACATTACAAACCGCAAGGTCGATCCGGGACATGTCGCCGATCGGAGAGAACGGTAGGTTTGGTTGAACAACGCAAAGCCCAACGTGTTTTAATCGCCGATATTGTTGGGTTTCACTTCGTTCAGCCAACGCTGGTCCGCCTTCGGCTGCGTGCTCGGCGGCTACGGATCCCGACACCTACACCCAACCCCGTAGGAGCGGCCGTCCGGCAGCGATTAATACATGTAGGGTGGATTAGCCGCCGATATTAATATCGTTGTATCGCCAACTCCCCCTCTCCCGCGCAAGCGGGAGAGGGGGAGGGGTGAGGGATGCGGCGTAATCCACCGATCGACAGAAAAACATCCGGCGCAATTCACTCCGTTCATTGCGCCCTACGGGACTAGGTGTTCAGGACAAGGCAAAAGGCAAGACTTGACCCCGACCCAGTGGACCAGCGCTATGTAAAGCTCGGTGTGTATCCCCGCGAGTGGGGTGCTGTGCACGAAGAGGATGCCGGGGTTTATGGGGAGTGATTGATGGGTTGCGCTGCGCTCCACCCATCCTACGCAAGCCGGGTATTAGGTTGCTTTGTCAAACATGTACATTCCCATCGCCTGCGTCTTTGCTTCTTCTATTTTTCCTTCCAGTTCTTTTGCCTTAGTTGCCAACTCAAGTCGTAAAGTTTCAATTTCTTCAGCAGCAGCAGTAGCCTGTGTTACTTTTTCCTGTATCTTTTTTGCGTCGCGAGATATCGCGTCAATAAAGGTCGCTGCATCGGCAGCGGACCCAAATTCATATGGCGAATAGAGAACATAGGGCTTGAACCATAGAATACCAAAGAATGCACAAGCAACTAAAAGGGGAAAGGCTAAAACAAAAACGGTGAGAGCGACTTGTATTCCACCGTTGGTTTGAATTACCCCCACTCCCAGCATTGTTTCCGTTAGCGTAAGAAAAAGCGAAATTACCCAAAGAGGAGTCATCGAACTTTTTCTCTGCTGCACTTCCGATTGGGCGTTCATTGGCATCTCTCCTGAAGGGCAGCATGTAGCATGTAGGATGGGTGGAGCGTAGCGCAACCCATCAATAATTACCTGAGTAAGTGTAGCCCGGCTGAAGCGTAGCGGAATCCGGGTTGCCTTCATAACTGGATGACTTGCCCCTCAACCGGAATCTGCGCCTCCCACCCATGCACCGCCTTGATGCGCGCCTGCAAGGCCTGCATCTTGTCCAGTTCGCCGTGCACCAGGTACAGCTGCGGGTGTGGCTGAAAGTGGCCGGCCCATTTCACGAGGTCGCTCTGGCCGGCGTGGGCGGAGAAGCCACCGAGGGTGTGGATGTGCGCGCGCACCACGATGTCTTCGCCCAGCAGGCGGATACGCTGGGCGCCGTCCACCAGGGCGCGGCCGGGGGTGCCTTGCGCCTGGAAGCCGACGATCACCACGTGTACCGCCTCGCGCCACAGGTTCCATTTCAGGTGATGGCGGATGCGCCCGCCGCTGCACATGCCGCTGCCGGCGATGATAATGGCGCCGGCGGTGATGCGGTTGAGCGACATGGATTCCTCGACGGTGCGCACGTAGTGCAACGGCGGCAGGAATTCCTTGGCGTTGCCGCCATTCTGGCGGATGGCGGTGCGCGCCTCGCGACTGAACACCTGTATGTGGCGCTGGTGCACTTCGGTGGCGGCGATCGCCATGGGGCTGTCGAGGAACACCTTGGTCTGCGGCAGTTGGCCGGCGTGATAGAACTCGCCGAGGTGGTAGATGAGTTCCTGGGTGCGGCCGATGGCGAATGCCGGGATCAGCACGTTGCCGCCGTCGTGCTCGGCCTGCGCGAGGATGCCGGCGAATTCCTTGAGCGTCTCCGGCAGCGGCCGGTGGTCGCGGTCGCCGTAGGTGGATTCGAGCAGCAGCACATCGGCGCTGCGCACGATTTCCGGGTCGCGCAATAACGGTGTGGCGGCGTTGCCGAGATCGCCGCTGAACACAATTTTCTTCTGCCGGCCGTCGCTATCGACCCACAGCTCGACAATCGCCGAGCCGAGGATATGCCCGGCATCGCGCAGGCAGATTTCGATATCCTGGGTAATGCGCAGTTTCTGGCCATAGACCAGCGGCTCGCCGAGTTCCAGCACCGCCTCGGCGTCCTGCAGGGTGTAGAGCGGCGCGATCAGCTTGTCACCGGCGCGTTCGCGCCGGCGGTTTTCCCATTCGGCATCCTTCTCCTGAATGTGGGCCGCGTCCTTGAGCATGATGTCGAGCAGCTCCAGCGCCTGGGTGGTGGCGTAGACCTTGCCTTTGAAGCCTTCGCGCTTGAGGCGCGGCAGCAGGCCGGAGTGGTCGAGATGGGCGTGCGACAGCACGACGGCATGGATGTCGCGCGGCTTGAAGGGGAAGGGCCGTTCGTTCAGGCGGTCCACGTCCGGCGGGCCCTGGAACAGGCCGCACTCGATGAGCACGCGGTTATGCGCGGTCTCCAGCAGGTAGCAGGAGCCGGTGACCTGGCGGGTGGCGCCGTGGAAGGTCAGGGTTGCCATAGTGCTGTGTAGTGTTTCATCCTGTTTGGAACCTATTACGATGTTCCCGGAACCCCTGTAGGTCGCCCTTTAGGGCGACATGTCGGCCTGAAGGCCGACCTACAACCGGATCAGGCCATGTGCCGGTAACGGTGAAACACCACCCAAGTGAGCACGTAGGATGGGTGGAGCGTAGCGCAACCCATCAATATTATTACTTGAGCGTCTTGGCGCCACTCGGGGTGCCGAGAATCAGCACATCCGCCGGGCGCATGGCAAACAGGCCGTTGGTGACGACGCCGACGATGTTGTTGAGTTTTCCTTCCAGCTCCACCGGGTTCATGATTTTGAGGTTGTGCACGTCCAGGATCACGTTGCCGTTGTCGGTGGTGAAGCCCTCGCGCAGCACCGGCTGGCCGCCGAGTTTCACGATCTGGCGGGCGACGTAAGAGCGCGCCATCGGGATCACTTCGACCGGCAACGGGAACTTGCCGAGCACGTCCACCAGCTTGGATTCGTCGGCGATGCACACGAACTTCTTGCTGGCCGCGGCCACGATCTTTTCGCGCGTCAGCGCGCCGCCGCCGCCCTTGATCAGGTGCAGGTGGCGGCTGGATTCGTCCGCGCCATCCACGTACAGGCTCAGGTCGCCCACGGCATTCAGGTCGAACACCGGGATGCCATGCTTCTTCAGGCGCTCGGCCGAGGCCACGGAGCTGGCCACCGTGCCCTCGATCCTGCCCTTGATGCCGGCCAGCAGGTCGATGAAGTGGTTGGCGGTCGAGCCGGTGCCGATGCCGATGATGGTGCCGGTCTCGACGTAGTCGAGCGCTGCCTGGGCAGCGGCCTTTTTCATTTCGTCCTGGGTCATGGTCTTCTTCTATTAAGTCTCAGCCAGGGGTCAGGATACCGTATTGCCGATACATTAATAAAGAACGGTCTGGTAGATTAGGGCGCAAATCAGGCCGATTTCGACTCGCCGCCCGGGGAGCAAAAACGGCGAGGAATGCCCGTTTGCCGCAGAACTATCTGAAAAAAATCCTGAATGCCAAGGTGTATGACGTGGCGCGCGAAACCGCGCTCGATTACGCGCCGATCCTGTCGCGCCGTACCCGCAACCATGTGTGGCTGAAGCGCGAGGATGAACAGCCGGTGTTCTCGTTCAAGTGCCGCGGCGCCTACAACAAGATGGCCAGCCTGACGCCGGCGGAGCTGCGCAAGGGCGTGATCACCGCCTCGGCCGGCAACCACGCGCAGGGCGTGGCGCTGGCCGCCAAGCGGCTCGGCGCGAAGGCGGTGATTGTCATGCCGCGCACCACGCCGCAGATCAAGGTGGACGCGGTACGCAACTTGGGCGGCAAGGTGGTTCTGTATGGCGACAACTACGACGCCGCCAGTGCCCACGCCCGCGAGCTGGAAGCGAAGCAGCACCTGACCTTCGTGCACCCGTACGACGACCCGGAGGTGATCGCCGGTCAGGGTACGGTGGCGATGGAGATTCTCAAGCAGCACACCGGCCCCTTGCACGCGGTGTTTGTGCCGGTGGGCGGCGGCGGGCTGATCGCCGGCATGGCCGTGTACATCAAGAAAATGCGCCCGGGGGTGAAAATCATCGGCGTCGAGCCGGAGGATGCCGATGCCATGGACCGGTCGTTGAAGGCGCACAAGCGCATCGTGCTCGACCATGTCGGCATTTTCGCTGACGGTGTCGCGGTGCGCCAGGTCGGCAAAGAAACCTTTCGCCTGTGCAAGCAATATGTGGACGAGATGGTGATTGTCTCGAACGATGAGATATGCGCTGCGATCAAGGACATTTTCGAGGACCGGCGCTCGATTCTGGAACCGGCCGGCGCGCTCGCCTATGCTGGGCTCAAGCGTTACGTCGAGAAGAAACGCCTGAAGGGTAGAAACCTGATCGCCATCGCCTCGGGCGCGAACGTGAACTTCGACCGCCTGCGGCATGTCGCCGAGCGCGCCGAGATCGGCGAACGCCGCGAGGCGATTCTCGCGGTCACGATTCCGGAACGCCCCGGCGCGTTCCGCAAGTTCTGTTCTGTGATCGGCGACCACAACATCACCGAGTTCAATTACCGCTTCGCCGATCCGAAGGCGGCGCATGTATTCGTCGGCGTGCAGGTCGGCGATGCCGCGCAGATCAAACGTCTCATCGGCGATCTCAAGCGCCACGACTATCCGGTGCTGGACATGACCGACAATGAGATGGCCAAGCTGCATATCCGCCATCTGGTGGGTGGGCGCGCGCCGAATGCGGAGCACGAAATCCTTTATCGCTTCATGTTCCCGGAGCGCCCCGGTGCGCTGATGAACTTCCTCAACAAGATGGGCGGCGGCTGGAACATCAGCCTGTTCCACTACCGCAACCACGGCGCCGACTTCGGGCGCGTGCTGGTCGGCATGCAGGTGCCACCCAGGGACAAGCAGGCGTTCCAGAAATTTCTCGACACACTCGGGTATGAGTATGTCGAGGAGACGCGCAACCCCGCCTACAAACTGTTTCTAGGTTAATGAGAATCATGTAAATGCCCGACGCCACACCCTCTCCCCCGGCCCCTCTCCCACAAGTGGGAGAGGGGAGTGATTCGCCTCTCCCCTTGGGGGAGAGGCCGCGCGCAGCGCGGGAGAGGGGGCGGAGGGTTGAGACGGTAGCTGTCAAGTAATTCAGCTTGAGGTAAACCCCCGGCTCTGCCGGGGAACCCACAACGGTTCGACCGTTACCGCGGTCGAGATTTGTTTCCCTCCCCCT
>CAYHES010000159.1:0-5982 GCA_964355495.1 uncultured Acidiferrobacterales bacterium
TTGCGCTCTACCAACTGAGCTATTCCCGCGTAAGAAGGCGACATTTTAAGCCGCGCCCGAAGACTGTCAAGCCGCTGTGTCAGCCCCGCCGGGACCGTGTCAGGCTCGGCCAGGCGGCGCGCAGGTAGATCACCATCGACCAAAGCGTGAGTCCCGCAGCCAGGTACAGAAGCAGCTCGCCGATCCGAAACACCGGCAGGCCAAACAATGGTTCGCGGTACAGCAAAAAGGGGATCGCGACCATTTGCCCAATGGTCTTGAACTTTCCAAGAAACGAAACCGCCACCCTCGTCCGCTCGCCCAATTCGGCCATCCACTCGCGCAGGGCGGAGACCGTGATTTCGCGCCCGATGATAATCAGAACCACGATGGCAAACAGACGGTGGTCCAGAACCAGTTTGTGTATCTGTGCGTCGGCAAGAAGCATCACCAGAGCACTCGCCACCATCAGTTTGTCGGCCACCGGATCCAGAAAGGCCCCGAACGGCGATGTCTGGTTAAGGCGGCGCGCCAGGTAGCCATCCAGCCAGTCGGTGAGCGCGGCCAGCACGAACAGCACCGTGGCCAGCAGCGGTGCCCAGGGGAACGGCAGATAATAGGCGGCAATAAAGACCGGAATCAGGAATATCCGTAGCAGGGTGAGCAGATTGGGGGTGTTCCACAACACTTTCAGGCTTCCCCCTCATGAAAAGTCGTGTAAATCTTGCGCGCCAGAGCCGGGCTGATGCCGGGTACGCGCGCCAGGTCATCCACCCCGGCGCGCACCACCTCCTGCAAGCCCCCGAGATGTCGGAGAAGCGCCTGACGGCGCCGATCCCCGATCCCGGGTATTTCCTCGAGCACCGAGGCGGTACGCGCTTTGGCGCGCCGCTGGCGGTGGCCGGTGATGGCAAAACGGTGTGCCTCATCGCGGATCTGCTGGATGAGATGCAGTGCCAGCGAGTCCGCCGGCAGTATAGTGGGGGCCTCCTGCCCGGACAAGAAAAGCCGTTCCTTGCCGGGTTTGCGCTGCTCTCCCTTGGCGACGCCCACCAGACGCACATCCTCCACACCCAGCTCGTTCAGGGCCGTCTCGGCGACACCCAGCTGCCCTTTTCCGCCATCGATGAGCAGCAGGTCCGGAAAACGCCCCGCCCCATCGCCCTGCTCGTCCCGCAGCCGCCGGTAGCGGCGTGTCAGCGCCTGGGACATGGCCGCATAGTCATCGCCCGGCTCGATGCCATCAATATTGAAACGTCGATAATCGGATTTCAGGGGCCCCTCAGGTGTAAAGACTACGCAGGAAGCGACCGTCGCCTCACCCTGGGTGTGGCTGATGTCGAAACACTCGATGCACTCCGGCACGGCCTCAAGGCCGAGCGCCTCCTGCAATGCCTCGAAGCGATTGCGCAGGCTGGCGCGATCGTTGAGCTGCCGGCGCAGGGCATCGCGGACATTGAGTTCGGCAAGCTTTACCCAGCGACGCCGCAAGCCGCGCGGCTGGCTGGTGATGCGTACCGCATGCTCGGCCTGCTGCGTAAAAACCGCCTCGAGCCAATCCTTCTCGGGCACAGCGTGGTTAAGGTAGATCTCCGGCGGAACGGGCTTGCCTAAATAATACTGACTGAGAAAGGACAGCAGGATTTCCCCGATATCCGAAGCTTCACCCAGGCGCGGAAAGAACAGCTTGTTGCCGAGATTGCGGCCGTTGCGAATGAAGGTGACGCCCACGCAGGCGACACCGTTTTCCAGCACCACGGCAATGATGTCGGCGTCGCCTTGCTCGCCGCTCACCGATTGCCGTTCCTGCACCTGTCGCAGTGCCGCGATCCGGTCACGGTAGGTCGCTGCGGTTTCGTAATCGAGCGCCGCGGCAGCGGCATCCATGCGCTTGGCCATGGCCTCGACCACCGCCTGGCTTTCGCCATCCAGAAACAGGGCGGCATGGCGCACGTCCTCGGCATAGGCTTCGGCGCTGATGTAGCCGACGCACGGCGCGGTGCAGCGCTTGATCTGGTATTGCAGGCAAGGACGCGAGCGACTGCGGAAAACACTGTCTTCGCACTGGCGTATCGGAAACACCTTCTGCAACAGCCCCAGGCTCTCGCGCACACTCGAGGCCGATGGGTAGGGCCCGAAATACCGCCCCTTCTGCTTGTGTGCGCCGCGATGGAATCCGAGGCGCGGATATTCGTGATCGGATATATGGATATAGGGGTAACTTTTGTCATCCCGCAGCAGGATGTTGTAGTGCGGCTTGAGGCTTTTGATGAGGTTGTCTTCAAGCAGCAGCGCCTCGTTCTCGGTGTGCGTGATCGTCACCTCGATACCCACTACCCGCTGCAGCATGGCGTGTGTTTTCCCGCTGTGCGCGCCGCGCGTGAAGTAGCTGCCGACACGCTTGCGCAGGTTGCGCGCCTTGCCCACGTACAGCACTTCACCGGCGGCACTCAGCATGCGGTAGACGCCGGGAGCGCCGGTCAGGCTTTGGGCGAATGCCTTGGGATCGAAACCCGTCATGACTAGCGCGTCAGCAATTCACGCGCCCGTGCCACGACGGCATCGAACATGGCCGGGGTGAGCCGCCGGGTCTGGGTGTTGTAGCGGCTGCAATGGTAGGAATCGAGCAGCGTGAAACCGTTTGGCAGCCGGTGCTCGGCGCCATGCGCAAAGCCAAACTCCGCCTGCTTGAGCTTGAATGCCTGCAACACGGACTTGTGGGCCACGCCGCCCAGCGCCAGGATCAGCGCATGCTTCGGCATGCCCTCCAGCTCGGTTTGCAAGTAACGATTGCAGGCGCGGATCTCGTCCGTGGTCGGCTTGTTCTCGGGCGGCAGGCACTTTACGGCGTTGGTGATGCGGCAGTCGCGCAGTTCCAGGCCGTCGTCACGGCTCACCGCCTCGGCCTGGCTGGCGAGACCATGCTTGTGCAACGTCTGGTACAACAGGATGCCGGCATAGTCGCCGGTGAATGGCCGGCCGCTGCGATTCGCGCCGTGCATGCCCGGGGCCAGGCCCACGATCAGCAGGCGTGCCTGCGGATCGCCGAAGGGTGCGACCGGGCGTCCGTGGTAACCATTGAAGCGTTCGCGTACATGCGCGAGGTGGCTGGCCAGGCGCGTGCAGTCGACGCAATGGATGTTGAATTCTGGCATGCGGATTTCACGGCCTCCGGACAGGCGTTGGCGCCCAGGACTGCAACTTTATCAGAAAACAGCGGCAAGAAATGGAATGAGAATGATCCAATAACCTATTGTTGTACATGTATAATAAATATATTCCTGCTTGCGATGCGGAAATAAAAAAGCGGGCCATCGGCCCGCCATTTTTTCAGACGCCCAGTCTGGCTATTTCGGTATGTTGGTGCCGTTATAGATCTCGGTAATCTCGTGCTGCAATCGCTGCACCACGGCTTTCTTCTCCTGCGGCTGCAAGTCGTTCTCGGTGATGCCGAACAGGTAGCTGTTCAGGTTGAACTCCTTGAGCATCAGTTTGGTGTGGAACACGTTTTCCTGGTAGATGTTTACGTCCATCGCCTGGTAGCGCGCGAGCGTGTTCTTGTCCACGAAGTTCTGGATGGAGTTGATCTTGTGATCGATGTAGTGCTTGACGCCCTTCACGTCGCGGGTGAAACCGCGCACGCGATAGTCGGTGATGACGATATCCGACTCAAAGCTGTGCAACAGGAAGTTCAAGGCACGCAGCGGCGAGATCTTGCCGCAGGTCGAGACATCGATGTCGGCGCGGAACGTGCTGATGCCGTTGTCCGGATGCGACTCCGGATAGGTGTGCACGGTGATGTGGCTCTTGTCGAGGTGCGCCACGACCGAGTCCTTGGTCGGGCTGCGTGACTCCAGCCCGAGTTCGGTCTGCGGGCTGTTGGGCGCGCTCGCGTGCAGGGGTCCGGGGGCCTCGGGATTCTGCGGCTCCTCGCTGATCGGCAGCTCGGAGATGAGCATGGTCACGCTCGCCCCCTGCGGGTCGTAGTCCTGTTCCGCGATATTGAGAATGTTGGCGCCGATAATCTGCGCCACCTCGGACAGAATCTGGGTAAGCCGCTTGGCGTTGTAGGCCTCGTCGATGTAGGCGATGTATTCCTTCTGCGCCTTCTCGCTCTGCGCGTAGCAGATGTCGTAGATGTTGAAGCTCAGCGTCTTGGTGAGGTTGTTAAAACTCTCAAGCTTGAGCTTCTTGAGCGGTTGGATAAGATCAGCCAACGCCGGATTCCCCCTGATAATTGCGAATTAATTCAAGTCTAGCCCAACGGTGCGCGCCGGGGCGGCGAATTGTACAGCCATCAGGCCAGGTTGCCCACCGCCCGCACCGCCTCCCGGTAACCGGAATCGGCCAGCAGGTCGCTGCGATTTAGCGGGTGGCGGCCGTGCATGCGGGCAAGACGCAGTAGCGCGGCCGGATTATCGTGCTGGCCCAGACCGTCCAGCAATGCGCCGGCCGCCACAGGGTCGTTGCACACCAGTACCATGTCACATCCAGCACTGAGCGCCGCCCGTGCCCGCTCCACTACCCCGCCGGCGGCTTTGGCACCCTCCATCGACAGATCGTCGCTGAAAATCACCCCTTCAAAGCCGAGTTCGCCGCGCAATACCTGCTGCAGCCAGAAGCGCGAAAAGCCGGCCGGCTGCGGGTCGACCTTCGGGTAAATCACGTGCGCCGGCATGATGCCTTCCAGACCGTAGTGAATCATGCGCTCAAACGGCACGATATCCTCCATGTAGATATCCTGGTAGCGGCGCTCGTCCACCGGCACGGCCACGTGCGAATCGGCCTCTACGCCGCCGTGTCCCGGAAAGTGTTTGCCGGTTGCCGCCATGCCGGCGCGGTGCATGCCGGTCATGTAGGCGTGGGCAAGATCGGCCACCGCCTCGGGACTGGCATGGAACGCCCGGTCGCCGATCACCCGGCTGATGCCGCGGCCGACGTCCAGCACCGGCGCGAAGCTGAAATCCACACCCACGGCGCGCAACTCCGCGGCCATCAGCCAGCCGGCGGTCTCGGCCAGACGCCGGCCGCGTTTCGGATTCTCGTCGTACAGCTCGCCGAAGCGCGCCACCGCCGGCAAATTGGTGAAGCCCTCGCGGAAGCGCTGCACCCGTCCGCCCTCGTGGTCCACGGCCACCAGCAGTGGCGGCTGGCGCAGTTGGTGTATCTCGCGCACCAGCGCCTCGATCTGCGCCGGAGACTGGTAGTTGCGCGCGAACAGAATGACCCCGCCGGTGAGCGGGTGCTTGAGACGCTCGCGCTCCTCGGGGGTGAGCGTGAAACCCGCCACGTCCAGCATTACCGGGCCGAGTGTCATGCGTCCTCCGTAATAATGTGCACGCGCGTACCGACCGGCACGCGATCAAAGAGCTCAATCAGCTCGCGGTTGCGCATTTTCACGCAGCCGCGCGAGCCCGGCACGCCCATCGGGTCGTCGTCCGGACAACCGTGGATATAAATGAAGCGGCGCATGGTATCGACCTTACCGAGCCGGTTGCGGCCCGGCTCCAGGCCGGAGAGCCACAGAATGCGGGTGAGAATCCAGTCGCGGCCGGGATAGCTTGCCCGCATTTCAGGCGCGTACAGCTCGCCCGTCGGGCGGCGCGCCACGAACACGGTGTTTTCCGGCTGGCCGGCGCCGATCTTGGCGCGAATCTTGTGCCAGCCGCGCGGCGTCTGCTCGCTGCCATTCACCTCACCCACGCCCTTGCGGCCGGTGGCAATGCGCGTCTCCATGAGCACGCGCCCGCTGTCGTCTTTCAGGCGCAGCGTCTGGCTGGGAACATGAACTTCTATCAGCATCATGTTAAGGAAGTTCTGATTTAATTCACAAAGGTAAACCCCGGCTCCGCCGGGGGACTCACAACGGTTTGACCTATGCCGCGGTCGAGTTCAAATCAAGCCGCCTCACTGTGACATTCCCTCCCCTTCACGGGGAGGGCCAGGGGGGGGATGGGGTGGCCTCGGCATGCGCAAGATCACCCCATCCCCCTCCCAACCTCC
>CAYHES010000160.1:0-5943 GCA_964355495.1 uncultured Acidiferrobacterales bacterium
GCGCCACGCTCACCAGCGCCGAGAGCGAGGAGATCGGCCACATGCTGATCGCCGAGCGCCATGGTCTGTTCGATGCGTTGTTCGCCAGCCACCCGCCGATCCTCGAACGCATCCGCACCCTCGAACCGTCCTTCGACCCCGCCGAACTGGAACAGATCCGCCTCGCGCCGATGACATCGGGTACACCATCGCCACCGGCGCCGGCACCGCTCTCGCAGGCGGCGCAACTGGCGCTGCTGCCGCTGTCGGTCATTGCCACCATCGGCAATCCCGGCACGGCGCAGCTCACGGCGGCCATGCAGCGGCGCAGCGAACTACCTCCGGCACTGCGCGAAGCAGCACACTCACCGCAGGATGCGCTGGCCGTGGTGCTGGCCGTGGTATTAAGCCGGGAGACGCTCACGCGCGAACGCCAGATCGCGCATCTGCGCACGCGCATCAAGCTGGCGCCCGACGCGTTCGCGCGCCTCGAGGCGCTGGCCAGCCACGGCGCGCGCCTCGCGCCGGCGCTGCGCCTGCCGCTGCTCGAAATCGCCTTCCCGGCGCTGCGCCAGCGCCCGCCCGAGCAACTGCGCGCGCTGGCAATACTGGTCGACGAACTGCTGCGTCTGGATGGCCAGGTGAGCGTACTGGATTACGCGCTCGGCCGGCTGTTGCGCGTGCAGCTCAGCGAGGCCCTGACACCGCGCGCCGGCCGGCCGTCACAGCGCGCGCCCAAGCTGCATGCCCTGCGCACCGAAACACAAACCCTGTTTGTGGTCATGGCCCGGGCGGGTCACGACGACGAGCGCAGTGCGCGTGCCGCTTTCGATGCCGGCATGCGCCGGCTGCTGCCGATGGCTCCGCCTGACTATGTAACGCCGTCAGTGAATGAGGCTTCAGTCACTATCGCAGCACTCGATCATGCTCTCAGCCGCCTTGATGCTTTGCCGCCGGCCATCAAGCAAGCGCTCATCGAGGCGCTGGTGCTGACGATCGCGCACGACCGGCAAGTGACACTCGGCGAAGCGGAGCTGTTGCGCGTGGTGTGCGCCAGCCTGCACTGCCCGCTGCCGCCGCTGGTCGCCGACGCGGCCGACTAACAGGCTATTGAAAAAAGGCTTCGTCACACCGGCGAAAGCCGGTGTCCAGAATTTGGTTGCGATGCAGTATCGACATCCTGGATTCCGGCCTTCGCCGGAATGACGGAGGTTGATGTTTCGATACATTTTTCAACAACCTTTGAAGCGCAATTCCCATGGGCCGTCAGCGTCTTTCCCAGCCCGCCAGCTCGAAATACATCACGCCCGAGGGCATGCAGCAGCTGCGCGCTGAATTGAACCACCTGTGGCGCGTGGAGCGGCCGAAGGTCACGCAGGCGGTGTCCGAGGCCGCCGCCCAGGGCGACCGCTCGGAGAACGCCGAATACATCTACGGCAAGAAGCGCCTGCGCGAGATCGACCGGCGCGTGCGCTACCTGCAAAAGCGTATTCCCGATCTCCAGGTTGTGGATCGACCACCGGACGATCTCACACGCATCTTCTTCGGTGCCTGGATGCGATTGGAGGACGAGCACGGAAAGGAAGTCAGCTACCGCATCGTCGGCCCGGACGAGTTCGACCCGGACAAGGGCTGGATCAGTATCGACTCGCCGCTGGCGCGCGCGCTGCTCAAGAAAACCGCGGGCGACGAGGTGCGCGTGACCCTGCCCAAGCCTGCCCTGAGCGAAGTCGAAGGGGGCGAGATGGAATATTACGTTGTGGCGGTGCAGTACACGCCGTTCGCGCAGTGATTGTCTTCCGTCGCAGGATGCATACCCCTAATAATTTAGGGTGGGGCCCTGCCCCACCCTACAACTGTCCATGGGGAAACCCATGGTGCTGCATCATGGCGATTCACTATTCGGCCGCCGGCCGTTAAACTGCGGCCGTCCATCTGTACCTCCGCACAGCGGCGAACTTTTCCCAAATCCTCGACTCTACCAATAGCTGCTGTCCGTGGACTTTGGCGGGCGCGACTTTAAGAAGAAGACACCACAGAGGCGGTCATGTCACATGGGAGATTTCATGTCATTGTCAAAAACCATAGCAACCCCGATCTTCGGTGAGCTACCGTCCGATCGGTGGGACAAGTTCCTACGCGTGTCCATTCTCGCGTCGCTGGCCATGATTCTCTATGCCTGCATCGTGAGCGACGCCTTCGAGCCATGGACACAGCTCATCGAACGGCATGAGTGGGCGGCATTCATCGCCCGCCCCAGCGCCATCTGGCTGGCCACCGGTATCACGCTGCTCCTGTTCCGGACCCTACTGTGGTATCGCTATCGCCCGATGCCGCCGGCCACGCCGGAAGACGCCCCACTGTTGACCGTCATCATCCCGGCCTACAACGAAGGCGCGATGGTCGCGCAGGCCATCGAGTCCGTGGCCGCCGCACACTATCCGCGCGAGCGGCTGGAGATCATCGCCGTGGACGACGGCAGTGTCGATAACACCTGGCACTACATTCAGCTCGCCGCCGCGCGCTACCCGAACCTTGTGAGCACAGTGCACTTCGGCAGGAACAAGGGCAAGCGCGCCGCGCTCGAAGCCGGCATCCGTCGCGCGCGCGGCGCGGTGCTGGTGACCATCGATTCAGATAGCGTCATCGAACCCGAAGCGCTGCTCGCCATCGCCGGGCCATTTCGCGACCCGCGCATCGGCGCGGTTGCCGGCCGTGTCGGTGTACTCAACCGGCAAGACGGCCTGATCCCGCGCATGCTGCACGTGCGCTTCATCCTTTCCTTCGATTTCCTGCGTGCCGCGCAATCCGTGTTTCGCACGGTGTATTGCACGCCGGGCGCGCTTTCGGCATATCGCGCCGACGTCGTGCACCACGTGCTCGACCGCTGGATGCAGCAGACCTTCCTTGGTGTCCGCAGCGACATCGGCGAGGATCGGGCAATGACCAATTACATCCTCGAACAGGGCTACGACACGGTCTATCAACGTTCGGCCAGCGTCCACACCACCGTGCCAGTGACCTACGACAAGCTGTGCAAAATGTACATGCGCTGGGATCGCAGTTTTCTGCGCGAGGAATGGCGCTTTGCGCGCATTGTCTGGAAACGTCCGTGGCGCTGGCGGGCGATTGCGCTGGTCGATACCCTGGTGACCAACCTGCGCTACCCGGTGATCTACGCTTCGATGGGATTACTGGTCCTGGGCATTGCCGAAGATCCGGAAACCCTGCTGCGGATCCTGTTCGCCATCGGCCTCATGGCGCTGCTCTATACACTCTATTACCTGCGCAGCCAGCGCTCGCTCGACTTCGTCTACGGAATCGCGTATTCATACTTCGCGTTTTTCGCGCTCACCTGGATCTTCCCATACGCATTGCTGACCGTCCGTACGCGCGGTTGGCTGACGCGTTGAAGGGTGCTCGGTATCGGGCGACCCGCCCTGCATAACTGATCTCGCTAATGCCAGAGCGTGAGCTTGCCGTCGGCACCGGCGGCGGCGATCTGTTGCCCGTCCGGCGTCAGCACGAGCGCATAGGTCTGGTGGTTGGCGCCTTCGTAACGCCGCGCCAGTTTCGCGGTCTCCACTTCCCAAAGCTGCAATGACGCGTCCGACCCGGCCACGATCAGCCACTTGCTGTCCGGACTGAAAGCGACGGCGTGCACCGTGTCCGGCGCCTGCGGCAGAACGCGATCCGCGCGCTTGCCGCTCACGTCCCAGAGATTCAGGAGACCCTGTTCACCGCCGGCGGCAAACCACTTGCCGTCCGGCGAATAGGCGAGTGTCGACAGAGGCTGATCGCGCGTCGGCACGTAGGCGATGTCGCGCAGATTCACCAGCTCCCAGTAGCGGATACCGCCGGCGGCGTCGCTGACGGCCAGCGTGTTACCACCCGGCGCGAACGCGAGCGCCAGCGGCTCGTTCGCCGGCTTGCTGAGGTCGCGCAACATCTGGCCGCTGTCCACGTCCCACAGAATCGCCGTCTGATCGCGACTCGCTGAAGCCAGGCGCTTGCCGTCCGGCGCAAACGCGAGTGCGATGATCGCATCCAGATGGCCAGGCAACTCGCCAAGAAAGGTGTGCTTCTCGACATCCCAGATCTGAATGCTGTGGTTCTCGGCACTGAACGCCAACCGCCGGCCATCGGGTGAGGCCGCGACAGCGCCGGGCACGCCGAGGGCGGCGCTGTAGGTGCGCACCAGTGCACCGCTTGCGGCATTGCGCAACTGGACAGTGCCATCATCCATGGCCACGGCCAGCATGGCCCCGTCTTGCAGGATCGCCAGCGACACCGCCGGGGCCGGCAGGGTAATGGTGCCGACGAGGCTCTTGCCGGCTTCAAATACCGGAGCGGGTTTCCCGTCCTCGGGTTTCGGCGCCGGCGCCGCGCGCGCCACTGCCTGCAACGCCGCAGGCGGCGGCATGTATTCCGGTGGACGCGTGATGCCCAGCACGTTTTCCTCGAGATAACGCTGGGTTTTCTTGCCGGATACGACGGCGGCCGACAGGAAGCGATCGAGGTAGTCGTATTCCTCGCCCTCCGCGAGGTGGCCGGTGGCGTGCATGCCACGGACGGAAACCAGCAGCAGCACGGCTATAAAAACCGAGAGCACCAGAAGTTTCTCGAGTGGGCCGCGTGGAATAATGCGCTTGCGCTTGTCCTCCTCGCCGGTGAACAGGCCGATGAATCCCTTGCCACTGCTGAAAATACTGGCGTTGGATTTCGGGCGCGCGTCCGCGGCATTCATGCTCTTGCCCATCAGGCCGTTTTGCAGTGCGTATGCCGAGGGCGGCCGGTCTTCGGACTTGAGTTGCAGGGCGGCATCCACGCATTCGCGGATGTGGCGGCTGTAGAGCGGGCGCTCGAAACGCATGGCCGGCACGAGCGGGTCCATGTGTAATTTCCTCAGGCCGTTCTCGCGCTCGCGTGCATCCACCGGCTCCTGACCGGTGATGCAGCGATAGAGCGTCGCGCCCATGGAGTAGACATCCGCGCCGGGACCGAGGTCGCCGTGCCCCGGATATTGTTCGAGCGCGGCGTAACCCGGCGTGAGCGCGACCTTCTGGCTGCGGTTGGCGGTGGAGCGCTGACGCGTCGAACCAAAGTCGATGAGCATGGGCACGCCGTTGCGGCGCAGATAAATATTGTCCGGCTTGATGTCGAGGTGCAGCAGCCCGGCGGCGTGCACCGCCTGCAAGCCGTTGAGCACCGGCAGGAACACGTTGAGCAGCAGCGGTTCGCTCAGAAATCCGCCGTGGCGCGCGAGGAAGCCGGACAGGCTTTCGCCCTCTTCGTACTCCATCGCCATGTACGCCGTGCCGTTCGCCTCCAGGAAACGCAACACGCGCACGATGTTGGTGTGTTTGAACTGGGCGAGCGCGCGCGCCTCCTTCAGGAACTCCTGCAGGCCCCAGCGATAATTTTCGGCGTCGCCGGTGTCGCCGCCGCTGTTCGGCCGAATGGTGTTGGTGCTGTCGCGCTGCGCGTAGGCGTGCGGAAAGTATTCCTTGAGCGCGACCAGCGAGCCGAGACGGGTATCGCGCGCCAGATAGGTGATGCCAAAGCCGCCGATGCCCAGCACGCTCTGGATGACATATTCCTCAAGCCGGGAATTGACCGGGAGCGTGTTGCTGGATTGTGCGACGGACATGGCGTGCGTGGCTGTGGTGCGCCGGGACGGGAAGACGCCCGTTCCGGCGAAGCTGTGAATTCGGTATCCCCTGTTAGAAAGTTAGCTGCTCCCGGGTCAGTTGCAACTGGGCACTATCCGGTAATGCGCCAGAATGTGCGCCATGGCGCGAAATGCTGCGGATTTCATTTTATCCCTCCCCCTTCAAGGGGGAGGTTGGGAGGGGGATGGGTGAGTTGCGCTTGTCGAGGCCACCCCATCCCCACCCTGGCCCTCCCCTTGAAGGGGAGGGAATGTCACATTGAGACGGATTTACCTGAACTCGACCGCCGCAT
>CAYHES010000161.1:0-5932 GCA_964355495.1 uncultured Acidiferrobacterales bacterium
AGGGAGAAGGGACCATATAGCTGCTGGCGTGCACTATTTACTGTTCTCCCCTGTAAGGTAAGCGCCATTCGGTCAGGAGATAATTAAAGTCTTTGTCGTGCCATTGCGCTGGAACGGATGCGGGTAGATCAATTGATCCACATCATGACAACTCCACCATACTGGCCTATGATGTAAAGCATGCTGGGCCTCTCCCGCAAAACCCGTTTCCGCACCACGCAGACATTGCTCGCGTTGATGGGCAGTCTATGGCTGCTCGCGGCGGCCGCGCCGTGCGTGATGGCCGCGCCCCATTGCCCGCCGGACATGGCCGGCGACTGCCCGTCGATGGATCATCCGGGCCAGTCCGCGGCCAATGATTGCGATGCACTCATGGCCGTGGACTGCCAGAGCTCCGGCGAGCAGCGGCTCGCGGCGGCCACCCCGATCATGGATTTCTCCGTCGTCCCGGTGCGGCTGCATGGCCTGCCGCCGGCGGCGGCATTGCCCACCGCACACACCCCCGACCGTTATGCAACGGTCATACTTTCTCCCCCGCTTAACCTGCAACACGCGGTGCTCCTGATCTAGCCGTCGCTTTCTTTCGTCGCTGTTCAACGGACAAAGAAGGAGATGGCCTATGTTGTTATTACCGTGGTACTCCCTGACCGGGATGGTTCTGATTTTCCAGCTGCTGGCTGCCGCCAGTGCGCGCGCCGACGATGTGTTGCTGACACTGACACAGGCCGAATCGCTGGCGCAAACCCATGCGCCCTGGCTCGCGCACCACCGCACCAATGCGAGCGCGGCCGCCGAGCGCGCGGTGTATGCGGGCCGGCTGCCCGACCCGCAACTGGTGCTCGGCGCGCTCAATGTGCCGACCGATACCTGGAAGTTCGACCAGGAAGACATGACCATGGCCATGGTCGGCCTGCGCCAGAGCTTCCCGCCCGGCGACACCCTCGCGCTCCGGGGCCGGCGCGCGCAGCAGGAGCTGACGCGCGAAGAGGCCAAAATCGAGGCCGAGCGCCGCCTGCTGCTTAAACAGGTTCGCCAGGCCTGGCTCGAGCTGTACTTCCAGGAGGAATCCCTGCGGCAATTGCAGGAGCTGCGCCGTCTGCAAGGCAAACAACTCGAAGCCGCCGAGGGCCGCTACCGCGCGGCCGCGGACATGCAGCAGGTGGTGATCCGCGCACGCCAGGCGCTCGCGCGCGTCAACGAGCGCGAGCCGATGCTCAAGGCGCAGGTCGCGCGCACCCGGGCGCAGCTCGGGCGCTGGATCGGCAGCGCGGCGGCGCAGCCATTGCCGGCCGCGCTGCCGGTGCTGCCGGCACCGGCAACGGACTTCGACGCTGCGCGTCATCCCGAATGGCTCGCCAGCGCGGCGATGCTCGAGGGCGCGCGCCTCGAAGTGGACATGGCGCGCCAGGACTACAAACCCGCCTGGATGCTCGATCTCTCCTACGGCCTGCGCCGCCCGATGCCGGACGGCACCGAGCGGCCCAACATGGCGACCGCCATGGTGACGCTCGACCTGCCGGTGTTCCGCGCCAAGCGCCAGGACCGGCGCCTCGCCGAGAAACAGGCCATGGAGAGCGGCGCGCGTTTCGAGAGCGAGGACAAACGCCGCGAACTGGAGGCCATGCACCAGTCCATGCGCGCCGAATACGATGCGCTCGCCGAACGTGCCAGGATCTTCGATGAGCAACTGCTGCCCGCCATGCGCCGTGAGGCACAAACAACCATCGCCGGTTTCGCGCGCGATCAGGCCGAATACCGCGATGCGCAAATGAAAGTGCTCGATACCGAACTGGAATACACGCGCGTGCGCGTGGACCTCGCCAAGACCCAGGCGGAACTTTTGTATCTCAGCGGAGAACAGCCATGAATGACGAGACGAACGCAGCGAAGCTCAGCTTACGGACTTTGTTTCGACAAAGACATGTGTGGGCTTCATTTACGAACCGTAAACAATCAGTCGCTGCCGGCATAATCGCCGTCGCCGCCCTTGCCGCCGTGGCGGGTGCAACCTGGTATTTCCTGGCCTCGAAACAGGAGGCGCCCATGGCCACGGCCGGTTCGGAAAACCAGGAGCGCAAGGTGCTGTACTGGACCGACCCGATGGTCCCAGGCTTCAAGTCCGACAAACCCGGCAAGTCGCCATTCATGGACATGGAGATGGTGCCGGTTTATGCCGATGATGCCGGCGCGACAACCGTCAGCGTGCGGCCTGAGATTGTGCAAAGCCTGGGCGTGCGCACCTACACGGTGGAACGCGGCAGCCGGACGATTTCCATCCCACTCGAGGCGCTGATCCGCACCGGCACACGCAACGCCGTGGTGCTGGCACTCGGCGCCGGACGTTTCCAGCCGGTGGACGTGACACCCGGCGCCGAGTCGGGCGACTGGGTCGAGATCCGCCAAGGCATCAAGGCGGGTGACGTGGTGGTGACCTCCGGGCAGTTTCTGATCGACTCCGAGGCGAGCGTGCGTGCGAGCTTTGCGCGCATGCAGTCCGAGCAGCCCGCTACGCCCGCGGACCCCAAGGCTGCCACGCCGGCACCCGCTGGAGCGAATCCACATGCGGGACACTAAAGAAGCTTTGAGTAAGTCCATTGCCGTCATGCCAGCGAAAGCTGGCATCCAGAGAGGCTCATTTAAACCGCTGGATTCCGGCTTTCGCCGGAATGACGAGGTTGGAATAAGTGTATTTGTTCAGAGCTTCCCCAGGAGCACGCCATGATCGCGCCAACTGACGTTGTCTCCCTCACCCCTTGCCCTCTCCCGCTGTCGCGGGAGAGGGGGAGTAGGAAATAAACCCATGATTACCACAATCATCCGCTGGTCGCTCGACAACCGTTTTCTGGTGCTGCTCGTCACCGCCCTGCTCACGGCCGCGGGCATCTATGCCGTGGCGCGCACGCCGCTCGATGCCATCCCGGATCTGTCCGATGTGCAGGTCATTATCAAGACCAATTACCCGGGCCAGGCACCGCAGGTGGTGGAGGACCAGGTCACCTACCCGCTCGCCACCGCCATGCTGTCGGTGCCGGGCGCGACCACGGTGCGCGGCTATTCCCTGTTCGGCGATTCCTTCGTGTACATCCTGTTCAAGGACGGCACCGATATTTACTGGGCGCGCTCGCGCGTGCTGGAGTATCTCTCGCAGGTCATCCCGCGCCTGCCGCGCGCCGCCAAGCCGGCGCTCGGGCCGGACGCCACCGGCGTCGGCTGGGTATACGAGTACGCACTGGTGGACCGCAGCGGCAAGCACGACTTGGCGCAACTGCGCGCATTGCAGGACTGGTTCCTGAAATACGAGCTGCGCACCGTACCGGGCGTGTCCGAAGTCGCGGCGGTCGGCGGCATGGTCAAGCAATACCAGATTGTCGTGGACCCGGCCAAGCTGCGCGCCTACCGGCTGACGCTGCCGGACGTGCGCATGGCGGTCGAGAAAGGCAACCAGGAATCGGGCGGCGCGGTGATCGAACTGGCCGAGGCCGAGTACATGATCCGCGTGCGCGGCTATGTGCAGAGCCTCAAGGACCTGCGCGCCATTCCCCTCGGCCTCACCTCAAGTGGCACGCCGATCCGCCTGGAGCAGATCGCCGAGGTTCGCTTCGGTCCCGAGATGCGCCGCGGCATCGCCGAACTGAATGGCGAGGGCGAAGTCGCGGGCGGCATTATCGTCATGCGCCACGGCGAGAATGCGCTGACCACGATCAAGGCGGTGAAACAAAAACTCGACGTCCTGAAAAAGAGCCTGCCGCAGGGCGTGGAGATCGTTACCACCTACGACCGTTCCGATCTCATCCAGCGTGCGATCCGCAACCTGAGCGGCACGCTCGCCGAGGAATTCGCGATTGTCGCGCTGGTGTGCCTGGCGTTCCTGTTTCACCTGCGCTCGGCGCTGGTCGCCATCGTGATGCTGCCGATCGGCATTCTGGTCGCCTTCATCGTGATGCACGGCCAGGGCATCAACGCCAACATCATGTCTCTCGGCGGCATCGCCATTGCCATCGGCGCCATGGTGGACGCCGCCATTGTCATGATCGAGAACGTACACAAGCATTTCGAGCGCGCGGGCGTCACCGACCAGAACCGCTGGCAACTGGTGCGCCAGGCCAGCGAAGAGGTCGGACCGCCGCTGTTCTTCTCGCTGCTGATTATCACCGTCAGCTTCCTGCCGGTGTTCGCTCTGCAGGCGCAGGAAGGCCGGCTGTTTGCGCCGCTCGCCTACACCAAGACCTACGCCATGGCGGCCGCCGCCGGGTTGTCGGTAACACTGGTGCCGGTACTCATGGGCTATCTCATCCGCGGCCACATTCGCCCGGAACAGGACAACCCGCTCAACCGCTGGCTGCTCAACGCCTACCGCCCGCTGCTCGACTGGGTACTGGCGCGCCCCAGGCAGATACTGGCCGCCGCCTTCGTGCTGATCGCGCTCGGCGCGATTCCGGTAATGAAGGTCGGCACCGAGTTCATGCCGGACATGGACGAAGGCGACCTGCTGTACATGCCCACCACCCTGCCCGGCCTTTCCGCCGGCAAGGCGCAGCAACTGCTGCAACAGACCGACCGGCTGCTGAAAACCCTGCCCGAGGTCAGGACCGTGTTCGGCAAGGCCGGGCGCGCGGAAACCGCCACCGACCCGGCGCCGCTGTCCATGTTCGAGACCGTCATCCAGCTCAAGCCAAAATCAGAATGGCGCGCGGGCATGACCACGGAAAAACTGATTGCGGAAATGTACGAGCTGGTGAAGTTTCCGGGGCTGTCGAATGTCATCGTGCCGCCGATCAAGACGCGCATCGACATGCTCACCACCGGCATCCGCACGCCGGTCGGCATCAAGATCATGGGGCCGCAACTGGCGACCATCGAATCGGTCGGGCGCGAGATCGAGCAGGTCATGCGCGCCATTCCCGGCACCAGTTCGGTGTACGCCGAGCGCCTGACCGGCGCGCGCTACGTGGACGTGCGCATCGACCGCCCGCGCGCGGCGCGCTTCGGGCTCAACATCATGGACATTCAGGACACGGTCGAGACCGCGGTCGGCGGCATGAACGTGACCGAGGCCGTCGAGGGGCGTGAGCGATATCCTGTGAGCCTGCGCTACCCGGCCGACCTGCGCGATTCACCCACGCGGCTGCGGCAACTGTCCATTCCGACCCAGAGCGGCACGCCCCTTGCGTTGGGGGATGTCGCGGACGTGCGCATCACCGACGGCCCGGACATGATCCGCAGCGAGAACGCGCGCCTCTCGGGCTGGATCTACATCGACTTCCGCGACCGCGACATCGGCTCCTACGTCGCCGACGCGCAGAAGGCGGTGGCGGACAAGGTGAAGCTGCCGCCCGGCTATACGATCGTCTGGTCGGGCCAGTATGAATACCTGCAACGCGCCATGGAGCGGCTGACCGTGGTCGTGCCGTTCACGCTGGTGATCATCCTGTTCCTGCTGTATCTGAATTTCCGCAACGGCATGGAAGTGCTCATCATCGTCACTACGCTGCCGCTCGCGCTGGTCGGCGGCTTCTGGCTGCTGTACCTGCTCGGCTACAACCTCTCGGTCGCGGTGGCGGTGGGCTTCATCGCGCTCGGCGGCGTCGCGGTCGAGATCGGCGTGGTGATGCTCACCTATCTCGATCAGGCCATGCAGCGCCGCCGCGAGGCGCGCGCGGCGAAGAAACAGAAACTCACGACCGACGACGTGCGCGCCGCCGTGATCGAAGGCGCGCTGTTGCGCATCCGCCCGGTGACCATGACCAAGGTGGCCATTATCGCGGGACTGTTGCCGATCCTGTGGAGCAGCGGCAGCGGTTCCGAGGCCATGGGCCGCATTGCCGCGCCCATGGTCGGCGGCATGCTGAGCGTCGCGGTGCTGACACTGGCGGTAATACCGGCGGCCTATCTGCTGTGGCAAGAATTCCGGTTGCGACGCGGTTAGAGGCAC
>CAYHES010000162.1:0-5877 GCA_964355495.1 uncultured Acidiferrobacterales bacterium
GGCGGCAGCAGGTTGAGGGTCGGGTTCGAAGTATCAGGAGGGTACTATCCACCGCCACCCTCTGACAAGCGCACAGCCGCCTTGTGCCCGGCGCGTTGACCGGGCATGGCGAAGCCCCGAGAATGGCCGCATGACCCCGGACACCCTGCACCTCGGCAAGGAGCTGCTTTCGCTCCTGACCATTCTCACGCCATTCAGCGTGTTGCCGGTGTATGTGGGCCTCACCGCCGGTATGCCGGACGCGGCGCGCAAGCGTGCGTTGCTCAAGACCCTGGGCACGGTGCTGGTGACGCTGCTGTTCTTTCAGTGGTCCGGCATGTACCTGTTCCGCATGCTCGGTGTTGAGCTGCCGAGCTTTCAGATCGCCGGCGGCCTGATTATCGCGTCCATGGCCTGGTCGATGCTGCACGCCAACCCGTCGCGCATCCAGACCACGCGTACCGAAGACGAGGAAGGTCTGGAGAAAGAGGATTTCTCGGTCGTGCCGCTGGCCATCCCGATGCTGTCCGGGCCGGGTGCGATCACCACGGTCATCCTGCTCTCCCAGCAGCAGCAACACATCGAGGGCGACCTTTCGCTGTCGGCGCTGATTCTGCTCGCCACGCTGATTCTCTACCCGGTGTTCCGGCTGGCACATCCGATCTTTGAGCGGCTCGGGGTCACCGGTACGCGCATTCTGACGCGCGTGATGGGCATGTTGCTGCTCGCGATTGCGATCGAGTTTGTGGTGCAGGGCATCATGCACTCGCTGCCGCCGGCCTGGCGGGCGGGCTAGTGTAGTGCTACGTATTTAACGGATATTCTGGTCTTGCAAGTTCCCTCCCCTTAGTGAATGGGGCTTCATTCACTAGGGTTAGGGAGGGGATGGGGTAGCGTGCATCGAGTCAGAACACCCATCCCCATCCTCGGCAACCGCTCCCGGCGTCGCCCTCGACCGCTTGTTCCCGACGCGGTCTACCGCCTCCATCCCTGGAGGCGTACCTCCTGCATCCATGCAGTCGTGTCCTTCCCCTTGAAGGGGAAGGAACCATGCGCTTACGTTTCAAACAGTATGAAGCACCGCACTAGTGTTGCATTCTGTTTGGTACTTATAACTTCCCGGTAACTTCCCGGAGCCCCCTGTAGGTCGGGCTTTAGCCCGACATGTCGGCCTGAAGGCCGACCTACATTACGAACAAGCAATGTTCCTTCAAGAGTGCAACACTACACTAGGTGGCGCGGCTCGGGGCGAGCAGCAATTCGAGCAGGGCCTTCTGTGCGTGCATACGGTTCTCGGCTTCGTCCCACACCACGCTTTGCGGGCCGTCGATGACGTCGGCGGCGACTTCCACGCCGCGATAGGCTGGCAGGCAGTGCATGAACACCGCATCCTTGTGGGCGAGTTGCATGAGCGTCTTGTCCACGGTGTAACCGGAAAATGCCTTGAGACGCTCGGCCTTCTCGTCTTCCTGGCCCATGCTCGCCCAGGTGTCGGTGACCACGATGTCGGCGCCGCGCGCGGCTTCCTGCGGTTCGTGTGTGAGCGTGACCTGCGTGGCGCAGGCCTTGAGCAGTTGCGCATCCGGCTCGTAACCCCTGGGTGCGGCGATCACCAGCTTGAATCCGAACTGGCGTGCGGCATTCATCCACGAGTGGCAGACGTTGTTGCCGTCGCCGATCCAGGCGACGCGCCGTCCGTCGATCGCACCGCGCGCCTCGACATAGGTCTGGATGTCGGCCAGCAGTTGGCACGGATGGTAGAGATCGGTGAGCGCGTTGATCACCGGCACGCGCGAATGTTCGGCGAAGCGCTCCACCATGGCGTGCGTGTTGGCGCGGATCACGATCACGTCGACCATGCGCGACATCACGCGTGCCGTGTCCTCCACCGGTTCGCCGCGGCCGAGATGGGTGTCGCGCGGCGAGAGAAACAGGCTGGCGCCGCCGAGCTGCGCCATACCGGCCTCGAACGACACGCGCGTGCGGGTTGAGGATTTCTCGAAGATCATCGCCATGGTCTTGCCGGTGAGCGGAGTAAGAAGCTCGCCGCGCTGGCGCAGAATCTTCAATTCGCTGGCGCGCCGGATGAGCCCCTTGAGCTCCGCCGGGCCCAGGTCCATGAGTGTGAGGAAGTGGCGCGCGCTCATGCCTGTCCTGAGCTTGGTCGAAGGGCCTGCGCGGTCTTCGGTTCGCTGTCGGCGAGAAAGCGGCGCACACACTCGGCGACGCCGCTGACGATCTGATCGGCCTCGGCGTCGCTCAGGATGAGCGGCGGCAGCAGGCGCACCACCGAGTCGGCGGTGACATTCACCAGTAGTCCGCGTTCGAGGGCGAGCGTGAGAACTTCCTTGCACGGCCGGTCGAGCTCCACGGCCAGCATCAGGCCCTGGCCGCGAATCTCCTTCACGCCGCTAATGCCGTCGAGCGATTGCTTGAGACCTTTCAGGATGCGCATGCCGAGTTCGGCCGCGCGCTTTTCGAATTTTCCGCGCTCCAGAATATCCAGCACCGTCAGGCCGACACGGCAGACCAGCGGATTGCCGCTGAAGGTCGAGCCGTGCGTGCCGGGTTTGAGCACCTGGGCCGCGGCACCGCGCGCCAGGCAGGCGCCGATCGGTACGCCGTTGCCGAGGCCCTTGGCGAGCGAGAGCACGTCCGGCTGGATGCCGGCGTGCTCGAAGGCGAACCACTTGCCGGTGCGGCACATGCCGGTCTGGATTTCGTCCAGCATCAGCAGCCAGCCACGTTCGTCGCAGATCGCGCGCAGGCCCTTGAGGTAGCCGGTGTCCGGAATCTGGATGCCGCCCTCGCCGGTGATCGGCTCGACCAGCACGGCGACGATGTCCTTGTTGTTCTCGGCCACGACCCGTACCGCGTCGAGGTCGTTGTACGGCACGCGGCTGAAGCCGGTGACCAGCGGCTCGAAGCCGGCCTGGATCTTGCGGTTGCCGGAGGCCGAGAGCGTCGCGAGGGTGCGCCCGTGAAAGCTGCCGTCGGTGACGATGATGGTCGGGTTGAGAATCTTTTTCTGGTGGCCGTACAGGCGTGCGAGCTTGATGGCCGCTTCATTCGCTTCGGCGCCGGAGTTGCAGAAGAACGCGTTGTCCATGCCGGCACGCTTGCACAGGCGCTCGGCCAGCTCGGCCTGCAACGGTACCTCATACCAGTTGGAGGTGTGCAGGAGTTTGCCGGCCTGGTCGCAGATCGCTTGCGTGATCTCGGGATGGGCGTGGCCAAGCCCGCACACGGCGACTCCGGACAGTGCGTCGAGGTACTTGCGGCCCTGCGTGTCCGTGAGCCAGGCACCTTCACCGCGCGTGAAGGCAACGGGCAGGGGGGCGAAAACCGGCATCTGATAGTTCGTTGGCATTTCCTGGGCACCAAAAACACAAAGGCGCCCTGCCTGAGGGCGCCGTTATCTTTGTGGGAAAAATTCTAGTGATTTCGAAAAATAACGCAAGTATTGCGGGGAAAATAAAAAAAGGCCCGGCTTTTCCGCCGGGCCCTGGTTACCGACGACTGGCTTAGAACAGGCGCGGCAGGCCGTGCGCGCTGCCGGTCACCATGAAGAACAGCATGGGAATAGACAGCATGGTGTTGGTGCGCGAGGCCAGGAAGGCGATGCGCGCGGACTTGGCCTTGGTGGCGTCGTCGGCCGGCACGAGGCCCAGCACTTTCTTCTGGTTCGGCCAGATCAGCACCCACACGTTGAACAGCATAATCGTGCCGAGCCAGGTGCCGAGGCCGATGGCGGCGGCCGAACCCTTGAGCATGAAAGCGGCGCCGAGGCCGATGCCGGAGCGCTCCAGATACCAGGCGCCGGTCAGCCAGGTGACGAGCGCGGCCCAGCGGAACCAGAGCAGTGCCTGTGGCGCGATGTGCTTGGTGATGCCGGCGGCGGTGTTGTCGGCCTTGGCCTTGGGCAGGGCAACCGCCTGCACAAAGTTGAAATAATAGAGCAGGCCAATCCAAACAATGCCGGCCATGATGTGAAACCAGCGGTCAAGAATCAGTTCCATAAGTAGTCTCCCGATCTTATTTGTTGCTGTTGTTGCTCAGGCCTAGACCTTGAGCAGGAAGTTGACGATGAACACGTACAGGATGGCGGTGAGGACGAAGCCGGAAATGATCGTCCCGGCAATCGAATCCAGTGGATTTTTCATGGGATCTCCCGATGGATAGTGCTGGTTAAATACTTGAGTGGTTCAGTCGGTGGCAAGGTTAAGGCAGAGCCGGGGAGATTTCAAGCAATGCTTTGTGCAAACCTGGGCAAGAGTGTGTACTGATCGCATGTCTCGCCATTGATACGAATGGAAATCGAACCCGTTGTCGAAACGGACAGCACGCGGCGTGCCTTATTCCAGATCCTTCAGCAGTTTCTCAAGAAACGCCGCAGGCGGCGCACCCCGGATGATGTCTGCCTTGCCGTCCTTGGTGCGAAACAGCAGTGCGGGTACGGCGTCGAATCCGCTGCGATTGAGCAGGGCGAGGTTCGCATTCAGCTGGCGCAGCGTTTCCTCGCGCGGTGCCGGTTCTTCCTCTATGCCGCCGAAGCTGCCGGTCTCCTGCGAGAAGCCGCGCTCGTTGCGGTAGAGTGCCTCGGTCGGGTCCTTGGCTTCGAGCAAGGCCGCGGCCTTGCCGGTGCTGGTGACCATGAGTTTTCCGACTACCACCCAGCGCAGTTCCACCTCGCCACGCTGCACTGGCGGACGCAGCATTTCGAAGACCTTGTGGCAGTACGGGCAGTTGGGATCGAAAAACACATACATGACATGCGCGCTCTTGCCGTCGCGGATCCAGGTAGTCTGCTGGATGTTGGCGAGCATGGACGCCGCCGCCTGCTGGCGCGCCTGGGCGGCGTCGATTTTTTCCGCCGCCACAGCGGGTGCGCCGGCCGCGAAAAGCGGCAGCAAAACAAACAGGAATGCAAACATCGAGCGCTGGGTCATGATGGGACCTCATTCATAGCTGTGGTGATCGGTACGTGATGCCAGCCTGTTCTCGGTCGAGAAGGCCGTAATGGTGGACATTCATCGCTGTCTTTTTATTCCGTCCACGCATCCGCCAGATGTCTGGTTGACAAGGTATTCAACCAGCCGTTAGAGTCGGCGCGCTGCTTCAGGTTCCCCGCGGATATTTTTCCAAGGGGTGAAACGGGAAGCCGGTGCGTTCGCAAGAACCATTCCGGCACTGCCCCCGCAACGGTAAACGAGTCAAGGATCTGCTCTACGCCACTGTGCACCAGCACGGGAAGGCGCAGGTCCGGGGAATTTTCCCGCTCGTGAGTCCGGAGACCGGCCTGAAGTATTACGACGGTATCGCGGTGGGCGATCACGACGCGCGTGGCGCTTCCCGTCCATGCCCGTTGTTGTTCGCTTCCTCCGTGTCCGTTTATTTCAAACACGCTATCGCGCGGGTGGGCGCTGAGGACACAATGCAAACACGTTTCCTGGCGGCGTCACTGCTGCTGTTCAGTTCCTATTCCATTCATGCGGCCGACGACACAGCTGCGACCGCCATGGATGGCGGGAGTACTGGAAACGCAGGAGCAGTTTCCAGTGCACCCATCATTGTCACCGCCACCCGTACCGCCCAGACGGCGGACGAGACGCTCGCCGCCGTCACGGTCATTACCCGCCAGGACATCGAGCGTCAGCAGGCGACATCGGTTGTCGATCTGTTGCGCGGCATGCCCGGTCTCGGCCTGAGCAATAATGGCGGCCTCGGCAAGGCCACATCGGTATTTCTGCGCGGCACCGAATCCGATCATGTGTTGGTGCTGATCGATGGCGTCAAGGTCGGTTCAGCGACCCTGGGAACCACGGCGTTCCAGGACATCCCGATCGATCAGATCGAGCGCATCGAAATCGTGCGCGGCCCGCGTTCGAGTCTCTACGG
>CAYHES010000163.1:0-5873 GCA_964355495.1 uncultured Acidiferrobacterales bacterium
TGCGGCAACCGTCGAGATGAACCTACCGTCACCGCGCCACATCTCTACTCTACTCCCGCTCGCTCGCCTCGCACCGTTGCGACGCAGTCTGTCGCAGTTCAGTCGTAGATTGTCCATCGTGATGTTTCGCAAGAGGCGCGATGGACTGGATACGGCGGGACCGCTATCACTTTGAATCCGATAACGGCAAGTACCGCATCTCCGTCACCCACGTTCGCGAGCAGAATGTCTACACGGCATGGCGGCGCGAAACGCGGCACGGCCAGACCGTGTGGTTGTCGATTCTCTATACCCGAGACTTGCCTCAAGCCCGGCAAGCATGCGAGGAGGGCTTGAATGTCGGATGAATATCAATCGGACTACGACCCACTGATCCGTTTGTGGATGTTGCGGCTGTGCGCGAAGACCAGCGCCGGCGCGCGCCTCGCCCGACGTGGCCTGGAGAATGACGAGGCCGCCGCCTTTCTTGGTTACGAGCCGAGTGGTAAAGGCAACAAGGTCAGGGAATTTGTGGACTGGTGCAAGGAGGCGCTGATCAGGAGCGAAACCGATCTGCCGGTTCTGGAAGGCTTGTTGTTGTCTAACATCCGCAGGCTCTCGGAGGTGCTGGCTTTCTCGCCAGTCGAGGAAGAGGTGATCGCCATCAAGGCCCTTTCGGTTGCCAACGGTGTGCTCTTGGATCTGCTGTTCAGATTTGGCAGCCAATCCGGTAACCAGCTGGCGCACATCCTGGCAATCGCGTTGGGGCGCAAACCGAGCGAACTGGAAGAAGTCGTCCGGCCTTCGGCACCGCTGTTCAGATCCGGTCTTTTGGCTTATGGCCACGGGACGAGTCCGTTCACGCTGAAGATCGGCGCGCGCGTCGGCCTCATCGACAGCCTGCTGCGGCCGCAGGACTCCCTGGATAGCCTGATCTCGTTCGCCACGATGCAAGCAGAGCCGCCCGAGTTGGGAGTCGTCAGGGACTTCCCGCATCTCGCTGACGAAAGCGCCGATCTGCGCCGCTACCTCTCCTCTGCGAAACGCGAGGGTCTTGCCGGCGTGAACATCCTGCTGCACGGGGAGCCCGGTGTCGGCAAGACCGAGTACGTCAAGGCACTGGCCGCGGAACTGGGCATGCGGCTCTATGAGGTGAAAATAGCGGGGGACGACGGGGAGGCGCTCACACCCGCCGAGCGCATGGGGGCCTATTGCCTCAATCAGAAAGTTTTTGCCCGGGACCGGGATGTACTCGTGTTATTTGATGAGATTGAAGACGTGTTTCCAACACCGGGCCAGAAGCCGGAGGGCAAGGGACTCGACAAGGCCTGGGTAAACCGGCTGCTTGAAACCAATGCGGTGCCGGCGTTCTGGTTGTCGAATCGCATCTGGCAGATTGATCCCGCGCACCGGCGGCGCTTCGACTACGTGCTCGAACTGAAGCCACCACCGCGTTCGGTCCGACAGAAGATCCTCGCCGCGAAGCTGCACGGGGTGCCGGTGGCGGAATCCAGCCTGGCTCGCCACGCTACACACGAGCATTTCACGCCGGCACTGGCCGAAAAGGCAGCAAAGCTGTTGAAGCGGTTGGATCTCAGTGAGGAAGCCGATACCGGCCAATTTCTGGACCGGTTTGTGACGAGTCATCTGGAAGCGCAGGGGCATCGGGCCGGGGTCAACTATCAGGCTCCCGACCACTATCGCTTCGAGTACATCAACACCAGCGTGGATATCCAGGGCTTGGCCGCCCGGCTCACGAAGGTCCCGCAAGCCAACCTGCTGCTGCACGGCCCGCCGGGCTGCGGCAAGAGTGCCTACGCGCACGAACTGGCGCGGAGCCTCGACCGGTTGCTTCTGGTAAAGCGCGCCTCTGACCTGCAGTCCATGTGGGTCGGAGAAACCGAGAAGAATCTGGCAAAGATGTTCCGGGAAGCCAGGATGGATGATGCCGTGCTGCTATTGGACGAGGCCGACAGCTTTCTCCAGGACCGACGCGGCGCCACCCGCAGCTGGGAGGTCTCGCAAGTCAACGAGTTGCTGACGCAGATGGAGTGCTTCGAGGGTATCTTCCTCTGTGCTACCAACTTTCTCGATCGGCTGGATGCCGCCTCGCTCAGGCGCTTTGGTCTCAAGGTCAGGTTTGACTATCTAACCATTGAGCAACGGATCGCGTTCTTCGGGGAGCTGGCCAATGAACTCGGGATTGCGCAGCCCGACGATCTTGTATCAGCCAGGATCAGGCGTGCGCTCGCCGGGCTCTCCAATCTGACGCCGGGCGACTTCGCTGCCGTGCGTAAACGCTGGAGGCTGACAGGTTGCAGGAATGATGCGCTGGAATTATTAGTCGCCTTGGACGAAGAGAGCGAACTCAAGCCAGACGGTCAGAAGTGCCAAATGGGGTTTGTATAACGGAAATTTGATCTCGCCATGCGAGAGGATGGGGCAGTTTTGCCTGAACTCCTATTTACGGCGAGAATGAGCGCATGGCGAAAGACTACGATGTTGTGATTGCCGGTGGTGGCATGGTGGGCGGCACGCTGGCCTGCGCGCTCGGCGGCAGCGGCCTCAAGGTCGGTGTGATCGAACCGCAGGCGGTTTCTGCAACAGACAAGGGCGCTGGCCTGCGGGTCAGTGCCATCACGCTCGCCTCGCAAACCGTCTTTGAGAATGTCGGTGCCTGGCCCGACAGACGCGCGCCGGTCGAGGCGATGCGTATCTGGGAAGACAGCAGCACGCTCAACTTCGACAGCGCCGATATCGGCGAACCGTGTCTCGCCTGGATCATCGAGAACAATGTCATGGTCGCGGCGCTCACCGCGCGCCTGCGCCAGTTTGCCAACATCGAAGTGTTGAACCCGGCGCGCGTGGCGACAGCGCAATTCGATGAGGAACGGGTGAGCGTGCGACTGGAGGACGGCCGCGAAGTTAAGACGCAGCTGCTGGTGGGCGCTGACGGCGCCGACTCACGGGTGCGGCGCGCTGCCAGCATCGACTGGACGCGCCATGACCTCGGGCAGTCGGCGATCGTGGCAGTGGTGAGTACGGAACGACCGCATGCGTGCACGGCCTGGCAGCATTTTCTGGCAACCGGCCCGCTGGCGTTTCTGCCGCTCGCCGATCCTCGACAGGTTTCCATCGTCTGGTCCGCGGACACGGCGCGCGCCACTGAACTGATGCATCTGGACGATGTTGCCTTCAATGTCGAGTTGCAAGCGGCATTCGGCGATCACCTCGGCAGCGCGCGGCTCGGCAGCGCGCGCGCCGCCATTCCACTGGCGCTCGGTTTCGCGCGCGACTACACGGCGCAGCGGGTCGCGCTCATCGGCGACGCCGCGCACACCGTGCACCCGCTCGCCGGCCAGGGCGTGAACCTTGGCATTCTCGACGCCGTGACCCTGGCCGAGATACTGCTCGCCGCGGCCGGGCAGAAGCGCGATCTGGGTGCGCAGGCCCTGCTGCGCCGCTATGAGCGCGCGCGCAAGGGCGCGGATGTGAGCATGCAGGCCGTGACCGGTGGATTTCGTTACCTGTTTGGCAGCCATCTTCCCGGCCTGCGCGCGTTGCGCGATGCGGGCCTGCGGTTCACCGACCAGTTGCCGCCGCTCAAGGATTATTTGATGCGCCGCGCCAGCGGCCTGGCGGGAGAGCTGCCGCGCCTCGCGCAGCGTGTGCAGCGGTAGACGCGCAGTACCTGCGTTCGGCCCCGCATTTAAAGCGGCGGTCGCAGGGCGACAGACTGTTCAAAAGGTCGTGGACTCAGGAAAAACGGAGTTTATGCTTGGCGCAGGCCGCGCGCCAGCAACAAGACATCGCGCTTGACTCGATGCGCTCAAATCGGCGCCGAAGGAGTACACCGACGACATCTTGCACTTCCTGGAGTTGGCGGGCGGGAAAAAACCTCGATCGCGCCGAGCAGGCGCTCAAAGGCCTGCCGCCCGAATTGCGTGGCCAAGCCGACAGCGTCGGGGCCGTCGTTCGGGGGCAGAAGGCGCCGGTGGCGTGGCGCGATTCGGCGAAGCGTCTTTTATACACACTGGAACGGCCGGCGTTCAACTAAGGAAAAAGGAAGTAAGCGCCGCCTGCACCGCCCTCGCCTGCGCGACGGTCACCGGCCAGGAATGAATAAGGGGTGTCTTCAAGAGCAGCTTCGGCCTTGGAAATTGATATTTGTCATGACCGGACAGGAATTATACCCAGAATTCGCGGCCATCAACGCAAAATCGTATTTATCGAAATTGCCTTTCTCCATTCACCCCGATATCGTAACCGCGATTCACCGCTCCAGCAGCAAAAGTAGTTGTGCTGTGGTTGGTTTTCTTGTCGTTGGTCTTTACTTCTAGAAAACGAAAATAAATAAAAAAATAAATAATAGTGGAGGAGGAAGAATAATGAAGAAGAGCATATTTGTTTTTCTTGTGTTGATCCCCGCCTTGCTGTACCTGATGACGGCGGAAGCGATCGAAAGGGGAAGGGGAAAGTTGAACGCTCCCTTCGACCACACCCTATCCTACAACGGCGCCATGCATAAGGCGGGGCTGCTCAAACCCTACTACGTCAACCCGCGCGCCGTGGGCGCGGGCGTGGGGAAAGATCCGGAGCTGGAAGGTACCTCGGGGGATGCGTGGTTTGCCACGGCGAGGCCTCCGGTTTCACGGACCTTACCGGCGGGGTGAAGGAGAACGGGTTGACCCCGCCGTCCTGCTATAGCTGTCACACCCAGAACTGGCTGGATTTTCCGAAGACGCCGATTGCCGAGTTCACCTTCAACTCACCTCCCAGCCACGTGGAATCGCGACGGGGGCGCATGCATCGTGAAGATCACGCCCGGCCCGACAAAGGCCTGCCCAATTTCGAGGGGAACCAGAATTACGGGATGTGCATCGCCTGCCACGGCGACAATCTCACGGGAGGAGTTCCCTGGACCAACAAGGCCGGCGCCACGACCACACCGCCGTCCTGTTACACCTGCCACGGCAAGTGGAAAAGGTGACAGATTTAATTAACGCCAAGTCAAGCAAGAGCAGCGGCGCGAGGTGTCCAGCGGCGCATGGGACGCTACCCTTTATTCGCATCCTTCTCCTGTTTCGGTCGTCCCCGTGGCCGATACTGTAACGCTCGCCCTGTCAGCTTCTCCAGCTTTTGGATGAATTTCTCAGGACCGCAGGGCAGGCCTTTGTCCACGTTGCGCCGTAGCACTTCCAGCCTTTGCGTTTCGTCGCCTTCGGCCAGCCAGGCGGACCAGTCGCCAATACTCTCAAACTGTTTCTGCCAGGACGGTTTGCGGGTCAATGCTACCCTTTTCCCCGCCCCGACATCCCCCGCGAGGGGGCTTGGGGAGGGCGATCCGTGCCGCGCGGGGTTTGCGCGGCACGCAGCGCCCGCGACTTGCGGAGCCGCGCGCGCCTTTGCAAGCCGCGTGATGAGGGGTGCGGAGTCCTTGGCGCGCGGCTGCACGAGGCGCGGGCCACCGATCAAGAACTCAACAGGGCTGCCGCTCGCGCAGCGTGCGGTACACGATCACGGCACGGCATGTCCGGTGCCCGCGTCGCAGCCGGCCAGGCGCTTGCCCGCGAAGCGATGCAAGCGCCGGGACGGCGGTCGGGTGGGCACGTCGCTTCCAGCGGGCTAAAGCGAGTCTGGCAATTGCTGCGCGCCGTGGAAGACGGCGAGGATATCAATGTGATCGGGCGTGATGCGGTAGATGATGCGATGGTATCCGACGATCAATTCGCGCAAATTTGGATTGTCGTACTTCGGTACGATGCGCCCGACGCGCGGGTAGTCGATCAGGTGATCGGCACGGCGCGTGAGCTTATCGAGGGTGCGGCTGGCGTAGAGCGGTGAGTCCTTGGCGATGTAATGGTAGATGCCATCAAGATGCGCTTCGGCCTCGG
>CAYHES010000164.1:0-5813 GCA_964355495.1 uncultured Acidiferrobacterales bacterium
ACGGCGGCGACCTGCACATGCTCGGCGTGGTGATGGGCCGCGAGCGTGGAGCGGATCATGCTGCGCGACACGCGCGAGCCATCCACGACCAGAATCTTGATGTCCTTTTCCATGTGCATGGCGGTCCCGGCAGCGATACGGATGCATTACAGCCCTCCGTGGCTTTCCTGCGCGGGGCTTTGGTGCGTTTTTATTCTTACTAATTTTAAAACACGATACCCCATCGACTCCGGGGAACAAAGGCGGATTTATGCGATGGAAAATAGTGCTTATGGCAGACAGGATTAGGCGGGAATGCTCAATCCAGGCATGAACTCGGAATGGCGACTTTCAGCCTGCGGTCAGTTGCCGGGTAATGATCTGCGCGAGCCGCGCGGCATCCACCGGGTGGGCGCGTCCGGCGCGGCGCGCAACCGCCCAAACCGGGTCGGGAAAGTGCGCGTCGTCGGCAAAACGCGGGATGATGTGCCAATGTAGGTGCGGCACCTGGTTGCCGAACGCGGCGAGGTTCACCTTGTCCGGCTGCAGCAGTTCGCGCAATGCGCTTTCCACGACGAACACCGCGTGCATCAGGCGCGCACGCTCGTCCGGCGGCAGATCGGTCATCTCCTGCACGTGCCGGTTAAGAATCACCCGGCAGAAGCCCGGATAATCCGGGTCGTCCACCCGGATCACGCGCAGCAGGGCATCGCGCCACAAGATGTTTTCGTTGTGCGCCTGGCAGAGGGGGCAGGAGGTTTCGGTCACGGCTTCAACTCGTGTGCTGTTTTTTGAGTGTGGCAAGATCGTTCCAGTGGCGCACCACCTCCGGCATGTCCGGCGCAGCGGGATCGATACCCTGCGCCGCCAGCACCGTGCGGCTTTCCACACGCTCGCGCCGGTGCAGGAACAGCCCCTTGACCAGCGCCACGGCGCACAGCCGGCCGCCGGCCACGAAGCGTTGCTCCATGTAGAAATATTTCTCATCCCAGGTAAGCAGGCGCGTGACCAGCTCGAATTTCTGCAAAGGCTGGAGCGGGCGGATGAAGTTGATCTCGGCAGCTGACAGCACCGGCGCCCAGCGGCGGCGCCACAGCACGCCCAGCAGACCAATCTGGGCGAGCAGGTGCACCCGCCCGAGATCCATGAAGGTGAGGTAACGGCCGTTGTTGAGGTGCAGGTTCATGTCGCAATCGTTCGGCCAGACGCGAAACGCGATGCGTCCGCCGTCGAGCAACGCCTGGCGCCGCACGAACGGCAGCAGCAACAGCAGTTTGAGCAAACGCAGGTACAGGTTCACCGCCTATCTCCAACTGGACATGAATGTCCTTATAATAGCGCCTCCCGGGTGCGGCATTGAAACCGGCATTGCACGCCACCAACTCCGCCCCATCTGAATGCGAGGCTCTATGCTGAATTGGTCACACATCGACACCGTGCTACTCGACATGGACGGCACGCTGCTCGACCTGCACTACGACAATCATTTCTGGCTGGAACACGTGCCGCGCCGCTACGCCGAGAAACACGCGCTCACCCTGGAGGCCGCCAAGGATGCGCTGCGCGGCCGCTACAAGCAGGTCGAAGGCACGCTCGACTGGTACTGCGTGGATTACTGGACGCGCGAACTGGATCTCGATATCGCGCTGCTCAAGGAAGAAGTGAACCATCTCATCGGCGTGCATCCGCATGTGGTCGAGTTTCTCGATGCGGTGCGCGCCCGCGGCAAGCGCCTGGTGCTGGTCACCAACGCACACGGCAAGAGCCTGGACATCAAGTTCCGCCGCACCCGCCTCAACGGTCACTTCGACGCCGTGGTGTGCGCCCATGATCTGGGGCTGCCCAAGGAACAGCCGGCATTCTGGGACAAGATGCAGGCGGTCGAACCGTTTACAAAAGACACGGCCTTGCTCATCGACGACAGCCTGCCGGTGCTGCGCTCGGCCCGGAACTACGGCATCGCGCAGCTGCTGGCGGTGCGCAATCCGGACTCAAAACTGCCGGAGAAGGATGTCGGCGAGTTTGCCGCCATCCACAGTTTCCGGGATTTATTGCCCTGAGCTGCCAACGGGACCGGGGGTAGCATCCGCCGGGAAGATGCCGGGTCAGAAGTGCACGCTCACCCCGGCAAACAGGCCGATGCCGGAGGCATCCACGTCGGGCGTGTTATTCGCCTGATACTTGGCCTCGGTGTAAAGTCCGACGCGCTCCCAGCGGAATGCGACGCCGCCCATGGCCTGCATGGAATACCCCGTGGTGGTGCCTTCCAGTTGTCCGGACATGTTCACCATCGCGATGCCGATACCCGCCCCCAGGTAAGGCTGCACGATCGCCTCGGGGCGAAAGTACTTTTTGGCATTGACCAATACTGTTACGACCCGCATCTCGCCCGTACCGAGCGGGACGGCCGGCACGGTAGTGAATTCATGCGAGTGCACCAGCGCCTCGCCCCCGAGGGCCCAGCCATTGCGTGCACGCCACTCCGCCTCCATGCCGAACGCCGATGCGGATCCACCGAAAGTGGTTTGAAAGGCGGTCGATACACCACCGCTCACGGCGTTGATGTTCTGGACATCGCTCCCCAGAGAGAAGCTGCCGCCCTTGAAGATCAGCGTTACGCCGCTTCCGGCTTCGCCTGTGTCTTTTTCAACCGGACGATCCCTCGGCTCCTGGGCTTTCTTGGCCACCGGAGCCGCCTTTGTTGCTGGTGCGGGAACCGGGGCCGGTACGGGAGCTGGCGCGGCCGCGGCGCGCGCGGCGATTGCCGGATCGAGGACGAGACGCGCCTCGCGCATCTCCGTGCGGCCCGTGCCGTACGGCACCTGGCGCAGATTCATGCTGCCGTCCGCATTCACCGCCAACTGCACGAAGTAGATGCGACCGGCCTCGCAGGAGATGGTCAACGGTACGGCATCCGCACGGCCGGCACGGACTTCGAGCCGCCCTGGACCGGCCGCCCACATGCCGTAGGTGCGCGGCTCCAGATGGCCGGAGTCACGTTTATTGAGCCAGAGACCGGGTGACGTCCGGGGCTTGGCGTCGTCCAGGCGATAGACATAGATCAATGCCTTGCCGGACGGCGGCACGGCCTGTTTGGCGTATCGATCCTGGGCGGGAGTGGCGAGTGGAACGGCGGCCTGCGCCTGGGTGGTGCCGAGAATGAGCAGTGAGCTGCCGAATAAAAATGCGATCCATGGTTTCATTCTTTTCTCCTGATCACGCTGCGCCGATGTCGCACATCGGCGTGCAAAGTTCATTATAGTCCAGGTCCGGCAACCGCCGGGTGAAAAATAGACCCTCGCGGACTCTCGGTCAATTCGGAAATCGCAATGGGCATGATGCGCCACTTGTGGCGCGGAACACAACACAGGAAGATGGGTAACATGCTATGAAAGGGCGAACGAAGCAGGACTTCGAACATGGTTGACCACTTCCTTCTGATCGTCGAAATTCTGATGCTGCTCGGTGTCGCGAACGGCACGCCGATTTTCGCGACGCGGCTATGCGGCGGGCGCCTCAATGCCCCGCTCGATGGGGGGCTGAAGTTTCCAGATGGCCGGCCGCTGTTTGGACCGTCCAAGACCGTGCGTGGACTGGTGCTGTCGGTGGCCTGCACGACGCTGGCCGCGCCGTTGCTCGGTTTTGAATGGATTAGCGGCGCCGGGCTGGCCTCGGCCTCCATGTTCGGCGACCTGCTGTCAAGTTTCATCAAACGACGACTCGGGCTGCGCGCGCACAGCCAGGCGCCCGGCCTCGATCAGATTCCGGAGTCTCTGCTGCCGCTGCTCGTGCTGCGGCAACATCTCGGCCTCGGTTACGGCGACATTGCCGTCATCGCTGCGGCGTTTATCGTGCTGGAGCTGGTGCTGTCGCGCCTGCTGTTCAGGCTGCACATCCGCGACCGCCCTTATTAAACCCGATCGCGGCCAGAAGGCCGCTCCCACATGTGCATGTGGGAGCGGCCTTCTGGCCGCGATCGGGCCGGCACGCTGTTGTTACAACCATGCCGCGTCCCACAGCGGATAATCCTCCAACCGCTCTACAAGTCCGGCACGCAGCGGGTTAGCGACGACGTATCTGGCCACGTCCCGGATATCCTCCTCCCGGCGCAGGGCATGATCGTGATAGCCGGCCTGCCACACCGGCTGACCTGCTGTGCCGCGCGCACGGTTAATCATCAGGGAGGTATAGGCCTTGAACGAGCGCATCAACCTCTCAAGGCCGTTATCGGATTTCAGTTCTGCCAGCCAGTGAATGTGGTCGGGCATGACCACGAACGCCAGTGATGAGGCCATGCCCTTCTCATGATGGTAACGGTAACGAAATGAATTCACCACGATGCGACCGAACCGGAAATTGCGGAATAACGGCTGGCGATCTCTGGTAACGGTGGTAAGCAAATAGATGCGGCCTCCTTCGGAAATGCGGCCTTTCCGAAGGTCCCTGCCGTGTGGCCTGCGATTCTGTTTCATTGGGCCTTCCATGGCCTGGGTATCTCCTTGTTTGATCGCGTGATCGCGGCCAGAAGGCCGCTCCTACACACATGTGGGAGCGGCCTTCTGGCCGCGATCGGCCGTTAACAGCGCAGCCGATGCAGCACGATCTCCGGCGGGCAGTTGATGCGCACGTCCACGATGCATGAACCCGCGCCCACCGAGGTGTAGCCAATCAGGTCCTGATATCTCCAGGCGCCGCGCGCCAATGCGCGCGGGCAATCGGCGTCGGTGATGATCGGCACCCCGCCCGGCAGGCAGATCTGTCCGCCGTGGGTGTGGCCGCACAACATCAGATTGAAATCGGCGTGCGCCGCGTGCCGGTAGGCCTCGGGCGTGTGCGACAACAGGATCGAACAGGCCTCGGCCGGGATGTCCTGCGCGGCGCGGTGAAAATTCTCCATGCGGTAGTAGTGCGCGTCGTCGATCCCGGCAAGATAAATCGTCTCGCCGTCGCGCTGCAGCTTTACCCACTCATTCAGCAACAACCGGTACCCCATCGCCTCCATGCCCGGCGCCATGCGTATGGTGTCGTGATTGCCGAGCACGGCGTACACCGTGTTCTTGAGCTGCAAACGCAGCTGCTCAAGCCCGGCGAGCGTCGCCGCGAACGGCCCGAAGGTGCGCGCGCGGTAGTCGCCGGTGAGCACACACAGATCGTAGTCCAGGGGACGCACGCGTTCGATGAGGGCATGCACGAAGTCCGGACGCATGTCCACGTGCAGGTCGGTCAGCTGCAGCAGGGTGAAACCGTCAAACGCACGCGGCAGGTTCGGCAGCGTGATCTCGTTTTCGCGCACCCGGATGGCCAGCGCGTTGCGCCGGCCGCGGCCATGCAACCCGACCAGGCGCAGGCTGTTGCGGATCAGCGAATGAACGGAGTACCAGTTTTCGAGGTGAAAAAAATGCGTGCCCCAGCGGAAGACGCGCGCCTCGTAGTCGTTCTCCAGCCCGAGGCGCTGGCGCACATGCAGCCGCCCGAGGCGCGGCTCGAGGCCGGCGAGCGCGGCTTTTTCCTCGGGGGTGAGTACGGGCGATCGCATGCGCAGACCCGGATGTGATTTACAAACAAGAAGGCGATTACGGTACCCGGCGCAACCCGACCAGGGCCCACCGGCGACCGCCATGCGACCGCCATGGATGGCGGAAGGTAGAGCAACGCATGGAGCAGTTGCCGGGATGGCGGAAGTGCGGAAAACGCAGGAGCAGTTTTTTCCGCTGATCCATTTATCTCCGTGCAGGCTTTTTCTTTTCGGTCTTCACCGGCTTGATGCGTCCGTCCCAGCTCTTGAACTTCTTGCGGCAATGCTTGAGCAGCGACGCGTAGTCCGGAAAGAACAG
>CAYHES010000165.1:0-5810 GCA_964355495.1 uncultured Acidiferrobacterales bacterium
TGCTCCTGCGTTTCCAGTACTTCCGCCATCCATGGCGGTCGCGCCGGAATGACGATGCAGACAGTGGTCGCGAACCGTATGGCGTGGCTATGGTAGTCCGCGCCTTTTCGCTGTGTCCACCCGAATCGTATTAACCCCGTTTCGCCCGACACTGCGTTTACAAGCTGCGAACGGCCGGAAAATCCGGCCATCGGCCAATACAAGAAGGAGAACAACATGATCGCATTCGGCAATCTGAAACAGAGCGCGCTGCTGACGCTCGCATTCATCTGGCTCACGGCCTGCACCTCCAGCGGTCCGGCGCTGAACCCGCCGCCGGAAACACTGTCGCGCACCGCCGTCAGTCCGCCGCCCGCGCGTGCGGATGAGCTGCGCGCACGTGATGCGCTGAGCAAACACAAGCTGGAGGAATCCGGCCGTATTGCACACGAGCTGAAGAGCGCCGCCGCACCATCTGCGATCGGCGTCATGGGTGTGCCGCACGATTTGCGCTACCCGAGCGAACCGCTGAACCGCGAGAACTATGCGCACTTCGACGACAGCCCGGTAAAGCGCGCGGCCGAACAGCCGGTTTCGACTTTCAGCATCGACGTGGACACGGGCGCCTATGCGAACGTGCGCCGCTTTCTCAATCAAGGCAGCCTGCCGGTGCAGGACGCGGTGCGGGTCGAGGAGATGATCAATTATTTCTCCTACGACTATCCGCTGCCCAAGGACAAGAGCCGGCCATTCTCGGTGACCACCGAAATTGCACCGACGCCGTGGAATAAGGACAGCGTTCTGCTGCGTGTCGGCCTCAAAGGCTATGACATCGCCGCGCAGAAACTGCCGCCGGCGAATCTGGTGTTCCTGGTGGATGTGTCCGGCTCGATGATGTCGCCCGACAAGCTGCCGCTGCTCAAGTCCGGATTGAAGCTGCTGGTGCAGAACCTGCGCGCCCAGGACCGGGTGTCACTCGTGGTGTACGCCGGCAACACCGGCGTGGTGCTGGAACCGACGCCCGGCGACCAGAAGGGCCGGATTCTCACCGCACTCGAAGGCCTGACCGCCGGTGGTTCAACCAACGGTGGCGCCGGCATCAAGCTCGCTTACGCCATGGCCGAGCAGGGCTTCATCAAGAACGGCATCAACCGCGTGCTGCTCGCCACCGACGGCGACTTCAACGTCGGCACGGTGAGCTTCGAGGCGCTCAAGAACATGGTGGAAGAGAAACGCAAAACCGGCGTGTCGCTCACCACCCTCGGCTTCGGCACCGGCAACTACAACGACCGGCTGATGGAACAACTGGCCGACGCCGGCAACGGCAACTACGCCTACATCGACACGCTCAACGAGGCGAACAAGGTGCTGGTGAGTGAAATGAGTTCCACGCTCCAGACCATCGCCAAGGACGTGAAGATCCAGATCGAGTTCAACCCGGCGGTGGTCGCCGAGTACCGGCTGATCGGCTACGAGAACCGCGCGCTCAAGCGCGAGGACTTCAACAACGACAAGATCGACGCCGGCGACATCGGCGCCGGGCATACCGTTACCGCGCTGTACGAGATCGTACTCAGTGGCGGCAAGGGTGCGCGCATCGAGCCGCTGCGCTACGGCAAGGAAACCGTTGCAGCCGGCAGCAAGGACGAGATCGCGCTGCTGCGCCTGCGCTACAAGCTGCCGGACAGCGACAACAGCAAACTGATCGAGCAAGCACTCAAGACCGCCGACATCCAGCGCGATGCGGGCAAGACCTCAGCCGACTTCCGCTTCAGCGCCGCGGTTGCCGCCTTCGGCCAGTTGCTGCGTGGCGGCAAGTACATCGGTGACTTCGGCTACGACGACGTGGCCAAACTTGCCCAGGGCGCGCGCGGCCAGGACGGCTTCGGCTATCGCGGGGAATTTCTGACGCTGGTGAATCTGGCGAAGTCGTTGGATAGCAGCAGGCCGGTACTACGCTGAGGCCCGGCATGCCGGCCGCGCCTTGTCCGGGGCAACTTATCCAATCACCGCTGTAACGGCCGCCACCTGCACCATCAGCCGGAATAGCGGCTGTTGTGGCGCGCACCGGGGCGGTCGATGGGCAGCAGACTCGGCGCGGTCGTGAGCCACTGGCGCAGCGCGCTGGCCGGCAACGGCTTGCTGAAGTAGTAGCCCTGCGCGATGTCGCACTCCAGCTCGGCCAGTGCGTCCAGGATCTTCTTGCTTTCCACGCCCTCGGCCACGACGCGGCGGTTCATGTTGTGCGCGAGATCGATGATCGACTGCACGATCATCGCATCGTTGGCGTCGCGCAACATGTTGAGGACGAAGGAGCGGTCGATCTTGACCTCGTCCAGCGGCAGCCGCTTGAGCTGGGCGAGCGAGGTGTATCCGGTGCCGAAGTCGTCGATCGACAAACGCGTGCCCATGGCGTCCAGCTCGGTCAGCACCTGCGTGGCACGCACGGGATCGCTCATGATGGCGGTCTCGGTGATTTCGAGTACAAGCTGGTCGGCGCCCACGGCGTGGCGTTCCAGCACGGCGGCCACTTGCGCCGGCAACTGCGGATCCTGGATCACGCGCGCGGACAGATTGACGGCGACCGACAGCGACATGCCCGCGGCGTTCCACTCGGCGCACTGGCGCAACGCCTCGTTCAGAATCCAATCGGTCAGCGGCTTGACGATCCCGGTCTGCTCGGCCTGCGCGATAAAGCTGTCGGGCGGGACCATGCCGTGGCGCGGATGTTGCCAGCGCAACAGCGCCTCCACTCCCACGACCTGTTGCGTGCGGACGTCGATCTTGGGCTGGTAGTGCAACGACACCTCGTTGCGCTCGGTCGCATGGCGCAGATCGCTCATCAGGGTGAGGCGCACCAGGCTGTTTGGATCCTGTCCCGCGTCGTAGAGCGCGAGGCGCACGCCCCGATTCTTCGCCTGGTACATGGCGACATCGGCGTGGCTGATGAGCTCGGCGACGTTCTTGCTGTCGTCCGGGTAGACGGCAATTCCCAGACTCGCCTCCACCACCAGGCTCATCCCCTCGATCACAAACGGTTCGGCGATGGCATGCAGCACCTTATTCACGACCTGACTGGTGTGCGAGCCGTCGGCCAGCGGCAGGAGCAGCGCGAACTCATCGCCGCCCAAGCGCGCCACCGTGTCCGAGCCCCACAGCACCTTGCGCAGGCGTTCGCCGATCGCCTGCAACAACTGGTCGCCGACATGATGCCCGAGCGTGTCGTTGATTTCCTTGAAACGGTCCAGGTCCATCATCACCAGCGACAGCGAGCGGTCACTGGCGTCCGCGGACTGCACGGCCTGGGCGAGGCGTTCGTGCAGCAGCGCGCGATTCGGCAGACCGGTGAGACCGTCATGAGTCGCCTGATGCTGGAGTGCGGCGGTCTGCGCGTCCAGGCGGCGCGACACCATGGTCGTCATGATCAACGCCACCCAGACCGCCACCCAGACCACGATCAACCCGGCGACGACCAGGCGCGACGCCAGCCGGCTGAGGCCGCTGTGCACCGTGTCCTCGGCGCGCGCGACGAACAGGAGACGATACGCGCTGTTGGGCAACGGCGAGATCGACCAGACATAGCGCTGACCGCCGCTCGCGAGGCTGCCGGCGGTCTGCTTCTGTGCCAGGATTTCAGCGAGCGGCCATGCGCGCTCGGCGGCGGGCGCCGTCCCGGCGCTGGCGAGGCGACCGTCCGCGTCAATGAGGGCAACCGTCTGCTCGCCATGAGACAGGTTTGTCGCGAGCGCGGCGCGCGCGCTGTTGGCAAGATCCTGCCGCGATCCGGCGGCCAACAGGCCGCTGCTCAAACGGCTGGCGTCCGTCAGGGTCGCCTGGACGGCGTCAACCGCGGAATCGCTGGCCATCTCGTAGGCGTTGAAGCCAAACACCACCAGCGCCATCAGGACGACGGCGATGAAATTGACCAACAACCGGTGTTTGATCTGCACGGCAACCGCGGATCAGCGCACCGCGTCCGTCTTGCGCGTGCAGGTGCTGAAACCAACGAACCTATACAGCGGACAGTAGCCGATGATCGCCGCGAGCAGATTGACGACGCCCATGCCCCCAAGAATCAGCGCGGCGGCACGATCGGTAATGAAATAGCTGCTGAGCAGTCCAAAATAGATCATCAGCAGGCTGAAGCCGATCCGCAGGACGCGATCGGTGCTGCCCATATTGCGCACGAATTTGTATTTCACGAATCCCCCCTCTCTGGTATCGCAGGAAATGACAACCATCCCTGGCCCTAGTACCGGTACCGGGTTCCGCGCCATTCCCGGCGCAAACCCCGTTTTTCAAGCGTAGCTGCGGCGGTACGCAACGCCATACCCGCCGGCGCAAAAAAGCCGGGGTGCGCAACATAAACGATCATGCTTGGGGCCATTCAAGTCCTACTAAATCGGTCGGTATTGCAAAAGCCTGACGTACTCCCGCTTCGGTCCAGGCAGGCCACACAGCGCAGAGCGAATTGCGCCGGATGTTTTCTTTGGGCGAGCGGCGGGTTCCGGCGCTACGCGCCGAACCCTCTCTACTTAACTGAGGAAAACGGTAAATAGTGCGCACCCCGACAAACCTTGGGTTCCTTCTCCCTGCGGGAGAAGGACAGGATGAGGGCCGTTGTTGCGCTGCTTGGCCCTCACCCCGGCCCTCTCCCGCGGGGAGAGGGAGGAAAGCACCACGCACTATTTAGCGACCGGATCAGTAACTGAGGAAAACGGTAAATAGTGCGCACCCCGGCATGCCTTGAGTCCCTTCTCCCTGCGAGCCAATGCACGCCTGGACGCGCACTTGTTCACTTAGGGAGAAAAGCGGCACGCACTATTGGTGACCGGATCAGGAATTAAAGAACCGCGGCCATAAGGCCGTTTCCAAGGCCCGCACCCATCCCGCCCGCAAGGGGCAGGCTCAAGAAAAAGGCCCGGTTTCCCGGGCCTGAGTGTTACAGCATAGATACTACTTTTTCTTCTTCGCTTTCGGTGCTGACTTTTTCTTGGCCGGCTTTTTGGCTTTCTTCGGGGCCGCTTTCTTTACAGCTTTTTTCTTCGGCTTCGGTGCGGGCTTTTTCTTGGGTGCGGGTTTCTTCGCGGCCGGCTTTTTGGCGGCGGGCTTCTTGGCCGCCGGTTTTGCCGCGGGCTTGGCGACCGGCTTGGCCGCCGCTTTCGCCGGCTTGGCCGGGGCGTTCTTGGCGGCGGCGGCTTGGGCGGCCGACATGGCGGCGGCGAGCGGACGCATCTGCACCTCGATGATGTCGGTGACGTTCTTGAAGATCTCGTTCACCGAGCCGGTGCCGCGCACGGTGCGCAACTTGCCCTGCGCCTTGTAGTACGACACGAGCGGCGCAGTCTGCTGTTCATACACCTGCAGGCGGCTGCGCACGGTGTTCTCGTTGTCGTCCGAACGGTGCGCGAGGTTCGAGCCGCACTTGTCGCACTTGCCCGGGGACTTGGGGGCCGAGAAATAGATGTTGTAGATCGCGCCGCACGCGGCATTCGCGCAGGTGCGCCGGCCGGTGAGGCGCTTCATCAGCACTTCGGTGTCCACGTCCACCAGCAGCGCCAGCTGCAGCGGCTGGCTCAAACGCGCCAGCATGGCATCCAGCGCCTGCGCCTGCGGGATGTTGCGCGGGAAACCGTCGAGAATGAAACCGGCGCGCGCATCCGGCTTGGACAAGCGCTCCTGAATCATGCCGAGCACCACGTCGTCGGACACCAACTGGCCGGCATCCATCGCCGCCTTGGCCTTGCGTCCCAATTCACTGCCGGCCGCCACTGCGGCACGCAACAGGTCACCGGTGGAAATTTGTGGAATTTTGTACTTTTCGATCAGCA
>CAYHES010000166.1:0-5744 GCA_964355495.1 uncultured Acidiferrobacterales bacterium
GCGGCCGATGGTCGCCATCGTCGGCGGCTCCAAGGTTTCCACCAAGCTGACCGTGCTCGAATCGCTGTCCGAGAAGGTCGATCAGATGGTGGTCGGCGGCGGCATCGCCAACACCTTCCTGGCGGCATCCGGCAAGAAGATCGGCAAGTCGCTCGCCGAGGCCGATCTCATCCCGACCGCGAAGCTGCTCATGGAAAAAATGACCAAGCGCGGCGCCACCATCCCGATCGCGGTGGACGTGGTGGTCGGCAAGAAGTTCGACGCCAACGAGCCGGCCGTGCAGAAGAACGCCGGCGATGTGGCCGACGACGACATGATCTTCGATATCGGCCCGAAGAGCGCGCAGCAACTGGCCGACATCATCATGCAGGCCGGCACCGTGGTGTGGAACGGCCCGGTCGGCGTGTTCGAGTTCGACCAGTTCGGCGCCGGCACCAAGACCATCGCCATGGCCATCGCCAACACCAAGGCCTTCACCCTCGCCGGTGGCGGCGACACGATCGCGGCCATCCAGAAGTACGACATTTTCGACAAGGTGTCGTACATCTCAACGGCCGGCGGTGCGTTCCTGGAATTCCTCGAAGGCAAGAAGCTGCCGGCGGTGGACATTCTCGAACAGCGCGCCAAGAAGTAGCGAGTGACGAGTCGGGAGTCGCGAGCACTCCCGGTCCGTATTTTTTTCGACTCACGACTCACGACTCACGACTCGGGACTCACGACTATGCTTAGAAGAACAAAGATTGTCGCTACCCTCGGACCCGCGACCGACGACCCCAAGGTTCTCGACAAGTTGATCGAGGCCGGCGTGGATGTCGTGCGCCTTAACTTCTCGCATGACCTGCCCGAGGTACACATGAAGCGCGCCGAGATGGCGCGCGAGCGCGCCGCGGCGCATGGCCGGCACGTCGGTGTGCTGGTCGATCTGCAAGGCCCGAAGATCCGCATTGGCAAGTTCAAGGGCGGACCGATCCAACTGGTGGAAGGCGATCCGTTTACGATCAATATCGATCACCCGCTCGATCAGGGCAACAAGCAGTGTGTCGGCACGACCTACAAGGCGCTGGTTGATGATGTGATCCGCGGCGCCACGCTGCTGCTCGACGACGGGCGCATCGTGTTGTGGGTGGATCAGGTGCTTGGCAGCGAGGTGATCTGCCGCGTGGTGGTGGGTGGCGAGCTGTCCGACAACAAGGGCATCAACCGCCAGGGCGGCGGCCTGTCGGCCGTGGCGCTGACCGACAAGGATCGCCGCGACATGAAGACGGCGGCCGCCATGGAAGCCGACTACGTCGCCATCTCGTTCCCGCGTTCCGCCGCGGATGTCGAGGAGGCGCGTGCGCTGCTGCGCGCGGCCGGCGGGCGCGGCGGGATCGTCGCCAAGATCGAGCGCGCCGAGGCGGTGAAGGCGATCGAGGAGATTATCGCGGCGGCGGACGTGCTGATGGTGGCGCGCGGCGATCTGGGCGTGGAAATCGGCGATGCCGCGGTGCCGCCGATCCAGAAGCGCATCATCAAGCTGGCGCGCCAGATGAACAAGGTGACGATCACGGCGACGCAGATGATGGAGTCGATGATCGAGAGCCCGATCCCGACCCGTGCCGAGGTTTCCGATGTGGCGAATGCGGTGCTGGACGGCACCGATGCGGTGATGCTCTCGGCCGAAACCGCCAAGGGCAAGCATCCGGTGGCCGCGGTCGCGGCCATGGATCGCGTGTGCAAGGTGACCGAGGAGCAGGAAGCGGCGCTGTTGCAGGAACGGCGCGCGGCTTATCAGGACGTCGATCGCGTCGATCAGGCCATTGCCCTGGCGACCATGTACACGGCGAACAATCTGGGCGTGAAGGCCATCGCCGCCCTTACGGAATCCGGGGCTACTGCGCTGTGGATGTCGCGCATCACTTCCACTGTACCGATCTATGCCTTGACGGGACATGCGGAGACGCGTAGAAAAGTAACGCTCTACCGGGGCGTGTATCCGGTTGCTTTCCAGATTACGACCTCGGATCATGCGACGCTCAATCGCGAAGCCATGGATGAGCTGCGCCGCCGTGGAACGGTGCGCGATGGCGACCTGGTGATTATTACCAAGGGCGACCTCTCCGGCGTGATGGGCGGCACCAACGCCATGAAGATCGCCATGGTGGGTAACGTGCGCGAGAATTCGACTACTTAACCTCAAGACTAACGACCAACCGTCCGGAGACAAAACATGGCACTCGTAACCCTGCGCCAACTGCTCGACCACGCCGCTGAACACAATTACGGCCTGCCGGCCTTCAACGTCAACAACATGGAACAGGTGAAGGCCATCATGGAGGCGGCCGACGCCCTAGACAGCCCGGTGATCCTGCAAGGCTCGGCCGGTGCCCGTTCCTATGCCGGCGAACCGTTTCTGCGGCACCTGATCCTCGCGGCCATCGAAATGTATCCGCACATCCCGATCTGCATGCACCAGGATCACGGCGCCTCCCCGGGAATTTGCTTCCGTTCCATCCAGTCCGGCTTCAGCTCGGTGATGATGGACGGTTCGCTCAAGGAAGACGGCAAGACCCCGTCGAGCTACGAATACAATGTCGATGTCACGCGCAAAGTGGCGGAGATCGCCCATGCCGCGGGGGTTTCCGTGGAAGGCGAGCTCGGCTGCCTCGGTTCGCTCGAAAGCGGCAAGGCCGGCGAGGAAGACGGCCACGGCGCGGAAGGCACGCTCGATCACAGCCAGCTGCTGACCGACCCGAACGAAGCGGCCGATTTCGTCGCCAAGACCAAGGTCGACGCGCTGGCGATCGCCATCGGCACCTCGCACGGCGCCTACAAGTTCTCCAAGAAGCCCACCGGCAAGGTGTTGCGCATCGACCGCGTGAAGGAAATCCATGCGCGCATCCCGAACGTGCACCTGGTCATGCACGGCTCCTCGTCGGTGCCGGAAGACTGGTTGGCCATCATCAACAGCTTCGGCGGCGACATGGGCCAGACCTATGGCGTGCCGGTCAGCGAAATCGTGGAAGGCATCAAGAACGGCGTGCGCAAGGTCAACATCGACACCGACCTGCGCATGGCCTCGACCGGCGCCATCCGCAAGCACCTGGCCGAGGACCGCAAGAACTTCGATCCGCGCAAGTTCCTCAAGGAGGCCACCAAGGCGATGAGCGGCATCTGCAAGGACCGCTATCAGTCGTTCGGTTCCGCCGGCATGGCCAGCAAGATCAAGAAGGTGTACTCGCTGGAAGAAATGCAGAAGCGTTACGACAAGGGCGAGTTGAATCCTAAAATCAATTAAAGGATTTTTGCCTACCCCCTCTCCCGCCTCTGCGGGAGAGGGCAAGGGGAGAGGGCTCCAATCGAAAGGGTGGCGCGAGCCGCCCTTTTTTTTCCACCATGGCTAAACTCAGCCAAGGAGTCTCAGCAAGTTCTCTTGCCGTCATGCCGGCGCGACCGCCATGGATGGCGGAAGTGCTGGAAACGCAGGAGCAGTTTCCGGTGCAAGCCGGCATCCAGGGTTTTAATAGGCTTTTCTGGATGCCAGCTTCCGCTGGCATGACGATAACGAGCTCAAACGGTTATTTCAATCGATGCTTTGATTTGAGGGCACGGCGCCGGCCTTCCGGACCGCGGCGTTTGGTTTGGGCGGGAGTCGGGGCAGTGGCGAGCAGCATACCGGCCTCCTTGAGCAGGAAGTTTTGAAACGCCCCTGCCGCTGCCGAAAGCCTCTTGCCCCTGCGGTGTACGACGAACCAGTGACGCATGATGGGGAAGTCCTCGATGTCGAGGACAACCAGGCGTTTCAAGGTCAGCTCCTGTTCGATGGTGGCCCGCGACAGCAATCCGAGGCCGAGTCCGGCCTGCACGGATTGTTTGATGGCTTCATTGCTGCCGACTTCCATGCCGGTCTTGAGCTTCATCTTGCGTTCACTGAAGAAACGCTCCATGGCGATGCGTGTGCCGGAGCCGGATTCGCGCACGAGAAATGTTTCTTCCTGCAATCGTGACAATGGAATCTTCTTCTTGCCGGCGAGTGGGTGATCGGGCGGGGCCACGACCACCAGCGGGTTGTTCATGAACGCCTCGGCCTCGACGTCGGCCTCGACCGGCGGCTGGCCCATGACCACGAGATCGACGGTGTTCTCGGCGAGTTGCCGCAGCAGGGTTTCGCGGTTGGTCACGTCCAGCGAGACGGTCACATCCGGATAGCGGCGCGAAAATGTTCCGAGCAGGGTGGGGATGAAGTAATTGGCGGTGCTCGCCACCGATATCCTCAGTTTGCCGCGATGCAGGCCTTTGAGTTCACCCAGCACCGATTCGGCTTCCGACAACTGTTGCTCGATCACGCGGCTATAGTGCGACAGCTCGCGCCCGGCTTCGGTGAGATAGATTTTTTTCCCCAGCTGCTCAAACAGCGGCAGCCCGACATTCGCTTCGAGCTGTTTAATTTGCATGGAGACGGCGGGTTGTGACAGGTGCAGTTCTTGCGCCGCGCGGGTGTAACTCAAGTGGCGCGCCACGGCCTCGAAGATGCCCAGTTGGCGAAAGGTTAAATGCAGCATTTGGGGGCCCCGGATAAGTATATATAAATACTTATGATGATCATCATATCAATTGAATATTCCTTATACAAGCATTCCGCTATAGTCGCGTCCATGCTCGACGGAGCGTACGAATTTAACTACTGAGGAGAGAGTAATGGATCAGTCCAACCGTTATGCCGATCTGAGTCTGAAAGAAGCCGACCTGCTCAAGGGCGGCCGACACATCCTGGTCGCCTACAAAATGAAGCCGAAGAAGGGCCACGGCTATCTGGAAGCCGCCGCGCACTTCGCCGCCGAGTCCTCCACCGGTACCAACGTGGAAGTCTCCACCACCGACGACTTCACCAAGGGCGTGGATGCGCTGGTCTACCACATCGACGAAGCCACGGAAGACATGCGCATTGCCTATCCGATCGAGCTGTTCGACCGCAACGTCACCGACGGCCGCTTCATGCTGGTATCCTTCCTGACCCTGGTCATCGGCAACAACCAGGGCATGGGCGACATCGAGCACGCCAAGATGATCGATTTCTACATGCCCGACCGCGTCGTCCAGATGTTCGACGGCCCGGCCAAGGACATCTCCGACCTGTGGCGCATCCTCGGCCGCCCGGTCGAGAATGGCGGCTACATCGCCGGCACCATCATCAAGCCCAAGCTCGGCCTGCGTCCCGAGCCCTTCGCCCACGCGGCCTACCAGTTCTGGCTCGGCGGTGACTTCATCAAGAACGACGAACCGCAAGGCAACCAGGTGTTCGCCCCGATCAAGAAGGTGCTGCCGCTGGTTTATGACTCGATGAAGCGCGCCCAGGACGAAACCGGCCAGGCCAAGCTGTTCTCCATGAACATCACCGCCGACGACCACTACGAAATGTGCGCGCGCGCCGATTTCGCGCTGGAAGTGTTCGGTCCCGATGCCGACAAGCTGGCCTTCCTGGTGGACGGTTTCGTCGGCGGCCCCGGCATGGTGACCACCGCCCGTCGCCAGTACCCCAGCCAGTACCTGCACTACCACCGTGCCGGCCATGGCATGATCACCTCGCCCTCGGCCAAGCGCGGCTATACCGCGTTCGTACTGGCCAAGATGTCGCGTCTGCAGGGTGCCTCCGGTATCCACGTCGGCACCATGGGCTACGGCAAGATGGAAGGCGAAGGCGACGACAAGATCATCGCCTACATGATCGAGCGCGACGAGTGCCAGGGCCCGGTCTACTTCCAGAA
>CAYHES010000167.1:0-5710 GCA_964355495.1 uncultured Acidiferrobacterales bacterium
TCCCGCAGGGAGAGGGAGAAAAACGACACGCACTATTTAGCGACCGGATCAGTATTTGCCGCAAAGGCGCAAAGAAAATCATGAGTTTTTATCGAGAAAATCTTTGCGTTCTTTGCGCCGTGCATGGTTGCACCAATGTCGCGGAGCGCATGGATGCGCGAGAGCGGTCGCCTTTGCGGCGAAAAATATTATTTTTTAAGAATTATTCAGAGCTTCCTTTATGACCAACAACCTCGACACCGCGCGCCGCACGCTACTCGCGCCGGCCGGCCTGGACGAAACCGACCTCGACCGGCTGCTCGGCCAGATACTCACGCACCGCGTGGATTACGCCGATCTCTATTTCCAGTACAGCCGGCACGAGTCCTGGTCGCTGGAGGAGGGCCAGGTCAAATCCGGTTCGTACAACGTCGAACAGGGTGTCGGCGTGCGCGCGGTGAGCGGCGAGAAGACCGGCTTCGCCTACTCCGACGAGATTCTGCTGCCGGCGCTGAGCGATGCCGCCACGGCGGCGCGCGCGATTGCGCATTCGGGCGCGAGTGCCGAGTCGCGAGTCGTGAGTCGCGAGTCCAAAGGCCCGAAGGACAACCGACTCGCGACTCGCGACTCCAGACTCCGGACTCTTTATGCGCCCCTCGATCCGCTCGCGAGCCTGGAAGACGCCGCCAAGGTGAAGCTGCTCGAAACCGTCGAGGCGGAAGCGAAGCGCGCCGACCCGCGCGTGACCCAGGTGATGGCGTCGCTCTCCGGCGTGCAGGAAACCATTCTGGTGGCACGCAGCGACGGCGGACTGGCCGCGGATGTGCGCCCGCTGGTGCGTTTGAATGTGACCGTGATCGTCGAGGCGAACGGCCGGCGCGAAACCGGCAGCCACGGCGGCGGCGGGCGCGTGAGTTACCAGTATTTTCTCGAACATGATTTCGCACGCCTCTATGCACGCGAGGCGGTGCGCCAGGCACTGGTGAACCTGGACGCCGATGACGCCCCGGCCGGCAGCATGCAGGTGGTGCTCGGCCCCGGCTGGCCGGGCATTCTGCTGCACGAGGCCATCGGCCACGGTCTGGAAGGCGATTTCAACCGCAAGGGCACGTCGGCGTTCGCCGGAATGGTGGGGCAACAAGTTGCCGCGCGCGGCGTCACGGTGGTGGACGACGGCACGCTTGCGGACCGGCGCGGCTCGCTCAACGTGGACGACGAAGGCACACCCACGCAAAAGACCGTGCTCATCGAAGACGGCATCCTGAAAGGTTACCTGCAGGACACGCTCAACGCGCGCCTCATGGGCGTCGCGCCCACCGGCAACGGCCGGCGCGAGTCGTACGCGCACATGCCGCTGCCGCGCATGACCAACACCTACATGCTGCCCGGCATCCGCGATCCGCAGGAGATCATCGCCTCGGTCGAAAAGGGCCTGTACGCCGTTAACTTCGGCGGCGGCCAGGTGGACATCACCAATGGCAAGTTCGTGTTCTCGGCGAGCGAGGCCTATCTCATCGAGAACGGCAAGGTCACGCGCCCGGTGAAGGGCGCCACCCTGATCGGCAACGGCCCGGACGTGCTCACGCGCGTGACCATGGTGGGCAACGACCTGGCGCTCGATTCCGGTGTCGGCACCTGCGGCAAGGATGGACAGAGCGTGCCGGTCGGCGTCGGCCAGCCGACCCTGCGCATCGACGGCCTCACGGTCGGCGGTACCCAGAGCGAGTTTCGTTAATTGACGCAGAGAACGCAAAGGCGCGGAGAGCGCAGAGAAAATTATGAATAACAAAAAAACCTTTGCGTCCTCTGCGCTAAATACCCGATTTCTCACCAAGGTCAAGATGAACAGCGTGAACAACACTCCTTCCGCTCAACAGGCAAAGACAGGCGCGTCGGCCGAGCAACTCAAAGCACTCGTCGGTGACGTGCTCGCCGAGGCGAAACGCCAGGGCGCATCGAGCGCCGAGGCGAGCGTGAGCGTGAATCAGGGCCTGTCGGTGACGGTGCGCCTTGGCGAGGTCGAGACCGTCGAACACAATCGCGACAAGGGCCTGGCGCTGACCCTGTTCTTCGGCAAGCAGAGCGGCTCGGCCAGCACTTCGGACCTGTCACCCGTGGCGGTGCGCGATTGCGTACGCGCCGCTGCGACTATCGCGCGCTACACCGCGGCCGATGAATTTTCCGGTCTCGCCGATCCCGATCAGTTGGCGCGCGAGATTCCGGATCTCGATCTTTATTACCCCTGGAACCCGAGCGTGGAACAGGCAATCGAGCTGTCGCTGGCCTGCGAAGATGCGGCGCGCGCCACCGATACGCGCATCGGCAATTCCGAAGGCGCCACGGTGTATTCGTACGAGAGCACCGACGTGTACGCCAACAGCCACGGCTTCCTCGGCGCCACCGCCACCACCCGGCATGGCATGAGCTGTGCGGTCATCGCTCAGGATGACTCCGGCATGCAGCGTGATTACTGGTACACCGCCGCGCGCGACCGGGCCGACCTCGAGGCCGCTGTGTTGGTTGGCAGGAAGGCGGCCGAGCGCAGTGTGCGCCGCCTCGGCGGCCGCCAGCTCAGCACCCGCCAGATACCGGTGATCTACGAGGCACCGGTGGCCGCCAGCCTGCTGTCGCATTTCGTGAGCGCGATCCGCGGCACCAGCCTGTATCGTCGTTCCTCATTCCTGCTCGATCACCTGGGTAAGCCGGTGTTCGCGCCGCAGGTGCGCATTCACGAGCAGCCGTTCCTGAAAAAGGCGCTCGGCAGCACGCCGTTCGACAACGACGGCGTGGCGCCGGCGAGTCGCGACATCGTGCGCGACGGTATTCTGCAGGGCTATGTGCTGGACGTGTACTCGGCGCGCAAGCTCGGCCTGCGCAGCACCGGCAACGCCGGCGGCGTGCACAACCTCACCATCCAGCCGGGCGACCAGGACCTGGCCGGCCTGCTCCGGCAGATGGGCACCGGGCTGCTGGTCACCGAGCTCATCGGCTTCGGCGTCAACGGAGTGACCGGCGACTATTCGCGCGGCGCGGGCGGTTTCTGGGTGGAGAACGGCGCGATCCAGTACCCGGTCGAGGAGATCACCATCGCCGGCAACCTCAAGGACATGTTCCGCGGACTGGTCGCGGTCGGCAACGACGTGGACCCGTGCGGCAACATCCGCACCGGGTCGATCCTGATCGAGTCCATGACCCTCGCCGGCAGCTGACCGCTGGCGTGCGCAATTCAAGGGACCGGACTCGAATGGCGCTTACTTAAGCCTGAGCCTAAATGTAGGGTGGGTTAGCGCTTTTTGCGTAACCCACCAGGAGTTGCGTAGCAACACAACGCTTTTTTAATGAGTGCCTGGCGGCGCGACTGGTGGGTTACGGCGCAAACGGCGAGCTTAACGCCTATTTAATCAGGTAACCGCTTAAGGTAAGTGCCATTCGTGCCAGACCCCATTGAAATAAACTAAAGCAGGGGACATTCAATGTCTTTGTATTTACCGCTCTTTAAAGTACTCAACGATGCCAAAGTGCAGTATGTAGTAGTTGGTGGACTGGCGACCGTATTACACGGTTACGCCAGATTAACCGCCGATATCGATCTGGTGATTAATCTGGAACAGCACGAAGCGGAGAAGGCTATCAGGGCCATACTGGCCTGTGGCCTGAAACCCAGACTGCCCGTTGATCCCATGCAGTTTACGGATAAGGCTACCCGCGAAGGCTGGATCAACGACAAGAACATGTTGGTGTTTTCATTTTACCAGCCGGACAATCCATTGATGATTCTGGATGTGTTTGTGCGCGAACCTTTCCCGTTCAAGGAAATGGCACAACGTGCCGTACCGATGGATTTGGGCGGGATCGTTATTCCGGTTTGTGCTATTAATGACTTAATCGCCATGAAGCAACAAGCTGCCCGCCCCAAGGATTTGGAGGATATCAAATACCTGCAAGGGCTGTTGGATAAAGACGATGAAACCTGAAGCCAGTCAAAACGAATTAACCGAAGAAGAGAAAGCGCACCTGCGCTTGTGGGCCAGTGCCACGCCTGCGCAACGGCTTGCCTGGCTGGAAGAGGTGCAGCGGATTGCATATCAATCGGGCGCTTTGCAAAAAAACACAGAATATTAAATAACCCGGACGTAGTAACAATAACAAAACGTTGTCCGAATGAGCCTAAGTCGATACCAGAATCCCGATCATCGTGATCATGATCGGGGCCTGCTCCAACCTGAGCACACACGCCGTATCGCAAGGAAGCGATCATGTTGCAACCGGCTGGCAAGGAAGCCCGCCCGGGCCATGGCGTTCACCGTTACGAACGCCACCGTCCGGAACAGTCCCTTCTCTACCAGTTTGTCGAGCAGTACTACCCCGCGTTTGTGGACCAGATGGCCGCACAGGGCGCGACCTTGCCGGAGTATATCCAGCGGGAATTCGATGATTACCTCATATGGCTATTTTTGTGCAAGTGTGCTTTCCAAAGATGTGGCCGCCTGGAATACGGGTTCCTGCGTGTGCGCTGCACGGACTGTCGCCAAGAGCGGTTGGTCGCGTTCAGTTGGCCGCTCATGCGCATCCCTGCGCCCGCGGCATTAGTGATTCCCTTCACGTCACAAGCGCCGGGGATTCTGCCCGAGCTGCGGGGCACGGCGCATGGCCGACGACTGCATGGATGCAGGAGGTAGAGCAACGCAGGGAGCAGTTGCCGGAGATACTCACCCACCTGAACAAACAAACCGCCTCCACGAAGCCCGCCCCGTTGCACGAGAGCCGGGCACCCCCTCAAGCTGTCCTGTTTGGCGCACCGTAAGGAAAAAACAACAGCGTGGCGGCACTCGGCGGAGGTGCCAAGGCATCTGTCGGTCTGAAGGCTGGAATGGGCCAGAATACGGCGATGCATAGCCGGTTTTTCCGGCAGGGCCGCCGGATCGTGCAATGTTGAGTGGCTCTGGCGGGGCAAACAACACGGTTGAGTGCGGGTGGTTTTTCAGGGAAGAGGGGTTTATTCTTCCTATACTATTTACCGGATATGATTTACCGGATATGAAAATCGCCCGCGCCGAACAGCCCGAGCAAGCCGATAATAATCAAATATATTGCGACGATGTAGTTCAGCAGACGCGGCACAACCAGAATGAGAATGCCGGCGATCAGCGAAACCAGCGGGGCGAGGCTTAAAGTCATGCTCATGTTTATCTCCTTGGTCATTCATGAACTGGGGGTAGTGCCATTATTCTCACTTCGACCGCGTGATCCTGGCGGTCGTCGATCAGCGGAATGATTTTGTCGGGGCGTTCGACGCCATCCACCGTCACGCGCATCGCGTCGCTCTGCACAGCATCGGCGGCGCGCGTTTGCAAGACGACGATGTGGTAGACCGTTTCCCGATACCGGTAGTGCATCGTGAAGGCCTTCCAATCCGCCGGCAGGCACGGCGCGAAGTACAGTTTGTCCACGTCCAGCCTCAAGCCGAGCAGCGATTCCACGATCAGCCGATACATCCAGCCGGCCGAGCCCGTGTACCAGGTCCATCCCCCGCGGCCGGTGTGCGGCGCGAGCGCATAGATATCGGCGGCGACGACGTAGGGTTCGACCTTGTAGGTCGCCACTCCCTCCGGCGTTTTTCCATGGTTGACCGGGTTGATCATGGCCAACAGTTCCCAGGCGCGCTGATGGTCGCCCAATCGGGCAAACGCCATGGCCGCCCAGATCGCCGCATGCGTGTACTGCCCGCCAT
>CAYHES010000168.1:0-5699 GCA_964355495.1 uncultured Acidiferrobacterales bacterium
ACGGCCTGCCGCAGGCCGACCTGATCCAGGAAGGCAACATCGGCCTGATGAAGGCCGTCAAGCACTACGACCCCAAGCACGAGGTGCGGCTGATCTCGTTCGCCGTGCACTGGATCCGTGCCGAGATTTTTGACTTCGTGCTGCGCAACTGGCGTATCGTCAAGGTGGCAACCACCAAGGCGCAGCGCAAACTGTTCTTCAACCTGCGCAAGTCGCGCACCCACACCGGCTGGATGAATCAGGGCGAAATCGAGGCGCTCGCCGCCAACCTCGACGTCTCGACGGCGAATGTGAAAGAGATGGAAGCGCGCCTCACCAACCCGGATGTGCCGTTCGACGCGCAGGACGACATGGACGAGGATCAGTTCCGCGCCAGCCCGGCCGGGTATTTGCAGGATATGCGCTACAACCCGGAGCGCGTCATCACGCAGAGCGACAGCGAAGCCGCGCGCGACCGTAATCTGGACGCCGCTCTCGCCCGGCTCGACACCCGCTCGCGCGACATCATCCGCCGCCGCTGGCTGGACGAGGACAAGCCCACGCTGCACGACCTGGCGCGGGAATATAAAGTATCCGCCGAACGCATCCGCCAGATCGAAAAGAAGGCGCTCACCGAAATGAAGCGTGTGATCGAACCGGACAGCCTCGGGGCCTGACGCGGCAGCGAACAACAGCCGGACTGAAATCCGGCAACGGCAATATCCGCACGGGCCTCTCACGAGGCCCTTCTTTTTTGCCCGGAATCAAGTCTCAACACGCCCAGACAGTTATCATTCGGCATGCATCCATTTATGCTGCATGCCGAATGACAACCCGCGACAACTATTTGCCTGCTCATGCGCGCCCGGTCGCTGAGGTTCTGCGCGCGCAGGCGGTCGATCCGGTTCAGGGGCTGACCACGGCCGAGGCCGCGGTGCGCCTGGCGCGACACGGCCCGAATGCGCTCATCGAAGGGCGGCGGCGCGGCCCGGCGCGCATGTTCCTGGACCAGTTCACCGATTTCATGATCGTGGTGTTGCTGGCCGCCGCCGTGGTCTCAGGGGTCATCGGCGACGTCGCCGACACGCTCGTGATTCTGGTGATTGTCGTGCTCAATGCCGTGATCGGCTTCGTCCAGGAATACCGTGCCGAGGCGGCGATCGCGGCCTTGCGCCGGATGGCCGCACCCGTGGCGCGCGTGCTGCGCGACGGACGCTCGCACAGCATTCCCGCGCAGGAGCTGGTGCCGGGCGACATCGTGCTGCTCGACGCCGGCGCGGTGGTGCCGGCCGATATACGCCTGCTGGAGGTGGCCGCGCTCCAGACCCAGGAAGCGGCGCTCACCGGCGAATCGGCGGCGGTGCGCAAGTCGGCGGATGCGCCGGTTGCGGACGACGCCGCCCTCGGCGACCGGTTCACCATGGCGTACAAGGGCACGCTGGCCGTGCACGGCCGCGCGCGCGGCGTGGTCGCGGCGACCGGCATGGATACCGAACTCGGGCGCATTGCGCAGTTGCTACACGGCGCCGAGGAGGGCAAGACACCGTTACAGAAACGGCTGGCGCGTTTCGGAAAAATTCTGGCGATCGTGGTGCTGGCGCTGTGCGCGGTGATATTCGCCGCCGGGGTGCTGCGCGGAGAACCGGTGCTGCTGATGCTGCTTACCGCCATCAGCCTGGCGGTGGCGGCAATCCCCGAGGCGCTGCCGGCGGTGGTGACCGTGGCGCTGGCGCTCGGCGCGCGCCAGATGGTGCGGCGCCAGGCCCTGATCCGCAAATTGCCGGCGGTCGAGACGCTCGGTTCGGTCACCTATATCTGCTCGGACAAGACCGGCACACTCACGCTCAACCGCATGCGCGTCGAGGAGCTGTGCGTGGCGGGCGGCGAGCGTGGCGCGCCGCCGCTGGCGAAGCCGGACGATCCGGTGCTGATTGAGTTGCTTACTGCCATGGCGCTCAACAACGACACCCATCTCGACCACGCTGGCGCACCGGTCGGCGAGCCGACCGAAGTGGCGTTGTTCGAGGCGGCACGCGATGCCGGTTTCGCGGCCAGCGAGCTGCTCGAACAACAGCCACGCATTGCGGAACTGCCGTTCGATGCGGCACGCCAGTGCATGACGACACTGCACAGGCCGCGCGGCCCGCTTTTGCAACCTCTCCCCTTGCCCGCTCCCGCTACCGCGGGAGCTGGGGAGAAGGAATACATCATTGCCTATACGAAAGGCTCGCCGGAGAAGATTCTGTCCATTTGTCACGGCTATTACAGCCCCGAAGGTTCGCGGCCGCTGGATCGCGACGCGCTGCTGGCAGTCGCCGGGCACATGGCCGCCGACGGCCTGCGCGTGTTGGCGTTTGCGCGCCGTCGCTTCGATGCAGCGCCGCCGATCGAGTCCGCAACCGTCGAGGCCGAACTTGATTTTCTCGGGCTCGCCGGCCTGCTCGATCCGCCGCGCGCCGAGGCCGCCGCCGCCATTGCCGACTGTGCGAGCGCCGGCATCGTGCCGGTGATGATCACCGGCGATCACCCGGAAACCGCGCGCGCCATCGCCCGGCGCCTCGGCCTGCTCGACGCGCACGGCGAGGTGCTGACCGGCGCCGAGCTGGCGGCCATGCCGGATGCGGAATTCGCCCGGCATGTGCGCACGGTACGCGTCTATGCGCGCGCCGCGCCGGAGCACAAGATCCGCATCGTGCAGGCACTCCAGGCGCAGGGCGAGTTCGTGGCCATGACCGGCGACGGGGTGAACGATGCCCCGGCGCTGAAACGCGCCGATATCGGCATCGCCATGGGCGTCACCGGCACCGACGTCGCCAAGGAGGCGGCGCACATGACCCTGCTGGACGACAATTTCGCGACCATCGTGCGCGCGGTGCGCGAGGGCCGGCGCATCTTCGACAACATCCGCAAGTTCATCAAGTACACCATGACCAGCAACTCGGGCGAGATATGGACCATCTTTCTCGCCCCGTTTCTCGGCTTGCCGATCCCGTTGCTGCCGATCCACATCCTGTGGATCAACCTGGTCACGGACGGCCTGCCGGGACTGGCGCTGTCGGCCGAACGCGAGGAGCGCGGCGTCATGCAACGGCCGCCGCGGCCGCCGGCCGAGAGCATTTTCGCGCACGGCATGTGGCAGCACATTCTCTGGGTCGGGCTGCTGATGGGCGCGGCGTCGATCTTCACCCAGGCCTGGGCCATCCACACCGGCAACGGCCACTGGCAGACCATGGTGTTCACGGTGCTGACGCTGTCGCAGCTCGGCCATGTGCTCGCGATTCGCTCGGAGCGCGACTCGCTGTTCACCCAGGGTCCGTGGTCCAACCGGCCGCTGACGTTGGCCCTGCTGTTTACCTTTGCGCTGCAGATGGCGACGATCTACCTGCCGTGGCTCAACCCGATTTTCAAGACCGAGCCGCTGACATTCGACGAGCTGACTTTCTGTCTGGCGATATCATCAGTGGTCTTTGTCGGCGTCGAGATCGAGAAGTGGATGATCCGGCGCGGCTGGCTGTACGCCGCGCCGGCTAACGCTGCGCCGGCCAGTCGCGCAGGTAGATGAGATAGTAAATCGCGGCGACGAGCACACCGCCGCCGACGATGTTGCCGAGGGTCACCGGCAGCAGGTTGCGCAGAAAGCCGGAACCATCCAGGCCGGCGAGCGCGACACCCGACAGGCCGCTCGCTTGCACGATCGCCGGGTCGGCGGCGGCCAGGATGCCGATCGGAATGAGATACATGTTGGCCACGCTGTGTTCGAAACCGAGGGCCACGAACGCGGAAATCGGGAACACGATGGCGAGGATTTTGCCCGCGACATCGTGCGCCGCGTAACACAGCCACACCGCGAGGCACACCAGCACGTTGCACAACACGCCGCGGAAGAACGCCTCGCTGAACGGCAGATTCACCTTGGCCACGGCGATCTTCAGTGCCTGCGCGCCGACCATCTGCTCGCCCAGGGAAAGATGTCCGGACCAGTACACCAGCAGCACGGTGCCCAGGGCGCCGGCCAGGTTGGCGAGGTACACCAGCGTCCAGTTGCGCAGCAGTGCGCGGGCGGTGATCTTGCGATGCGCCCAGGCCATGACAATCAGGCTGTTACCGGTAAAGAGCTCGGCGCCGCCGACCACCACCAGGACCAGACCGAGCGAGAAGGCGACGCCGCCGAGCAGCCGTGCCGGACCGAAACCCAGGCCCGCCTGCGTCATGACCAGGGTGAAGAACATGGCGCCGAAGGCGATGAAGGCCCCGGCCAGCAGCCCGAGCGCGAGCGTGGGTAGCGTGGCCAGCTTCGCCTTGACCACGCCGATGTGTTCGACGCGCGCCGCCATTTCGGCCGGCGCGTAGGCATCCAGCGCATGCCCGACCGCGGCAACGTGCTTGTTCTTTCTTGGCATGGCGCGGTTGATTCTGGTGTGCGTGCGCCAGCCAAGTCAAGCCGCTCTGACCGGCATCCGCCTTGCAGCGGCTACCTCTTTAAAACCTTAAAACGGCGTTCGCCACAGATAAACGCGGATGTTCCATGCACTGCCGGCATTCGCCAGCCCACCAAAAGGGTGGACGGCCTCGGTGCATCAATGGCGGCCAGTGCAAGGATCGGAGACAGCGCGATCCAGGCACCGCGAAAACGCATGCGGCATCAGTACAGCGCCGACTGCAGCGCTTCGAGGTAATAGAAGCGGTAATGGTCGATGAGCAGCAGCGCGAACAGCGCCGTCAGGTGCTGGATGGAATAAATGAAGGTACGACGCGCCTGCGCGTCGCTGTAGCGTCGATACAGCCGCCAGGCGTGATACAGGAATACGGCGTTCAGCAGCATCGCGCCGGCCAGGTAAATGCCGCCGCTCAAGTGACTGGCGAACGGCATGACCGTGACCGCCGTCAGCAGGATGGTGTACAGCAGGATGTGCAGGCGCGTGAACTCATTGCCGTGCGTCACCGGCAGCATCGGGATACCGGCGCGGCCATATTCCTTTTCGCGATACAGCGCCAGCGCCCAGAAATGCGGCGGGGTCCAGACGAAAATGATCAGGAACAGCAACAGCGCATCGCCCGTGACCTCGCCGGTGACGGCCGCCCAACCGAGCACCGGCGGCGCGGCACCGGCGGCGCCACCGATCACAATGTTCTGCGGCGTGGCGTGCTTGAGCCAGACGGTGTAGACAACCGCGTAGCCGATCAGCGAGATGAAGGTGAGCAACGCCGTCAGTCCGTTTACCCCCACGGCCAGCACCAGCATGGACAGGCCGCACAACAGCACGGCAAACAGCCCCGCCTGCAAGGACCGCAACTGGCCGGTGGGCAACGGCCGGCCGCGGGTACGCGCCATCACGGCATCCGCCTTCTGGTCGAGCAGGTGATTGATGGCGGCGGCACTGCCGGCGGCGAGCGCAATGCCAATCGTGCCCAGCAGCAGTTTGTCGAGCGGCGGCATGCCCGGCACCGCGAGGAACATGCCGACCAGCGCGGTGAACACAATCAGTGTCACCACGCGTGGCTTGGTGAGCTCCAGATACTCGTGCGCGAGCTGTATCAGCCGCTGCCAGCGCCCGGCGTCGGCAAGATCAACACAGGTCGGCTTCATGGCGGCGGGTTTCCCGGGTGTTGTCACGGCCGCGGGCGCAGCGCATGGTTAAGCGTGATCAGGCTCAGCAGCAGCAGCGCGGCCACGGCATGGTGCGCCACGGCGATGACCAGCGGCAGGTGCGCGAGCACGT
>CAYHES010000169.1:0-5682 GCA_964355495.1 uncultured Acidiferrobacterales bacterium
ACTTCGGCAGCGGCTACTCGTCGTTCCTGTATCTCGCCAGCCTGCCGGTCAGCTTCCTCAAGATCGAGGGCTGGATGGTGCAGAACCTGCGCGCCAACCCCAAGGTGCTGGGCATGGTGAAAAGCATTATCGCGCTGGCCCGCGACCAGGGCCTGACCACCATCGCCGAATGCGTGGAAGACGCGGCCACCGCCGAGCTGCTGCGCGACCTCGGCGCCGACTGGGGGCAGGGCTGGTACTTCGGCCGCCCGCAATGCGAGATCGATCCGGCGCAGGTGATCAAGGTTGTGCGCACCGGCACTTAACAGTGCTGCTGAAAAACTCGCCGAAACATCAAATTCCGTCATTCCGGAGAAAGCCGGAATCCAGCATGTCGATGAAACCATTGAAATTAAAACCTGGACACCGGCTTTCGTCGGTGTGACGAACGCTTTTCCAGAAGCCTGTTAACAGAAGGACATGTCTATACCAGGTAGCGGCCGCTGCTCGCCACGACAATCAGTGTCATCCCCAGAATCAGGTTGAGGCCGATCAGCTTGCGGATCAGCGCGAGGTGCTTGCCGGCCGCCGCAAAATCACCGCTCGCGACCGCCTGCTTGAGACGCCGGTAGGGCGCAAAGAACACGTGCAGAAAAATGAGCATCATGAGGATGCCGACCCCCTGCATGATGTGAATGTAGAGCGCCAGGCTGCCAAAGCCGCCAAAGACGTTGAGGATCATCCAGTAACCGGTGACCGGCAGCAGGATCACCGCTGCCCACACCCACGGAAAGAAACGCGCAAAGGTCTGCGACCAGAGTGGCAGGCGCAGCGGCGGTTCCAGCAAAGTGGCCGCCACCGGGCGCAGCGCCATGTAGGCGAAGAACATCCCGCCGACCCAGATGACGACGGCCAGCAGGTGCAGGGTGATGGCGATAAACATGTTGTTCTCCCTCGGTGTGATGTCTTGATGGTTTCTGCGCAGAATCTACAGCAAGCCATTGGCTGCCGGCAAACCGGTTTGTTCAACCGGATTCGCGCGCACTGTGCAGTAGTGTAGGGTGCGCTTGCGCACCGCAAGGCTTGTGCAGCCCCGATGTAAAATTCTGGGCGTGAATGGTGCGCAAGCGCACCCTACGCTGTTGTTGAACAGTGTCTGCCTGATGAACATTTTTCTCCCTTGACGGCAACCCGGTTTGTTAAACATCGCGTTCAACACTCAGGCTTTGCACAATCGGGCAGGCGGCGTCGCGCCCGGCCGCGCATTCACGGATCAGGCGCGCCAGCAGGCGGCGCATGGTCTTGAGATCATTCAGGCGCGCCTCGATGTCGGCGAGGCGACGCTCGGCGATGCGGCGCGTGGCGCCGCACGACTGTTCGCCGAGTGCCAGCAGTTCGCGGATCTCCTTCAGGCTGAAGCCGAGCTGCTGGGCGCGCCGGATGAAACGCAGTGGCGCCAGCGCCGCGTGCGGATAGCGGCGCACACCGCCCGGCGGTTTGCGCGGAGTGCCGATCAAACCGCGCCGCTGGTAGTAACGGATGGTTTCAATGTTCACGCCCGCGCTGCGCGCCAGGACGCCGATGGTCATTTCCTTCATTCTGCTTCTCCCGGTGGTGGCCGGAAAACTGCTCCTGCGTTTCCGGCACTTCCGCCATCAGTGAATGAGGCTTCATTCACTGGCGGATAGAACACCGGCGCGAAGCCGCCGCCCGGGGTGCGGAAATTCGTGGCCTGACCCTGGTAGAGGCGCGCGGCCAGAAGCTGAAGCCTGCCGTGATACACGAAGCAGCGCACGTCGTATTTGAGCGCGGTGCTTTCGGTATCCACCCGCACCTGGCGTTCGCCCGGCGGTACCAGCTCCTGCGCGACGTAGTCACCGGCCAGAATCTCCTCCCACACGCGGCGCGTGAGTTTGTCGCCGCGATACACCGCCTTGCTGCCGTAACCGCCGGCCGGTTTGAAGAACAGCCGCTTGCGTTCCGCCCACAACGTTTCGGCGCGCGCGCGCTCGACCAGGCGGGTGCGCGCGATGCCCTGTGTCAGGGTTTCGATCGCCGCCGGTTCGACGCCGGTGGTGCGCAGCCATTCCGGATCGGTGAGCGCGATCAGGTTGCGCTTGTCGGCATACAGGGCGTGGGCGCGCGGGTGTGGGGTGATCAGCGCCAGGTCGTCGCGCCAGGCGGTACGCAACGCGGCATGTGCGGGCTCGTCAAGCGCAAAGTCGGTGAGGCGGTTATAAACGAGATCCACCGCTCCGTCCGCATGCACAAGCCGGCCGTTGCGGATTTCAAGCCCCGCCGGATCGGCGATCAGCGCGTCGATGCCATGGCGGCGGAACAAGGCCTGAAACAGGACGAATTCCGGGTACAGGTATTGCGTGGCCGGTGCATCGTCCACGATGGCGATGCGCCGGAGCGGCGCGCCAGCGCGCGCCAGCCGCCATTCGTTGCGGAACATGGCGACAAACTCTTCTTCAAGCGCGGCGAGCGCCACCGGACCGGTGGTGAGACCATGCATCTCCGCGCAGCAGGCCTTCTGGGCGCGCGCCAGGTAGACATTGAGCAGCGCGCCGCCGGCGTTGGTGTTGATCTCGATCAGGCGCGGGCCATGTTCGCCGAGATGAAAGTCGTAGCCGAGAAATACACCGGGGCTGTGCGGGTCGTGTGCCGCCACGGCCGAGGCGCGGGCGAGCGCGACGCTGCGATACGCGGGTGTGGCGATAACCGTCTCCACTGCCTCGATCACGGCACGCATCTTGTCCACTTGCTCCGGCGTAACGAACACCGCCGTCGCGGAAAACAGATGTGGGCGCGTGGCGCGGATCGAACGGTAGAGGTCGCTGTCGCCGAGCACCGCCGCCAGTTCGCGCTCCAGCGCCGCCGGATTGATGGTGGTGCACAGGCACTCGCGGTTGAGTGCCGAGGCGCTGCTGGTCGAGGCCGTGTCGGTCATGGGTTAGGTTGCCGGTCCGATATGTGCCGCGAGCAGCGCCGACTGGAAACGGAAGAACGCGTTGCCGATCGTCGCGGCCTGCGGCAGGGTAAAGCGTTCGCCGGTCTCCGGCGACCGCCATGGATGGCGGAAGTGCGGAAGACGCAGGAGCAGTTCTTCCGCCTCCGGGCACGCGCGGCACAGGAAACGGATGCGCCGGCACAGGCCCTGGCTGCAGGAAGTATGCGTGGTCCGCGCGTGTTGCCAGATGACGCGCGCCATTTCCACCTGATCGTGGTCGAGGCCGCCGTTTTGCTCGACATGGAAGGCGATGCTTGCGCCGCAGTTCGCGCACATGGCATTGACCGTGCCGGCGGGCAGGGTCACGCGGATGCCGGTGTCGACCGTACTGAATGGATAGCAGCCGAGGCCATGCTCCTCCGGCACCACCGCGTCCAGCTTCACCAGCGCGGCCAGCGCGTCGGCGTCGAACGCCGACGCCGTGGGCGCTATGGCACCCAGCCAGTGTGCCAGTAGCTGTGCATAGGTGGCGCACACCGGTTCGGCAGCGGCGAGCATGCGCGCTTCGAGCGGGAATGCCGCGCGCAAGCGCGCGAGCGCCTCCAGCACTGCGGTTTTCGGGTCGGGCCGGTTTTCAGGGTGGCTCGGGATCATGCGCTGGTCGTGACAAGACTGGAGCCAAGTGTGCGCGAGAGGCAAGGCCCGCGCAATACGCCGCTACCCGCGCGCAGCGATTCCGGCCAACGCAGCGGGCAGCACGGTGCCGTGCTTGACAGTACATACCGACTGGTATGTACTGTGCCCATGGCAACCCAAACGGCCCGGCAGCCCGACGTGACGCGCGACAAGATCGTCGATGCCGCGTTTCAGGAAATCTATCGGCACGGTTTCCAGGCGGCCAGTCTCTCGAACATCCTCGCCAATACCGGACTCACCAAGGGCGCGCTCTATCATCACTTCCCGAACAAGAATGATCTTGGGCTGGCGGTCATCGAGGAGGTGATCCGCGAGGGATTCGAGGCGATGATGTTCGCGCCCTTGCGCGAGAGCGATGACCCCATCGAGACACTGATTGAGGTTATCCAGCGCAAGGCAAAAAGTGCAACGCTTGAGTCGGTGACCCTGGGATGTGCGCTCAACAACCTGATGCAGGAAATGAGCCCGCTGGACGTAGAGTTCAAACGACGTTTGAACGGGGTACTGAAAACCTGGCAGGACACGGTCACGGGTGCCCTGAAGCGCGCGCAGAAGCAGGGTCGGGTGCGGAAGGATGTCGATTGCCGGGCGGCCGCGCTCTTTATCGTGTCTGCGTTTGAAGGGTGTATCGGCATCGCCAAGAACCTGCAGTCGTTAAAGGATTTTGGCCAGTGCCTGTCGCAGTTGGAGAGTTACATCAGGGGGCTCTGTGCAAAGCAGCGTTGAGCCTTTTTGCACCGCGCGGCGTTCCGGTGGCCGGTAATGCGTGTGGATCGAGAATGATTTTTGACGTGGTGTGCCATGCGGTCCGCGACCGGATGGTGCGTGCTTTCAACCCTTGACCCGAGAAAGGAGATTACCCATGCAAGCTGACAGGGAACTGGATTGCCGCGGTCTTAATTGCCCGTTGCCGATTCTGCGCGCCAAGAAGTCACTGGCCGGGATCGAGACCGGAAGAGTGCTCAAGATCATCGCCACCGATCCGGGTTCGGTGAAGGACTTTCAGGCATTCGCCCGGCAGACCGGCAACGATCTGCTTGAGTCGGTCGAGGCGAGCGGCGAGTACACGTTCTATATCCGCAGGAAGTAGTTCGACAGGCCGGCGCACCGCTGGTGCGCCGGCCAACGGGATACACCCGCACATCGACAAACTGGAGAAACCATGCACACCGCAACTCATGCAATATCAATGGGCACAACACAGAGCCTGTCCGTGGCCGATGCGATTCAAACACGCCGCGCGGTCAAGGTATTCGATCCCGGCCACAAAATGACCGAACAGGAAACCGAACGACTGTTGTCGCTCGCCGTGCTCGCGCCGACGGCATTCAACATTCAGAACTGGCGCTTTGTGCTGTTGCGCGATCCGCTGTTGCGCAAGCAGGTGCGCGCCCTGGCCTGGGATCAGGCACAGGTGACCGATGCATCGTTGCTGATCGTGTTGTGCGCGGACCTCAAGGCGTGGCAGAAGGAGCCCGCCCGCTATTGGCGCAACGTCCAGAAACCGGTGCAGGAGTTCATGCTGCCCGCCATCCACCAGTACTACGCCGGGCGCGAGCAGGTTCAGCGTGACGAGGCCATGCGTTCCTGCGGCATTGCCGCCATGACGCTGATGTTGGCCGCGAAGGAAATGGGCTATGACTCCTGCCCGATGGACGGATTTGATTTCGACGCCGTCGGCAAGCAGATCAATCTGCCACCGGACCACGCGATCGCCCTGTTCATCGCCATCGGCAAGGGCATCAAGGAGCCTTTTCCGCGCGGTGGGCAGTTGCCATTGAGCGAGGTGGTGCTCGAAGACCGTTTTGCCTGAATTCTGCAAGAGTCAGGACACTAGTGTAGCGCTTCACAATTGACGGAACATCGCTTGTTCGAAATGTAGGTCGGCCTTCAGGCCGACATGTCGGGCTAAAACCGCAAGCAGGCCATCCCTGGCCTGCGGCCCTCGCCTCGATCCCATCGGCGAAGCCCGACCTACAGGGGGCTCCGGGAAGTCATGCTGATCCGGTCGCTAAATAGTGCGTGTCGTTTTTCTCCCAATGTGAACAAGTGCG
>CAYHES010000170.1:0-5668 GCA_964355495.1 uncultured Acidiferrobacterales bacterium
CCCAGGAACAGTCCTCCGGCATCGACCAGGTCAACAAGGCCGTGATGCAGATGGATGAGATGACCCAGCAGAATGCGGCGCTGGTTGAGGAAAGCTCGGCCGCCTCGCGCGCCATGGAGGAACAGGCGAAGAATCTGGACGCCATGATGCAGTTCTTCCGTCTGGGCTCGAACGACGGCGCTGCGCGTGGCGGCGAAGTTCGCCGGCCGCGGCCTGTCGACACCTCGGGCGGCGCCGACGCTGGCCGCAAGAAGGCCAGGCTGGTGACGCCGGCCGCACCGCGCGGCAAGGTCGCGCCGTTGCCGAAGACCGGCACGGGTGATAACGACGGGAGTTGGCAGGAGTTTTAGTTTCAAGTCCGAAGTCGTGAGTGCTGAGTGCTGAGTCGAAGGCGCCAGACTCACGACTCGGGACTCACGACTCGGGACTGACTTATGAGACGTATCGCGGTCATGAACCAGAAAGGTGGCGTGGGCAAGACCACGACCACGCTGAACCTTGCCCATGCGCTGGCGCTGGGCGGGTGCCGGGTGACGGCGCTTGACCTCGACCCGCAGGGCCAGCTGGGTGCCGGGCTTGGGGTGATCGCCAATGGCCATGGCGGCATGGACGAGGTGCTGTTGTCGCAGGCACCGTTGCACGATGTGCTGCAACCGGCACGCGCGCAACTGCTGGTGGCGCCGGCCGGACCGCGCTTGTCGGAATTCGAGTTCATGAGCGAAGGCGGCGCGCGCCGCGGCATGTTCCTGAAAGAGGCCTTGCAGTCCGGACTGGGCGACGACGACGGCATCGTGCTGATCGACGCCCCGCCGTCGGCCGGTCTGCTGGCCATGAACGTGCTCATGGCGGTCGATGAAGTGCTGATCCCTGTCACCGGCGAGTATCTGGCGCTGCATGGCGTGGGGCGGTTCATGCGCATCCTGAAACACATCGACGATTCGCTGGAGCGCAAGACGAAACTCTGGATCGCGCTCACCCGTTTCAACGAGCGCCGGCGCATGGCGCGCGAGGTGCGCGACAAGTTGCTGGAATATTTCCCCGGCACGGTGCTGGCGACGCCGATCCGCGAATCGGCCGCGGTCGCCGACAGCCCGGGCGTGGCGCTCAGCATTTTCGAATATCAGCGGCGCGGCAAGGGGGCGGACGACTACCGTGCCCTGGCCGACGACCTGCTCAACGCGAGGACATTGTGATGACAAGCAAGAAAAAAGGCACGATTGGATTCGATCCGTTGGCGTGGATGAAGGAACCCAGTCGAGAGTCAGGAGTCGAGAGTCGGGAGTCAAAGGCTCAGGCAAACCCGGAACCGGTTGTTTCTGCTCCCGACTCGCGACTCCCGACTCTCGACTCTGTGGTCGCCCTTGGCGATACCCTGACCATCGAGCAGGCTGCCGCGATGCACACAGAACTGGGCCGCTGGCTGGACAGCAAACAGGTGGTGCTGGATGCCGGCAGTCTCACGCGTATCGACACGGCCGGCTTGCAGTTGCTGACGGCATTCATTCGCACCGCCGAGGGACGCGGTGCACTTGTCGAGTGGCGCGCGCCGCAGCCGGCATTGCGTGAGTCCGCGCGGCGCATCGGGCTGGAAGGCGCGCTGCATCTGTCGTGAATTGTTGCGCGCGCTGAGTGCGCGGCACAACCGTGATAGCCGTCATTCCGGCGAAAGCCGGAATCCAGGATGTCGATAGAAGTCATCGGCCTTTAATGCCTGGACACCGGCTTTCGCCGGTGTGACGAAACTTTTCTCAATGAGTTGTTGAGTGCCATGACGTCACCGAACATTGCCGAAAACCGCGAACGCGAATTCGAGTTCACCGACCGTGACTTCGCGTTCTTGCGTGACGTGGTCATGGAGCATTCCGGCATCTCGCTGGGCGAGCAGAAGCGCCAACTGGTCTATGGGCGGCTCACGCGCCGCCTGCGCCAACTGCGGCTGGACTCCTTCAGACAATATTGCGCCTACGTCGAACAGCATCTGGACGCGGAGTTGGGCGAACTCATCAACGCCATCACCACCAACCTCACCTCGTTCTTCCGCGAGAATCATCACTTCGAGCACCTCGCCGACAGCGCGCTGCCCGAGACCATGTCGCACAACGCCGGTACCCGCCGTTTACGCATTTGGTCGGCGGGCTGCTCGACCGGGGAAGAGCCGTATTCCATTGCCATGACGGTAGCCGAAACCTTGGCGTCGTCCCTGTCCGGCTGGGATGCGCGCATTCTCGCCACCGACATCGACTCGCAGGTGGTGGCGAAGGCGCAGGCCGGCGTCTACCCGCAGGACCGGATCGAGGGCATTTCGCCGCCGCGCCAGCGCCGCTGGTTCAGCCGCGGCACCGGGCCGAACAGCGGCAAGGTCAGGATCAGCCGCGACCTGCAGGAACTGATCGCCTTCCGGCAACTGAATCTGCTCAAGGACTGGCCGATGCGCGGCCCGTTCGACATCATCTTCTGCCGCAATGTGGTGATCTACTTCGACAAGGAAACCCAGAGAACGCTCTTCAACCGCTATGCCGACATGCTGGTGCCGAATGGCTACCTGTATGTCGGGCACTCCGAGTCCCTGCACCGCATCAGCGACCGCTTCAAGCTGATCGGCAAGACCATTTACCAGCGAATCCGCTAGCGCGCCATGACTGAGCTCCGCGCCACCCGGGCCAAGGCAACGCCGCCGTGCATGCTGCCGGGGTTCAACCACATTACCCGCTACTGGGACGACCAGCACGGCATGTTCGCGGCCAAGCTGCTGCCCGGCGAGTATTACGTCACGCGCGAGGAAGAGACCATCGTGACGGTGCTCGGCTCGTGCGTGTCGGCGTGCGTGCGCGATACGGTCATGGGCATCGGCGGCATGAATCATTTCATGCTGCCGCTGAGCGGCTCGGGCGGCAGTTGGGAAAGCGATGGCCTGGGCCTGTCCACGCGCTACGGCAACTACGCGATGGAACAGATGATCAACGACATCCTGAAGAACGGCGGCAGCCGCAAGAACCTGGAGATCAAGGTGTTCGGCGGCGGCCGGATTCTGGCGCAGATGACCGACATCGGCCGCAAGAACATCGACTTCGTCGAACACTACATCCGCACCGAGGGAATCAAGGTGACGGCGCGCGATCTCGGCGAGATCTATCCACGCAAGGTCTATTACACGCCGATCACCGGCAAGGCGTTTGTAAAAAAACTGCGCTCGTTGCACAACGACACGATTGCGCAACGCGAGACCGCCTACCTCAACCAGCTCAAGCAGAAGCCGGTGGAGGGCACGATTGAGCTGTTTTAGTCGGGAGTCTTAGAGGCAGTCGAGAGTCGAGAGTCGAGAGTCGAGAGTCGAGAGTCGAGAGTCGAGAGTCGAAGGAAGCGCAGATATACTGGGCCTGGGCATTCAACCAGGGAGCAGGAAGATGGCGGCGTTTGGGCGTTTTGAGGATATCCAGGCATGGCAGAAGGCGCGGGAAACGACAAAGCGGGTATATGAAATGACAACGAATGGGGAGTTCGCGCGGGACTTCGGGTTGCGGGACCAGCTCCGGCGATCCTGTGTTTCGGTCATGGCGAATATTGCGGAAGGCTCTGCCCGGCATAGCGATAAGGAATTCGCCAACTTTCTGAATATAGCACGCGCTTCGGTTGCTGAATCTCAGTCACACTTGTATGTGGCTCGTGACCTTGGTTATATCGATGAGTCGGTGTTCAGTGGACTCTATGAACTCCTTGATGAGATATCACGTATGACGCTTTCGCTCGCGCGACATTTGCGTGCTCAATGAATGAGAGATGATTCCATGACTCACGACTCACGACTCGCGACTCGCGACTCCAGAAGGATCCGCGTATTAATAGTCGACGACTCCGCCCTGGTGCGGCAGGTGCTCGCCGAGATATTGAACGGCGATCCGGGCATCGAGGTGGTCGGTGCGGCGCCTGATCCGTTCGTGGCGCGCGAGAAAATCAAGGCGCTCAATCCGGACGTGCTGACGCTCGATGTCGAGATGCCGAAGATGGACGGCGTGACCTTTTTGGGCAATCTCATGCGCCTGCGGCCGATGCCGGTGGTCATGGTGTCCTCGCTCACCGAGGCGGGCGCGGATATCACGCTGCAGGCGCTCGAATTTGGTGCCGTGGATTTCGTGACCAAACCGAAGGTGGACCTGGCGCACACGCTGGATGAATACGCCGCCGAGATTCGCGCCAAGGTCAAGATGGCGGCCGGTGCGCGGGTGCGCGCCCTGGAACGGGTGCCGGTGTCGGCTTCCCTGGGCATGGTTCCGAAGCTTTCCGCCGATGCGGTGCTGGCCAGGACCGGGCCGAAGCACTTCAAGACCACCGATCAGCTCATTGCCATCGGCGCCTCGACCGGCGGCACCGAGGCCATCAAGGAAGTATTGATGGACATGCCGGCCGATGCGCCGGGCATTGTCATCTCCCAGCATATCCCGGAGGCGTTCAGCGGCCCGTTTGCCAAACGCATGAACAGCATTTCGGCCATGACGGTGTACGAGGCACAGGACGGCCAGCAGATTCTGCCGGGCCACGCGTATATCGCGCCGGGCAGCCATCACCTGCTGGTGGTGCGTGACGGCGCGCGCTTCGTGTGCCGGCTCTCCGACGGCCCGCCGGTGAACCGGCACCGGCCGAGTGTCGATGTGATGTTCCGCTCGGTGGCGCAGAATGTCGGCCCGAACGCGATCGGCGTGATTCTGACCGGCATGGGCGCCGATGGCGCCGAGGGCCTCAAGGAGATGCAGGAAGTCGGATCCATCACGATCGCCCAGGATGAAAAAACCAGCGTGGTCTGGGGCATGCCGGGCGAGGCGGTCAAGCGCGGCGCGGCCGGGCACGTGCTGCCGCTGGAGGCCATTGCCGGCGCGCTGCTGGCATTCGGCGCCCGGCGCGACGGCGGCGATTCAAGAATCCGTGGAGAAAACCGATAAGTTAATGTGCGGGGCTGTGTCCGCAACAGGGGGAAGTGTGGGTTCTACTATTAAGGAATACTGGCCGGCGTGGCTGGCGTCGCTCGCGGGGCTGGCCGTGGGCCTGGCGTGGCCGGGCGCGGTGGCGACGGTCTTGGCGGTGACGCTGAGCGCGGCGGCGTGGGCGGCGGCGGCCGTGCGCGCCGCGCGCCGCGCCGGGCAGGACGCGCGCACCGCCGCGCTGGCCGGGCTCGGACAACTGCGCGCCGAATCGGGTGCGCTGGCCGCGCAGGTCGAACGCACGCTGCGCGAGGAAGTCGAGTGCACGCGCGCCGAACTCGGCCAGATCCAGGGCCTGGTGCACGACGCCATCGAGCAGCTCAGCGCGAGCTTCCACGGCCTCAACGGCCAGACGCGCCGCCAGCAGGAGCTGGTGGTGACGCTCATCGGGCGCACCACCGGCAGCATCGGCGCGGGCGGAGACGACGCCGCGGCGGGTATGAACATGGCGCAGTTCACGCACGAGACACATGACGTGATGCAGTACTACATCGGTCTGGTCGTGGACATGAGCAAGCGTACCATCGAGACCGTGGAGAGCATGGACGAAATGGGCGCGCAGTTCGAGGCGATTACCCACGGGGTCGCGGACATCAAGGCGATCGCCGACCAGACCAACCTGCTCGCGCTCAACGCCGCGATCGAGGCGGCGCGCGCCGGCGAGGCCGGGCGCGGCTTCGCGGTGGTGGCGGACG
>CAYHES010000171.1:0-5665 GCA_964355495.1 uncultured Acidiferrobacterales bacterium
ACGCCAAGCGGCAACCAGCGCGAGCTGCCGTTCACGTGCACGCCGATGCCGGGCAGCAGCACGACCACGAGCAGCGCAATGCCGATCAGCAGCAGGTAGGGGCCCAGGTATTCCCACAGGCGAATACGCGTATGCATGACGATGAACATGCTGCTCACGCCCAGTCCGATGCTGAACAGATGTCGCAGCAGATAATGGAAGCTGTTGCCGGTGAGGCGCTCGGCAATCGACACCGACGCCGAATGCACCATGATGACACCAAGCAGGAGCAGTATCACGATGCTGCCGAACAGCCACGGATCCCAGGTCTGAGCACTGCGGCCGGCAACGCGCGCGGGCATGCCGAGTGGCAAGCGCGCGCGCAGGTTGATGAGGCCGGCCATGGCGCTCATGCCACCATCTCCCAAGTGAACAAGGGCGCGCGTAGCGCGCTCGGCTCCAGGTAAACAAAGTTGCGCGTAGCGCCGACGGCTCGCCCCGACCGAAATATGGATTCTCTCCAACTTCCCCTCTCCCGCCGGGAGAGGGCAAAGGGTGAGGGCCCTTCGGGAGAAGGGATGGGGATGAGGGCCACCTCTCCCGCATCAGCGGGAGAGGGAATGACGACTGCATGGATGCAGGAGGTACGAGCCCATGGATGGGCGAGGTAGCCCGCGCCGGGAGCTAGCGGTCGAGAGCAACGCCGGGAGCAGTTGCCGAGGGTGAGGGCATGAGGAGATCGAAGCACAATCATTTTAATATCTCCTCAACGGCCTGTGCAAACACCTGGCCGCGGTGCTCGTAATTGCGGAACATGTCGAAGCTCGCGCACGCCGGCGACAGCAGCACGACATCACCGGGCTGCGCGAGACGCGCGGCCGCGTGCACCGCCGCGGGCATGTCCGTGGCGCTCACCACCGGCACCACGCCGGCGAGCGCCTGTTCAATCAGCGCCGCATCGCGTCCGATCAGCACCACGGCGCGCGCGCGTTTCGCCACCGCTGCGCGCAGTTCGCTGAAATCCGCGCCCTTGCCGTCGCCCCCGGCGATCAGGATCACCGGTGCATCCATGCCGTCCAGGGCCGCCACCGTGGCGCCCACGTTGGTGCCCTTCGAGTCGTCAATCCAGCGCACGCCATCGCGTTCGGCAACCAGCTCGGTGCGGTGATGCAGGCCGTGAAACCTGGCGACCGCGCGCTTCATGGCGTCGAGCGGTACATGCACGGTCTCGGCCAGCGCCATGGCCGCGAGCACATTCAGCAGATTATGCCGGCCGGGCAGTGGTACGGCGGACGCCGGCAGCAGCTGACGTGCACCGCGCGCCAGCCAGGTTTCGCCGCCGTGCGCCACCAGGCCGTAGTCAATGTCGCTCGCTGGTGGATTCGCGCCGAAGCGCACCGTACTGCGACCCGGCAGGCCCATGGCCAGAACGACCGGATCGTCGGCATTCAAGATCATGGTGCCGTCACCGCGGAAGATGCGCGCCTTGGCCGCGGCATACTCGGCAAGGGTTGCGTAACGATCCATGTGGTCGGGTGTGATATTGAGCACGGCCGCGGCACGCGCGTTCAGGCTCGTAGCGGTCTCGAGCTGGAAGCTCGACAGCTCGAGCACATACACCTCGGGCTCCGGTGTGCGCAGCAGGTCGAGCACCGGCACACCGATGTTGCCGCCGACCGCGGTATCGAAACCCGCCTCCCGGCACATCTCGCCAACCAGGCTCGTGACTGTGCTCTTGCCGTTCGCACCGGTGACCGCCACGACCGGGGCCCGGGCGACGCGCGCAAACAACTCGACATCACCCACGGCCTCGATACCGCGCGCGCAGGCGGCGGCGATCACGGGTTCCTTGAGCGAAATCCCCGGGCTTACCACCAGCAGGCCGGGATCGCGAAACAGTGCCGCCTCGAAGCTGCCAGTGTGGGCACGCACATCCGGTAACTCGGCATGCAGCGCGCCAAGGCCGGGCGGCTGCGCGCGGCTGTCCACAACAGTGACGTCATAGCCGTGGCGCGCGAGATAACGCGCACTGGAGAGGCCGCTCAACCCCAGCCCCACCACCAGTGCACGTTTGTCGTTTGCCTGCTTGGTCATCGCCACTGTCGCCACTTTTTTCTCTCTTGCCTCGTTTGCCCTCACCCCTTGCCCTAGTGAATGAAGCCTCATTCACTAGGGAGAGGGGAGTGGATGAGAGTCGTTACCCTCTCCCCATCCCTCTCCCGCAAGCGGGAGAGGGGGAGTAGGTGAGAGTCTTTCATTCTTACCGAACTTTCAAGGTCGCCAGGCCGATCAGCACCAGAATCAGCGAGATGATCCAGAAGCGCACGATCACGCGCGGTTCCGGCCAACCCTTCAATTCGAAGTGATGGTGCAGCGGCGCCATGCGGAAGATGCGCTTGCCGGTGAGCTTGAACGACGCCACCTGCAATATCACCGACACCGTTTCCATCACGAACAATCCGCCCATGATGAACAACACGATCTCCTGGCGCACGACCACGGCGATCGCGCCGAGCGCCGCGCCCAGGCCGAGCGCGCCGACGTCGCCCATGAACACCATCGCCGGATAGGTGTTGAACCACAGGAACCCGAGGCCCGCGCCGATGATCGCCGAGCAGAAGATCAGCACCTCGCCGGCACCCGGGATGAACGGGATGCCGAGGTAACTCGAGAAGTTGGCATTACCGGACAGGTAGGCGAACACCCCGAGCGCGGCGGCCACCATCACGGTTGGCATGATGGCGAGACCATCGAGACCGTCGGTCAGGTTCACGGCGTTGCTCGTGCCCACGATCACGAAGTAGGTAAGCAGGATGAACCACGGACCCATGTCGAGGACCACATTCTTGAATACCGGGACGATCAATTGCGTCTCGGCCGGAATCCTGGCGGTGGTGTAGAGAAATACCGCCACCAGGAATCCGCCCACGGTCTGCCAGAAATATTTCTCGCGCGCGCTCAGGCCCTTGGGATTCTTGCGCACCAGCTTGCGGTAGTCGTCCACCCAGCCGATGGCGCCGAAGAACAGGGTGGTGAACAACACCACCCACACGAAGCGGTTGTGCAGGTTGGCCCACAGCAGGGTGGAGACGAACACGGCGATAAGAATGAGTGCACCACCCATGGTCGGGGTGCCGGCCTTGGCAAGGTGGGTCTGCGGGCCGTCGCTGCGTACCACCTGCCCGACCTTGTAGTGGGTCAGCTTGCGGATCAGCGCCGGGCCGATCAGGAAACAGATGGACAGCGCCGTGAGCACGCCGAGAATGGCGCGCAGCGTCAGGTAACGGAAGACGTTGAACGCCGAGATGTCGTGCGCCAGCCAGTCGAAGAAGGAATAGAGCACTTAGGCCTTGCCTCCGTTGTGTTCTTCCTCAATGATCCCTGCCACCACGCGCTCCATTTTCATGAGGCGCGAACCCTTGACCAGCACGGTCATTCTTCCGTGCAGGCAGGCGCGCAGGCTTTTGATGAGCGCCTCGTGACTGGTGAAATGTTGCGCGCCCTTGCCGAATGCCTCGACCGCGTCCAGCGTGAGCTCACCGACTGCATACAGGTGTTCGATGCCGAGGCTCTTGGCAAGCAGTCCGACGCGCCGGTGGATGTCACGCGCCGCGTCGCCGAGTTCGCCCATGTCACCCAGTACCAGCACACGCTCGCCGGAGGCCGCCTTCAGCACTTCGACACCGGCCGCCAGTGACCCGGGGTTGGCGTTGTACGTGTCATCCAGCACGCGTGCGCCGTTCCGGCCGCGCTTCACCTCAAGCCGTCCGGAGACGCTTTTCAGTTTCTCCAGGCCGGCCTGGATGTCGGCCAGGCTTGCGCCCGCCGCGAGCGATGCGCTGCTGGCGGCGAGCGCGTTCATGACATTGTGACGGCCGAGCAGTGACAGTCGCATGCTGATCCCTCCGTGTGGGGTGTTGAGATGGATGGTGCCGCCGCCGGCATCGAGCTGGTACTCGGCGCTGACATCTGCCGGCCGGTCGAGACCGAAGGTGATAACGCGATGCGGGGCGGCCAGCTCGCGCCACAGATCGGCGTAGGCGTCATCGGCATTGATGACCGCGATGCCGTCCGCGGCAAGACCGGCATAGATCTCGCCCTTGGCGCGCGCCACGGCCTCGACGCTGCCGAGGCCGGCAAGGTGCGCGGCGGCGGCGTTGTTGATGAGCGCGATCGTCGGGCGCGCAAGCTTCGTCAGGTAGTCGATCTCACCCGGATGGTTCATGCCCATTTCGATCACCGCATGCCGGTCACCCGGCTTGAGACGCAGCAGCGTCAGCGGCACGCCGATGTCGTTGTTGAGGTTGCCCTGCGTGGCCAAAACCGGTCCGGTCTCGCCCAGGATCGCGGCGATCATGTTCTTCACCGTGGTCTTGCCATTGCTGCCGGTAACCGCGATGACGGGAATCGGGAACTGACGGCGCCAATGCGCGGCCAGTTGCCCGAGACCCAGGCGCGTATCCGCGATCTGCACGGTGGCCACATCCGTTTCAAGCGTGCGTGACACCAGCGCCCCGATCGCGCCCTTGCCGGCCGCTTCGTTCACGAAGCCATGGCCATCGAAGTGCGGCCCGACGAGCGCCACAAACAGATCACCACGCTTGAGCGTGCGCGTGTCGGTGCTGACGCCGGCAAACTCCGCGTCGGGTCCGCGCAGCGTTCCCTGCAGTACCGTGGCGGCGACGGCGAGGGTCATCACGCGGCCTCCCCCAACAGCGTGCGCACCGTGGCGCGATCACTGTATGCCAGGCGCCGGTCACCGACCTGTTGGTAGTCCTCGTGCCCCTTGCCGGCCACGAGCACGACATCGCCGGCGCGCGCCTCGGACAGCGCCGTGCGGATCGCCTGTGCGCGGTCCGGCACGGCACTCGGCGTGGTCTGCATGCCGGTGGCAATTTCATTGATGATGGACGCCGGATCCTCGTGGCGCGGGTTGTCGTTGGTGAGAATCACGACATCGGCGAGTTGCTCGGCGATGCGCCCCATCTGGGGGCGCTTGCCGCGATCGCGGTCGCCACCGCAACCGAACACGCACACGAGCTTGCCTTGTGTGTGTTCGCGCAGCGCCTGCAAAACTTTTTCCAGCGCATCCGGTGTATGCGCATAGTCGACCACCACCAGCGGTTGGCCAGCGCTGCCGCCGAATCGCTCCATGCGTCCGGCCACCGGCTGTGCGTGCGCCAGTGTGTTGGCGGCTTCGGCGAGCGGCACGCCGGCGGCCAACAGCACCGCGAGCACCGCGAGCAGGTTCGCGGCGTTGAAGCGCCCAAGCAGCGGGCTGCGCAACCGCACCTCGCCGTGCGGCGTGGCGATCGCGAGCGTGAGGCCGTCCAGGGATGTGTCCACGCTATGCGCCTGCACATCGCCACCGCGCAGGCCGAAACTCAGCACCTGGGTGCGGCCGCGCAGTCGTTCAATGAGCGCGCGCCCGAAGGCGTCGTCCTGGTTGATCACCGCGGCCTTGAGATGCGGAATGTCGAACAGCCGCGCCTTGGCCGCGGCATACGCATCCATGTCGCCGTGGTAGTCGAGATGATCGCGCGTCAGGTTGGTGAAAACCGCGATGTCAAACGCCACGCCGGTAACGCGCGCCTGGTCGAGGGCGTGCGAGGAGACCTCCATGCACACCGTCTTGGCGCCGGCCGCCACGAATTCGGCCATCAGGCGATGCACGCTCACGGCATCC
>CAYHES010000172.1:0-5624 GCA_964355495.1 uncultured Acidiferrobacterales bacterium
GGCTTATACCTACGACGCCCTCAACCGCCTGACGCGCATCGATTACCCCGGCACCACGGAGGACGTGACCTACACCTACGACAGCCACACCGGCTGCACCTTCGGCCTCGGGCGCCTGTGTGCGGTAGTGGATGAATCCGGCGGCACCGCCTATGCCTACGATGCCTTCGGCAATCCGCTCGTCCAGACCCACACCGAGCTCGGCATCACTTACAACACCTTCTATACCTATGATGCCGGCAACCGGGTAACCAGCATCACTTATCCGGACGGCCGCGTGGCCAACACCCCGCGCGATGTCCTCGGGCGCATCACTGCCGTGACCAGCACCGTCAACGGCACGGCCGTGACCCTGGCCGGGAGCCGCAGCTACCGCCCCGATGGCCTGCTGCTGAGTCAAAACTTTGGCAACGGCGTGAACGAGCTGCGCAGCTACGACACCCAGGGACGGCTGAAATACCAATCCCTCGCCAGTGCCGACACAAGGCTGTACGACTACGACGCCAACGGCAACCTCAAGACACTGCAAAGCCTGCCGCTGGTGGGCAGCTACACCTACGATGCACTCGATCGCCTGAGTCTCGATCAACGCACCACCACGGCCACCACCAGCAGCAGCTTTACCTACGACGCCAACGGCAATCGCAAGACCGAGAACCTCGGCAGCTATGCGTATCTTGCCAACAGCAATCGTTTGCAAAGCACGCCGCAAGGCAGTATCAGCCTCGATCCCGCCGGCAACACCTTGAGCGATGCGACGCGCAGCTACACCTACAACAATGTCGGGCAGGTCAGCACCGTGGCCGGGGCCGGCTACAGCTACAACGCCCAGCGCCTGCGCAGCCGCAAAATCGTTGGCAGCGTGGGCACGGTGTACCACTACGACCTGGGCGGCAACCTCATCGCTGAGTCCGACACCGCCGGGGTGATGCGGCGCAGCTATGTGTGGGCCGATGGGCAGCCGCTGGCCCAGATCGACCTTGAGTCGCGCAGCGGCCGGGCCCTGCCCCCGCGTCTGCCCATCGCGCGGTTACCCGCTCAGGCGACGGCGGAGGCCCTGACCTTCCTGCATACTGATCACCTCGGCACGCCGCGGCTGGCAACCGACCCACAGGGTAAAGTTATCTGGCGCTGGGAGGGGAATGCGTTTGGGGAGACGTTGGCGAATGAGGATGTGGATGGGGATGGGAAGCTGACGACGATTAATCTGCGGTTTCCGGGGCAGTACTACGATGCCGAGAGTGGGCTGCATTACAACTGGAATCGGTATTATGATCCGAAGGTGGGCCGCTATATCACCGCCGATCCAGTCAGTGTCGGGGAACACGTCCAGTCAACGCTGGACAACCTTCGTAGTGGCGGAGCAAACGGTCAGATGCCCATCGAGCTTAATCCGTATGCCTTCGTCGCCAACAATCCGCTGAAATATATCGATCCAGAAGGATTGGCTTGTGAATATAAGGGTTACGATTTTGGAGGCTGGGTAATCGGAAGCAAAATGTGTCGATGCATTTGGGAATGCGGTTGTCCCGATACTAAGACCACCAAATACACCTATGGAAGACTGACCTACATTAGGGGCAGAGAACCCATCACAAGTAAATACAACGCTTGCACCTGTGAGGACGCGCGAACTTCATTTCCATGATGCGTAGCGCGTTTAGGCCGTGACACAAAACGTTGAAGGAGCGATTCGCTGTGAAGATTACAAAAGTGTTTACCGTACTAGCTGTTGCTGGTGTCTTTACCATTCCAGGTCTAGTGGTCGGTGTGGATTGGCCGACAGAGTTTGACCTGCTGACACCAAACGACGCGGCCGACATCGAACGTCGCGATTTTTCGGACGACGGGAAGTTGCAGCTCGACTTTTCCGTGAAACGTTCATATCCAAGGTTTGCGCTTGATCGGGAGCAGTACGCGAAACTCCATAAGAATGGGTGGACCGAATGTAAAACCAAGCGAGATGAATGGTTTCATTTCTACGATGCTTCAGCTCAGGCCATGCCAGGCAAACACTGCAGATACTCATTCTCGAAACACTTCGTCAGAGGCCCCTATTTACTTTTTGTAATACAGCGCCGGTATTCCAAACACGAAGGAGTGAAGAGTTGCCCAGCGACTCCCGATAACAACGACATTGACGTGACTGTTCTGTATGAAAAATATGAAACTCCGCAGGAACTCAAAAGCGCTCTGCGCATTATGGATATATCATGCGCAACGCGGTAAGGCGCACTCCGTAACGCGGTAAGGGGACCAAAAAGCGCGGTAGGTTGGGGTGAGCCACACTCACCCCAACAACAAAGCTAGAACAACTCCCCCTGCCTCGCCAACTCCTCCGGGTCCACGCCCGAGCGCAGGAGGCCAATCACGATGAACGTGCGCGGATGCGCCGCCATCGTGCCCATAATGAAATGCAGGTTGCGCGTCGGGATGTTGTCCTGGTAGGCCTGCATCATCTTGGCGAGTGTCTCTTCTTCCGTCTTGTACTTGTGCATGTAGTTGAAGTAGGTCGCCTGCACCTCCCAGTCATGAACCTGATGGGTGTGCGGGTTGTTGGCGCAGGTGCAGCGTGCCGGATCGGCGCAGGTGAACTGGTAGTAGAAGCTGTGCTTGGGCTTGTCCAAGGGCTTCAACGGGTCTTCGAGCAGCGAGGCCTGCTGGTTAAAAACAAGGTCGGCGACCTCCTGGTCGTCGGCGCTGCTGTCCTTCGCTTCCTTGATGAGGAACTTGAGGCTCGCCGGATCGGGCTTGATGATGCCGAGGCTGCGACCCTGAGCCTTGTTCTCGTCGAGGAGCACACCGATCGAGGGCGCGATGAAGGGCCGCCACAGCCGCACCTTCGATTCGTCGGCGAGCTTGCCCTTCTCGATGAGCCGGATCGAGGCCTCATCCACGTGGTAACTCTCGGGGCGCGTGTCCGAGGTCGCCTTGGTCATCGTCAACTCGACGAGGTCGTAGCGGTCGAATTGCTCGTCCTTCGCCAGCCGCCGATAGCGGATCGGAAAGAGCCGCAGCAGCTGCTTACCGTCTTCGGTGACGCCGGCGCAGCAGACCGTCTCCTCGTGCTTGGTGCTAGGCTGCGGAAAGGCCTTGACGAGGATGCGAACGCGCCGCTTCTGATGCTTCCCTTGCATGGTCCTCCACTCCCAGATGGATCGGTGTCTTGCCGAGCAACTCGGCCAGCGCCTCGGCCACCGAGCGCCGATGGCAGTCCGTGTGGTCCTTCTCGTAACACATCAGGGCCACGTTCCCCTTAAGCTCTGCGGCCAACGCTTCCAGCAGTTCCCACTGCTTATCCAGGTAACGCCCAAAGTCGCGGAAGAAGCGATCATAGTTGCCGTCCTCGCGCAGCCGGTGCCGGATCACCTTGGGCGAGCCGAGTTGGCGCTCATGGCGGTAGGCGATGCCGGAGGCTTCCACGGTCTGGCCGAGCACGGTCTTCGAGAACCCACGCCGCCGCGAGACCGGAATCTCGCGGATGTCGAGCAGCACGTCGATCTTCGCGGCGCGCAGCGCCTCCACGAAATCATCGAGCTTGGCGCCTTCGTAGCCGATGGTAAAAAGCTTCTTCATGTCGTCCCCTGGGTTGTTGGCGTGTGCTTAGGCGTTCGCCTTCTTCTTCCACTGTTCCCGCTCGATCATCGTATCGATGAACTGAAGCACCTGACGCTTCTCCTTAGGCCCCAGCTGCTCGATCTGCGCCATCCGTCGATGTAACCGCGTGTTGCGCGGCTTCGGTTCCTTCTTCTTGAGCGGGGTCGTACCCAACAACTCATCGATCGTGATGTGCAGCGCCTTCGCGATCGCCGGCAGCAGTGCCGTCGGGGCAATGCTGCGGCTCTCGTAGTAAGCGATCATGCGCTGCGAGGTGCCGAGTTCCTCGGCGAGCTCTACCTGAGTGTAGCCGGCGCGCTTGCGCAGCTGCGCGAGCCGTTCACCAAAACCGGCAAGCTCGTAGGTCCGCTTCTTGGGCATCGTGCGTTCACTCCAACCTTCAACAGGATGCCCGGCATTGTAGATTCGGTTCTCGATCATGCTCCGATCACGCTTGACAGAAGATGCACATATTGTATATACAGGCGTGCATAAAATAAAGCATACATTTTATGCCTAACCCCCTTGACAGGGTTTTACCTGGAGCCTGAAAAATGCCCCGCATCCCGGACCACGAGTTGGAGCGATTGAAGCGGGAAATCTCCCTCGTGCGCCTGGTCGAGACGCGCGGCATCGCCCTCAAGCCGCACGGCCGCGACCTGCTCGGCCTGTGCCCCTTCCACGACGACCACGAGCCCTCGCTCGTGATCTCGCCGGACAAGAATCTCTGGCATTGCCTCGGCGCCTGCCAGTGTGGCGGCTCGGTGATCGATTGGGTGATGAAGGCCGAGGGCGTCTCGTTCCGGCATGCCGTCGAGTTGCTGCGCAACGATCTGCCTTTAGTCGCCACATCGCGCGCCCCGGTGAAGGCCTCGACCGTGCGCCGTCTCGATGCCCCGATCGCCGTCAACGAAGACACGCAGGCGGCGTTGAACCAGGTGATCGGCTACTACCACGAGACCTTGAAGCAAAGCCCCGAGGCCTTGGCCTACCTGGAAAAACGCGGTAAGCCGCAATCCGTAGGGCGCCAATGAACGTGAGCGAATTGCGCCGAATGCTCACCGCCCCGCTTCGATCAACTCGATGTCCTTCTTGAGCAGCTCGTTGACAAGCTCGGAAAGCTCGACGCCCTTGGCGTCGGCCTTGGCGGCGAGGTAACGCTCCACCTTCTCGTCGAGATAGACCGGCAACCGAAACACGGCATCGGGCTTGTAGAACTTCCCGCGCTCGCCCTTGGAAAAATCATATCGCTGCTTCATGGTTTCACCTTATAGCATAGCCGCTAGCGCGGCGCCTGTTCGTAATCCCGGATTTCCTGACGGTCGGCCGCCCTCGCCGAAATGACCCGGATATGGATCTCCGCCTCACTCACCTGCGCAAAGGTGTGGACCACCACCAGGTACTGCCCGTTCTGGGCACGGCCGAGGGTGACCCACCGTTCCTCGTCCTCGCTGTGCTCGTCATCGAATATCGTGCGTGCCAGCGGATCGCGAAACACCGCGGTGCCGCCCGGAACGACACCCCGTGCTTGCGGAGGTTGGTCCTGGCCTTGGCCGCGTCCCACTCAAAATCATAGACGATCTCAACGCTCACGCGGCCGTTACCCCGCCTGTTTCTTCAACTTCCCGCGTTCTCTAAGCAGCAAATCAGGGCAGTTGCAGCGGCTCGTTGTTTACCCGCAACTGGCCGTCCTTGAGCGCGGCGACGATCTTGTAGTTCGGCCCATCGGCCACCAGCCGCAGGCGGCTGACCACGTTGTCCTTGTACTGCGGCAGTTCCTTGATCGCCTGGGCGGTGATGGCGGCCATGCGCTTCGGTGTGAGCTTGGCAATCTCCTTCTCGGAAAGCTTGCCGCTCGCCTTGAGCGCCTCGACGTCACGCTTCACGTCCGGCTCGGCGAGCAGGCGCACGATGGAATCCGGCAGGCTGATCTCGCCCTCGCCGCTCAGGGCCTTGAGCATGAGCATCGGATTGCCGCTCACGTCCAGCTGGCTGCCGTCGAGCACGAACTTGGCCTTGCCGCTGAC
>CAYHES010000173.1:0-5569 GCA_964355495.1 uncultured Acidiferrobacterales bacterium
GTCCGCCTCCACGCCTTCCACCATCAGCAGCGGCAGGCCCATGGCGCGCACGATCGCGTGAATCTGTTCGATCTGACTGCGCAGATCGTCCGGCATCGGCGGGCGGTGCGCCTTGTACTCGGGATAAATGTCGTCGCGGAAGGTTTTACCCGGGGCGTCGAACACCACGGCGAGCTGCTCCGGGTCGTAGTCCTTGAGCAGGCGGCGCAACATATTGGTCACGCCGTACACCGCGCCGGTCGGTTCATTGCGCGAGCTGCTCAGGTTCGGCATGGCGTGGAAGGCCCGGTAGAGATAGGATGAGCCGTCCACGAGCACCAGGGGTTTTTTGTCGCTCATATGGATATTTTTGTGCAGGCTTGCTTACATTAAACTGTGTGGTTGCGCCTTGCGTGTGCTAAATAAGGTTATTATGGAAAGCAAGCCTGCACAAAAATAACCTATATGGAAGATAAAACACCCGTCACCCGGAAATCCACCGAATCCTTCAACACCTCGTCGAAAATCCTGTCACGCGAGTCGTGGAAGATATTTCAGATCATGGCGGAGTTCGTGGAAGGCTTCGAGCGCCTCGAACAGATCCACCCGTCGGTGAGCATTTTCGGTTCGGCGCGCACGCCGGTCGGACACCCGTACTATGTCATGGCCGAGCAGATCGCGCGCCTGTTGTCGGACGCCGGCTTTTCGGTGGTGAGCGGCGGCGGGCCGGGCATCATGGAGGCCGTGAACAAGGGCGCGCAGGCCGGCAAGGGCCCGAGCGTCGGCCTCAATATCCAGTTGCCGCACGAACAGAGCGGCAATCCCTACCAGGACATCAGCCTCTCCTTCCGCCACTTCTTCGCGCGCAAGGTGATGTTCGTGAAATACGCCTCGGCCTATGTCGTCCTGCCGGGCGGCTTCGGCACGCTCGACGAGCTCATGGAAATCATGACCCTGATACAGACCGGCAAGAGCCGGCGCATCCCGGTCATCCTGGTGCACGCGCCGTTCTGGCAGGGGCTGCTCGCGTGGTTCCGCGACACCCTGGTTCCGGAAGGCACGATCGGCGCCGAGGATCTCGATCTCATCACCGTGCTGGACGATGCGCAGGATGTCCTGCAGGCCATCTTCCGGTACTATGAGCACCGCGGTTTCGAACCCTCCGTTGAAGAAGAGCAAACCCAGCTCAACCTCTAGGCCACTCCCATCATGCGTCTCTTTCTCCCTGCCGCAGTTCTGGCGCTTACCCTGCTCGCGGCCCAGGCCGCGGACAAGCAACAACCCGGCACGCTGCCGGAACCACCGCCACCGGTGAAGAACTACAAGGCCCCGCCGCCACCGCCGGTGGAACAACCTGACCCCGGCGCGCTTCCCGAGCCGGAAGTCACCATCACCACCAAGGGCGCAGATCGCCACGAGGAATACCGCATCGCCGGCCGCCTCTATATGATCAAGGTCATTCCGAACAAAGGCCGGCCGTATTATCTCGTCGACAAGGAAGGCCGGGGCGAATTCGTGAAGGACGATCTCCAGTCCGGCATCAGCCCGCCGATGTGGGTGATCAAGCGTTTCTGAGGACGACGAGCATGCTTCGCACCAATCAGGTTCCGGCAAAAAATGGCTGGGGATGGGTCAAACACGGCATGCTGCTGTTCCGCCAGGAACCGGTGCCGTGGCTGGCGATGGCCTTTGTGTATCTGGCGATGGCGATTCTGCTCAGCCAGGTTCCCTTCATCGGCTGGCTGATTCTGGTGCTGTTCACCCCGCTGTGCATGCTCGGCGCGCTACCGGTGGCGCAGGCACAGGACGGTCCGGGCCTGCCGGCCAATGCCGTGCCGGCGCCACCGGCCGCGCGCGATTTGCGCGCCCTGGGGAACTACCTGCGCGACCTGCTCACGCGCGCCGCGCGCCGCCTGTTTAGCGGCTGCACGGATGAAGACAAGCTGTTGCCGGTCATGGTGATCGGCACCCTGCTGCTCGGCGGCGTGGTCGTCATCAACATCCTCGCGCAGCTGCTCAAGGTCGGCGGCGCGGCGCTGCCGGCGATGCTCGCGGGCAGCGTCGGACCGTCGGTGTGGATCACCGCCCTGATCGGCCTGGTGGTGGTGCTCAGCCTCGAAACGCTGCTGCTCATGGCCTTCCTCTACACCGTGCCGCTGATCCTGTTCCGGCGCGAACATCCCCTGCCGTCCATCGAGCTGAGCTTCTCCGGCGCGCTCAACAATCTGGGTGCGTTTGCCGTATTCGCCAGCGTGTTTGCCGTCATCGGCGAGGCCATGCGCGTCCTGTTCCTGCTGTTCTTTTTTCCGTTTGACTATCTTGCCTTCTTCCTCATCGGCCTCGTGGCGCTGCCGGTGTTCATCACCAGCCTCAACGCGAGTTACCAGGAGCTGTTCACCCGCGCCAAATAGCGGCGGGCGCGTTCCCATGACCTTGCGGCTCTACTACGGCGAGGCCCTGGCGCGCTACGGCTTCGGTGACGGACACCCATTAGTGAATGAGGCCTCATTCACTACCGGTTAGGTGCGTTCTGGAAGGAATGCGTGGCGCGCGGCCTGGATCGACGCGCGCAGATCGCCGCGCCGGTGCCGGCCAGCGAAGCCGACCTGCTGCGTTTTCACACACGCGACTATGTCGAGCGCGTCAAGGCACAGTCGCGTACCGGCGAGGGCTTCCTCGACTACGGAGACACACCGGCATTTCCCGGCATTTACGAAGCCGCGGCCACGGTAGTCGGCACGATGCTCGATGCAGTGGCGCATTCGGTGTCGGGCGCGGCGCCGCGCGGCTTCGTGCCGATTGCCGGCCTGCATCATGCGCGTCGCGACATGGCCGCCGGCTTCTGCGTGTTCAACGACATCGGCTGCGCGATCGAGGCGCTGCGCGCGGTGCACGGCGTGCAACGCATCGCCTACGTGGACATCGACGCGCACCACGGCGACGGCGTGTACTACGCCTTCGCCGATGACCCGGATCTGATTTTCGCCGATCTGCACGAAGACGGACGCTTCCTCTATCCCGGCACCGGCGCGGCCAGCGAAACCGGCAGCGGTGCGGCACTCGGCACCAAGCTCAACATCCCCATGCCGCCGGGCGCGGATGACGCGGCGTTTCTGCGCGTCTGGCCGCGTGTCGAGGAATTCGTGCGCGCCGGCCGGCCCGGAATCATCCTGCTGCAGGCCGGCGCCGACAGCATCGGCGGCGATCCGCTGACTCACCTGCAGTACACACCGGCCGCCCACGCCCATGCCACGCGCCGCCTGCGTGTCCTGGCCGACGAGCTGTGCCGTGGCCGGATCGTTGCCACCGGCGGTGGCGGCTACCATCGCGCCAACCTCGCCGCGGCGTGGTGCGCGGTGGTCGAGGCGTTGCTGGATTAGAAGTGTAGGAGCGGCCCTATGGCCGCGATGGATGACTAATCGCGGCCATAAGGCCGCTCCTACATACACCCGCGGTTTTGACATTGCACCCAGGCTTGGCCAGAATCGGCGCGGTTGCGGCCATCGACGTGCCTTTCGGCTGCACCCCTCGCCAACGCCGGGCGCAAGAATCATCAATCCATGAAAGCGCTGCTCGCCCTGTCCCGCGCCATCGACGCCATGAACGAACGCGTCGGCCGTCTCGTACTGTGGCTGGTGCTTGCCGCCACGCTGGTCTCGGCGGCCAATGCCGGGATGCGCTATGCGTTTGGCATGGCGTCCAACGCCTGGCTGGAACTCCAGTGGTATCTGTTCGCGGCCATTTTTCTGCTCGCCGCCGGCTACACGCTCAAACACAACGGCCATGTGCGCATCGACATTCTCTACGGCCGGCTGTCGGAACGCGGACGCGCGTGGATCGATCTTCTCGGCACGCTGGTGTTCCTGCTGCCGCTCAGCCTGCTGCTGGTGTGGTTCTCGTGGCCCGGCTTCGCCGCTGCCTTGAAGCACGCCGAAATGTCGCCGGATGCCGGCGGCCTGCTGCGCTGGCCGGTACGCCTGCTGATCCCGCTCGGCTTCGCACTGCTCGCCCTGCAAGGTATTTCCGAGAGCATCAAGCGCATTGCGTTCCTGCGCGGTCAGGGCACCCTCACGCATGAACCGCCGCCGGACTGCGCCCTGCCACGGAACGACTCGCCGGAAAAGGGTGATGCATGAGTTTTGAACTCATGGCGCCGCTCATGTTCCTGGCGCTGGTCGTGATCCTGCTGCTCGGCTATCCGGTGGCATTCGCGCTGGCCGCCAACGGCCTGCTGTTCGCCATCATCGGCATCCAGGCGGGGTTCTTCGATTTCGTCCTGTTGCAGGCGCTGCCGGAGCGGGTGTACGGCATCCTGTCGAACTCGACACTGCTCGCCATTCCGTTCTTCACCTTCATGGGCCTGGTGCTGGAGCGCAGCGGCATGGCCGAAGACCTGCTCGACACCATCGGCCAGTTGTTCGGCACGCTGCGTGGCGGGCTGGCCTACGCCGTGATCTTTGTCGGCGCGCTGCTCGCCGCCACCACCGGCGTGGTGGCGGCCTCGGTCATCGCCATGGGCCTGATCTCGCTGCCGGTGATGCTGCGCTACGGCTACGACCGGCGCCTGGCAACCGGCGTGATCGCCGCCTCCGGCACGCTCGCCCAGATTATTCCGCCGAGCCTGGTGTTGATCGTGCTCGCCGACCAGCTCGGCGTGTCGGTTGGCGATATGTACCGGGGCGCGCTGTTGCCCGGTCTGGTGCTCATGGGGCTGTATGTTTTGTACGTGCTGGGCATCACGATTGTGAAACCGGCGGCGGCGCCGGCACTGCCGCCGCAGGCACGCACCCTGCGCGGCATGGCGCTCGCGCGCCGCGCCGCGGTTTCCATGCTGCCGCCGCTGGTGCTCATTTTCCTGGTACTCGGCACGATTTTCCTCGGCATCGCCACGCCCACCGAAGGCGGCGCACTCGGCGCGGTCGGCGCACTGGTGCTCGCCACGATGCACCGGCGCCTCAACCTCAGCCTGCTCAAGCAGGCGATGGACTCGACCATGAAGCTCACCAGCTTCGTGGTGTTCATCCTGATCGGCTCGACGGTGTTCAGCCTGGTGTTCCGCGGCGTGGATGGCGACCGCTGGGTGGAACAGTTGCTCACGCAACTGCCCGGCGGGGCACTCGGCTTCCTCGTGGTCGTGAACCTGCTGGTGTTCACGCTCGCGTTCTTTCTCGACTTCTTCGAGATCGCGTTCATCCTGGTGCCGCTGCTCGCGCCGGTCGCGATGAAGCTCGGCATCGACCTGGTGTGGTTCGGCGTACTGCTCGGCGTGAACATGCAGACCTCGTTCATGCACCCGCCCTTCGGCTTCGCGCTGTTTTACCTGCGCAGCGTGGCGCCGAAGGACGTGAAGACCAGCGACATCTACTGGGGCGCACTGCCGTTCGTGTTGATCCAGATCGTGATGATCGTGCTGGTGCTCAGCTTCCCGCAACTGGTCGGCAGCGCGCCGAATACGACCGGCAGCGAAGTCATGGAGATTCATCTGCCCACCGATCCGGGTGGTTTCCTCCCACCAGAATGAAAGTGGTATTAAACGTAGGGCGGATTAGTTCTACTGTGTTAAAAAACATGGCATACTCCGCCTATCTTC
>CAYHES010000174.1:0-5569 GCA_964355495.1 uncultured Acidiferrobacterales bacterium
CTGGACCGCGCCGAAAATCTGTTCCTGGAGCTCGCCGAGATTCCGGCGCATGCCGAACAGGCGCTGCACTCGCTGATGTACATTTACGAACAGGAAAAGGACTGGGACAAGGCAATCGCCTCCGGACGCCGCCTGGCGAAGACGGCGGGCCGCAGCCCGGAGCCGGTGATTGCCCAATACCATTGCGAGCTGGGCGAGCGTGCACTGCATGCCGGTAATCTCGCGCTGGCGCGCGCATGCGTCATGGATGCCCTTGCGGTGGATGCCCGCTGTGTTCGTGCCAGCATGCTTGTCGGGCACGTCGCCGCCGCGCAGGGGAAGGAACGCGAAGCCATTGCCGCCTGGCAGAAAATCGAACAGCAGGATGCTGTCTTCCTGGATGAAGTGATTGGCGAGATCGTGACGGCATTTCGGCGCCTGAACGACGAGCAACAACTCCATGCCTACCTGTCTGATGTGGCGCGACGGCGGCCCGGAATGCGCACATTGTTGACCCTGGCGGAATTGATCCGTACGCGCGACGGTCAGGCCGGGGCGCAGGCGTTCATTGCCGAGCGCCTGCATCAGCAGCCATCCGTGCCGGGCCTCAAGCGGCTGATCGATCTTCAGGTGTCCCAGGATTTGCCCGCGACCCGCGAGAACCTTGACCTCATCAAGGGGATTCTCGACCAGCTTGCCGCCCAGCAGGAGGGTTACCAGTGCCGCCAATGCGGATTTCGCGGACAGGCGCTGCACTGGCAATGCCCGGCCTGCCATGGCTGGAACACCATGCTACCTGCCTCCTGCGCGGTGACCGCGCACACGCTTGACGATGACGTATTCCCGGATCGTGCCGTCTCGTCCTTCATCAAGGGAGGCCGGCCATGACGTTAGCTTCCAGGATTGCCGGACCACGCGTGATTGTGGCGCTGGATTTTCCGACCGCTTCCGAAGCGCTTGCGTTTGCGGGCCGCGTCACGCCGGAACAATGCCGGCTCAAGGTCGGTTTCGAACTTTTCACCAGTACCGGACCGGCGGTAGTCGAGGCACTGGTGAATAAGGGCTTCGATGTCTTTCTCGATCTCAAGTATCACGATATTCCGAACACGGTGGCCGGTGCCTGTGTCGCCGCGGCGCGCCTCGGTGTGTGGATGGTCAACGTACACGCACTCGGTGGGCGTCGGATGCTCAGCGCCGCACGCGAGGGCTTGGACAAGTTGGCGCACCGGCCACTACTCATCGGTGTCACGCTGCTCACCAGTCATTCCGCCTCCGATCTTGGCGAGATCGGTCTGGCGGCCGATCCCGCGGCCCAGGTCGCGCGTCTGGCACGACTGGTACAGGAGTCGGGCCTGGATGGCGTGGTGTGCTCGGCCCAGGAGGCGCCGCACCTGCGCGCCGAACACGGGCCGGAATTCTGTCTCGTCACACCCGGCATCCGTCCGGTCGGCAGTGCGCGCGGCGACCAGGAGCGTGTCGTGACCCCGGCCGATGCCGTGCGCCAGGGCGCACACTATCTCGTCATCGGCCGGCCGATCACCCAGGCGGCCGAGCCGCTCGCAACGCTGGCGGCCATCAACCGCGAGCTTGTCGTCCCGTAGGCGCGACTGTTTGGTCGCGATGGCATGCCGGAAACTCCTTCTCCTCAAGGGGGCAGAACCTCTGTCCATGCAGACGATCAGTATCTACCATTGTCTTGAGATAGCTCCTAGAATGCCCGCATGAGTGCGTCCGGCAATATCGAGTTGAACCCACGCCAGGAACAACTTCTCCGTCTGCTGATTTCCGAATTGGAGAAGCGCATACCGGGCCTGGTCGCCGCTTACCGTTTCGGCAGCTGGGGTACCGCCGCGGAGCGCGCCGACAGCGACATTGATCTCGCTGTCCTGGCATCGGCACCCTTGGATTCCGTAAGGCGCTGGGAACTCGCCGAGCGGCTCGCGAGGATTGCCGGCAGGAACATCGATCTGGTTGATCTCGGTACCGCCTCGACAGTCATGCGCGCCCAGGTCGTCGCGTCGGGTGAGCGCGTTTTCTGCGCAGACGAGCCGCGCTGTACGGAATTCGAGGATTTCGTTTATTCAGACTACGCGCGCCTCAACGAGGAAAGGCGCGAGATTCTCGCTGACATCCACGAACGGGGCAGTGTCCATGACCGATGATGTCGTACTGAACAAATGCGCCATCATTGAGCGCTGTTTGCAGCGTCTCGACGAAGAATATCTGGGACACGAACCGGAGCTTGAAAAAAATCTCCTGCGCCAGGACTCCATCATCCTGAATCTTCAACGTGCTTGCGAGGCGGCCATCGATCTCGCTATGCACCTGGTGCGCGTTCATCGCCTCGGTCTGCCTCAGGAAAGCCGCGAGGCCTTCCGCTTGCTGGAAGAGAAGGGTCTGATTGACATCGAGACGTCAAAACGCATGCAGGCCATGGTCGGCTTCCGCAACATTGCCGTTCACAATTACCAGAAGCTGAGCATCGACATCGTTCGATCGATCCTCGACCAACATCTCGTTGATTTTCAGCGTTTTACCGCCGCAGCCCTGAAGCATCCTCGGGTATCGTAGGGTGCGCCCTGCGCACCAAGCCGCGGCTCATCGAAATCAACGGTGCGCGGGACGCACCCGAAGAATAACGGCCGATGGCGATATTGATTATCGCCTCGGCTGCCGCTACGCTATGTCCGCGCTCAAGGATTCAGGGAGATTCGAGCGCCAACCTCAACAACCATTGCCACATGGAGGGCATCAGGATGAAACGCGCTACTTCTCTGCTGTTCGTATTGTTTCTCGGTCTTTCCCCGCTCGTGACCCTGGCTGCACCGGTCAATATCAACACGGCCGATGCCAGGACTATCGATACCGCGCTGGTCGGCGTCGGCCCCAAGACCGCCAAGGCGATCGTTGACTACCGCGCCAAGCATGGCCCGTTCAAGTCGGTGGACGACCTCGAGAAGGTCAAGGGCATCGGCCCGAAGCTGATCGAGAAGAACCGGGCCAATCTTCTGGTGAAGTAACCTGGCGGAAGCCGTCCCGGGGATGCGACGCATCCCCGGGTTTATCCGATTCAGCACTCGTTCGTCACGATCGTAACCGGCCGCTGTTGCTCATTCCGACACAGTCAATTCCAATTCAGGTATGGGCCTAAACCAACTGTTGCATCAGGCACCGGGTGGCCGGTCCCGAGAGGGGTGCAGCGCATCGGTCTCGGCCAGTAGTGCCACATCGCCCGCCGTGAACTTTGCGGACAAAGCCCTGTTCAGGCGCCTTATGGCGGTTGGCGAGCGTCTCGCCCGCCCCGTACCCGGCACGCAAGGCGTTTCAGCTGCGCGCGAGTAGCCGGTGGTACGTTCGAGATAGCGCATACGACCCCCGGTTTGTGGTGATCATCCAATAGTGCTATAAATATACTAACTATATCAATTGAGTGAGTTACCATGATTCGCGAAAGCACGGCCATGGACGTTCGCAAGAAGTTCGGCGAACTGCTGAACGAGGTCCAATATCGGCGTGACCGGGTACTTATCACCAAGGCCGGCAAACCCGTGGCGGCGCTGATCGACATGGCGCTGTTCGAGAAACTGCGAAAGCTTGATGAGGATTTCGAGCGTCTGACCGGTGAGCTCATGAAGGCCTTCGCCAAGACCCCGCCGCAGAAAGGCATGGCGTTGATCAGTGAGGCCGTAGGTGCCGCCAGGAAGAAGCGCACCCGTAAATGAGGGTGGTGCTCGATACCAACGTGCTGCTATCGGGGCTGATGTACCCAGGCAGTACGCCGGGCGCGGTGGTGCGGGCTTGGCGTGAGGCCCGGATCGAATTGGTGCTCTCCGTTGAGCAACTTACGGAAATCGGTCGCGTACTCAGTTACCCGAAGATACGCAAGATTCTCAAGTGGGATCGTGGCACGATCGAAAGTTTCCTCAAGCAGTTGTATCTGCGATCCGAGCTGGTAGATATTTCCACTACGGTCGCTTCCGTTCCCAAGGATCCCGGTGACAATATTATATTGGCGACGTTGATTGCGAGTGAAGCCGAGTGCCTGGCCACAGGCGATTCAGATCTCCTGGTGTTGCATGATCGCTACGCCATCCTCACGCCAGCGGAATTCGAGGCGCGCATGTAACCCGAGGCGTGATGCGAGCAGTTGAATGGGGGAGGGGGTGATGAAATCCGCCGTCTTCAGGCGACTCACGGTGTTGAGGCATCTTTGCCGGGTGTGATTTATCTGTAGTTGTATGTGGCATAGCAACATCGAAGACCACAATCGGATCCGCAGATAGCAACATGAGCGTGCAATGACAACAGCCCACGATCTCCCAGCCAAATCCTGGTATCTGGTATATACCAAGTCACGTCAGGAGGAGGTCGCCCTGACCAACCTTGTTCGTCAGGGCTATGGCGTTTATCTGCCGCACGTGCGCGAGGCACGCAAGCGCCAGGGGCGACGGATCATGGTGGTGGAACCGCTGTTCCCGCGTTATCTGTTCATTTACCTCGATACCCACACCGATAACTGGGGGCCGATCCGGTCCACCTTGGGCGTTGCGTCACTGGTGCGTTTTGGCCAGGAACCGGCGCGCATACCGGACGAGCTGGTCGATTTCCTCAAGGCGCGCGAAGGCGAGGCGGGACTGCATGACTGGGCGGAGCAGAATTACCGGGCCGGCGACAAGGTGCGGGTGGCGGAGGGTGCTTTCCGGGGGTATGAAGGCATACTGTTGGCGCGCAATAGCCGCGAAAGAGTGGTTGTTTTGCTGGATATTCTCGGACGCCAGGTCCGGACCAAAGTGGATGTGAGCCAGATCGAGCGCGGGTAAGGTCGAACCGCCACTTACCTCCGTAATCCATTGAAAAAGCCTCGCTTTAGCCTTGATCCGCATAAAATATAAAGTATAGTGTTCATGATATGAACACAGAACGCGACCGGGAAGACGCGCTTACCCTTGAGATTCTCGACGTCATCGACCGTCAGAAAGATGTGAGTCAGCGCCATCTCGCCAGCCATCTCGGCGTCGCACTGGGTCTGGCCAATTCCTATCTCAAGCGTTGCGTCCGTAAAGGCCTTATTAAGGTCAGCCAGGCCCCGGCCAACCGCTACCTCTATTACCTCACGCCTTCTGGCTTTGCCGAGAAAAGCCGGCTCACCGCCCAGTATCTCAGTCATTCGCTGTCGTTCTACCGCAAGGCGGGGGAATCCTGCCTGCGTGTCTACGACCAATGCGAGCGCAATGGCTGGCAGAAACTGCTGCTGTGCGGGATTTCCGATCTCGCCGAGATCGCCACGCTGCGCGCCATGGAACGCAGTATTACGATCGTCGGCATCTACGATCCCCAGAGCGAACGGGTCACCTTCCTTAACCGACCCGTATGGGCGGAATTCAGCCAGGTCGAGAAGCACGATGCTTGCATATTGACGGATTTGCAGACACCAGAGAAATCGCACGCTGACCTGTTGAGCCACCTGGATCGCAGCCGCGTGCTGGTGCCGGATGTGCTGCGCCTGGAAAACGGCAAAGACTGATGTTGTGCCCCACTGCTCCAGCAGGGCAGTGAGGTAACGAAAAGAATTTGTAGTTGGGTGCGGAGC
>CAYHES010000175.1:0-5526 GCA_964355495.1 uncultured Acidiferrobacterales bacterium
AGACTGGCGCCGATATGCAGGAAATGGTTGTCCAGATTGAACACGCGATTGAGCGCGACGTGTACCTTCTGTGCCACATGACCGGCAAAGGTCTCGTTTGTATCCGTAATCAGAATGGCGAATTCGTCACCGCCCAGACGGGCAATGGTGTCGGAGTGACGCAGGACTTGCTGCAGGCGAGCGCTGACCTGTTGCAGCATGAGGTCGCCGTATTGGTGCCCCAGGGTATCGTTGACTTCCTTGAAGCGATCGAGATCCATGAGAATCAGTGCGACCGACTTTTGTTGGCGTGCCGCGTTCTGTATGGCATGGTGCAAGCGGTCGTGCAGCAGGTTACGGTTGGGCAGTCCGGTCAGGGCATCGTGCAGGGCCTGGTGTTCCAGATTCGCCTGCTGGCACTTGCGGTCCGTGATGTCGGTAATGGATCCGGACACGCGCACGGCCCGCCCCTGTTCGTCGCGCAGCGCCTTGCCACGCATCAACAGCCAACACTCGCGATCGTTGCCCGTCTGGCCGCGAAATTCAGATTCGAACAGCTCCTCGGCACTGCTTTCCAGGTAACGCCCGAGCCTGGCTTCCGTGATGTCGCGGTCATCGGGGTGGATCAACGCGTGCCAGACCTGCAGGGGCTTGGACACGGTTTCACCAACAGCCGCCGCACCCAGAATTTCATTCAGCCGCGGGGAAAAATAACCCTGGTCGGTGCGCAGATCCCAGTCCCAGATTCCGTCATTGGCGCCGCCGACCGCCAGCGCGAAGCGCTCCTGGCCCATTCGAGTGGTCTTTTCCAAACGGCGCGCGCGGACGAACAGCACACTGGACACCATACCGGCCAACGCCAGCATGATTGCCAATGCGACCAGGCGCCGCAGATTGAGTGCCTTTTCAGCCAATTCCAAGGCGGCTTCGCGGGACTGCAGTCCCGCGTCAAGGTGCGCCGCCGGGGTAAATATCTGCGTACCGTAGCGGTCTTCGCCGAAATGCCGGATACGCGCTTGACCTTCGTTCGACACCAGATAATCGAGGAAGGCCTCCGCTAACGGCTGATTGGCCGCCGGAATGCGCTCTTGGCTTACCACTATTGCGTAGTACTCGTTGCGCAGGGCGACATTGTCACGCGACAGCGGAACCAGCCGTCCGCCCAACGCCTCACGGTTGGCAAAATACGTGCCCATGTCGGCGAACGCGTAGGTGCCGAAGGTCGCGGCATTGCGCAAGGTGGCGCTGGAACTGGCATTGGCGACTTCATAACCGGGCCAGTCCGGTTCAATGCCGGCAGCGGTCCACAGCTCGCTCAGCTTCTTATAGGTTCCGGAGCGCATCCCCGGCACCATAATAGAAACCTGCTGCCGGGCCAGTTTGCGCAATGCGTCCGTGGGGTCGCGATCGTCACGTAGCCGCAGCGGATCGCGCGCCGGACCGAAGATCGCAAAGTCGTTATACATGATGAGGGTGCGGAGTATGCCGTACCCCTCACCCATAAAAATAAGTTCACTCCCGGGGTGATGGGTAATCAACAGATCGGCATGGCCGGCGCGTCCACGGTCCAGCACGGCCAGTGCCCCCGCATACTCGATCATCACGCTAATGTCCGGATGCTGCGCCTCAAATCCTGTGGCAACCCACTTGATAAGGCCGGTGTCGCCAACGGTATTGGCCGCAATCACACGCAATACCTTGCCGTTCGGACTGTCGGTCGCGGCGGCGGCGGACAGGCTGAACAGCAGGCAGGTGATGGCCATCAATGCAATGCGCATCATGCGCCCCTGTTGGCAAAATGCAGGAAACGAACGGGTGCAAGCGGTTGCCTGGTCGCAACGGACCAGAAATAGGGGGCGGTCATGGGCTGGGTACGCGGCGTGATTGCGCTTCCGGTCCTTGAGATAGCTTGTCCAGTCTTGTCGCCGGACAGAAGTGCCCCGGCCGCCCCGTAAATATGAGCCTTATTTAGTATTATGGACTATAGGCGACAAAGCGCAGTTGTGCAGGCCTGCATGCCCGTTGAGGTCGGCAAATCACCACGCTCTCCGGGACATTTTTTCTGGTTTGGCAACGATGCGGGACCGGTAACACGGTAGCTTGGGGCTAATCTCGCGGTCTATCGGATTCTGATTAACATGCTGTTTCTAATGATTATTAGCTGTTCTGGGGGGCTGACCGCATTGTTATAGCTCATTCCGCGATGCGCCGGCGCCGCCATCGAGCCTCGCCACCGGCTTACCCTGACTTGAGCTGCAATGCCAACTCATACAGCTGGTTTTTCTTTTGACCGGTGATCTCCGCCGCGAGCGCCGCCGCCTGGCTTACCGGCAGTTCCTTAATAAGGATACGCAGAATGCGCGCGGCGTCTTCGCTGGTTTCGGCCTCGGCCGGGGCGGCGCCGTGGATCAACACCACGATCTCGCCGCGCTGCTGGTTGGCATCCTCCGCCACCCAGCGGGCGAGCTCGCCGAGCGTGGCGTGGCGCACGGTTTCGAATTGTTTGGTCAGCTCGCGCGCGTACACCGCCTCGCGCGCCGCGCCGAACACCGCGAGCATGTCGTGCAGGCTCTCGACGATGCGATGCGGGCTCTCGTACACAATGAGCGTGCGCGGCTCGCCGGCCAGCGCCTCGAACCAGGCGCGGCGCGCGGCGCTCTTGACCGGCGGAAAACCCTCGAAGGCAAAGCGGTCGGACGGCATGCCGGAGGCGGACAGCGCCACGATCGCGGCGCACGCCCCGGGCAGGGGCACGACACGGATGCCGGCCGCGTGCGTGGCACGCACCAGGCGGTAGCCGGGGTCGCTCACCAGCGGTGTGCCGGCGTCGCTGATCAGGGCGATGGATTTGCCACTAATAAGGAATGCCACCAGTTCCGCGGCCTTTTCGCGCTCGTTGTGCTCGTGAAAGGCGGTCACCGGCGTGAGAATGCCGAAGTGCCGGAGCAACTTGCTGCTGTGACGCGTGTCCTCGGCGGCAATCAGGCTGACCTCGTTCAGGGTCAACAATGCGCGTGGGGAGAGGTCATCGAGGTTCCCGATGGGGGTCGCGACCACGTACAGGATCCCGGGCTGGTTTGACACAGGCGCCTCCGGTTGCGGATACTTCCGCGCAGTTTACCCGACACCTGCCATGAAACCGATCTCCCGTCGTACCTTGTCTGGTCTTTTTCTACTCGCTGCCCTGTTTGCCCTGGCGGCCTGCGAAACCCGCCCTCCGCTGCGCCCGGAAGTTGCCAAGCCGGAGCCACCGGCGGCGGCCACCGTCAAGACCGCGGAGCTGGCCGAACAGGCCGGTGAATTTGTGCTCGCGGCGCGCGAGTACGAGGCGCTCGCCAAACTGGCAACACCCCCGCAACGCCAGCACTATGCGCTCAAGGCGGTCGAGTCGCTGATCAAGGCCGGGCAGGCGCGCGAAGCGCGCGAGCAGCTGCGCGCGATTGATCTCGCCAGACTCGACGCCACGTTCCAGGCACGCAAACAAATTCTGGATGCGCAGCTCGCTGCGCTCGAAGGCCGGCCGGATGAAACACTGCGCCTGCTGGCGCTGGCTGAGAAAACACCGAACCTCAATCCCGCACTGATCGCCGAAATTTACCGGGTGCGCGCACTGGCCGAGGTGACACTCGATCGGCCGTTCAGTGCCGTGAAGAGCCTGATTGCACGCGAACAGGTCATTGTGGCGCGCGAGGAAGTGGCCCGGAATCAGCAGGAACTCTGGCAAATCCTGGCAACCCTGAGCCGCGCCCAGCTCGATCAGGAACTCAAGGCGACGCGCGACCCGGTGCTGGGTGGCTGGCTGGATCTGGCGATCACCGCGCTTGAAAATGCCGGCAGCCGCACGGCGCTCGCGAATGCCATCGACGGCTGGCGCAAGACACATGTCGGACACCCGGCCTCGGATGATTTCCTGAAAAGCGTCGCCCGTCCGCGGCCTGGCCAGATCGGACGCGTGGAAAAAATCACCCTGCTGCTGCCGCTGACCTCCGATTACGCGCAGGCCGCCGCTGCCGTGCGCGACGGCTTTCTCGCCATGGACGCCGCGAATCGCAACCCGGATAAACCCAAGGTGAGTGTGGTCGACACCGGTGCGGACCCGGCCGGAATTCTCGCTGCCTACGAAGCCGCCGTGAAGGACGGCGCGCAGTTGATCGTCGGACCGCTCGGCCTGGAGGCCGTGGACAACATTGTGCGCAAAACCAGTCTCGAGGTCCCGACGCTGCTGCTGAGCCACGCAAGCGACGACATCGACGCCAGCAAGACCGTGTTCCAGTTCGGCCTGCCGCCCGAGCAGGAAGCAACGCAGGTCGCGGAACGCGCCTGGCTGGACGGTCATCGCCAGGCGGCGGTGCTCTACCCGGCTTCTGCCTGGGGGCGGCGCATGCAAGCGGCGTTTGCCGGCGCATGGCAGCGGCTCGGCGGGATCGTGGTCGCCGAGCAGGATTATCTGCTCGACCAGAGCGACTACACCGACCCGGTGAAACGTCTGCTCAACATCACCCAAAGCGAGGCGCGCAAGGACCGGCTCGAAAGCGTCGTCAAGATGAAACTCAAGTTCGAGGCACGGCCGCGCGAGGATATCCACTTCATTTTCCTCGCGACCGACCCCCGGCATGCGCGCCTGATCAAACCGCAGCTCAGCTATCACCGCGCCGCGCGCGTGCCGGTGTACGCCAGCTCGCACGTGTTTACCGGACGCGGCGATCCGAACAAGGACACCGACCTGGACGGCATCCTGTTCCCGGACATGCCGTGGATGCTGGTGGGCGACGGACGCGTGGCCGAGCTGCGCAAACTATTGCAGCCCAATTGGCCGTATGCGCACAGCGGGCTCGACCGGCTGTTCGCGCTGGGCGTAGACGCCTATGCGGTCATTCCGCATCTCAATCGCCTGAGCAACGAGAACGCCGTGCGCTTCGGCGGCGTGACCAGCGGCCTGTCGCTCGGGCGCGGCGGGCGCCTGCATCGCCAGTTGCTGTGGGCGCAGTTCCGCAAGGGCGTGCCGGTGCTGGTGGATACCTTCTTCCGCCACAAGGGCCAGTTCGACATCGACACCGACGCGCCGGCGGCGCGCCCGGGTGGCTGACCCGCTCAGCGGTGCGCAGGCGGAAGACCTCGCCTGCGCGCATCTCGAACGCGCCGGACTCAAGCTCCTCACCCGCAATTACCGCTGTCCGCAGGGCGAAGTGGATTTGGTGATGGACGACCGCGACACGCTGGTGTTCGTGGAAGTGCGCTACCGGCGCTCGAACGCCTTCGGCACACCGGCCGAGACCGTGGACCGGCGCAAGCAGGCGCGCCTGCAAGCCGCCGCCGGGCACTACCTGCTGACTCACCCCGCCGACCGCGCCTGCCGATTCGATGTGGTGGCGGTGAGCGGTCGTGATGCACGCATCGAGTGGCTGCGCGACGCCTTCGGCGCTGCCGATTAATTACTGATCCGATCTCAAATAGTGTGCACCGCTTCTCCCTCTCCCTGCGGGAGAGGGCCGGGGTGAGGGCAAGGCGCCACAAGACCGGCCCTCATCCTGTCCTTCTCCCGCAGGG
>CAYHES010000176.1:0-5483 GCA_964355495.1 uncultured Acidiferrobacterales bacterium
GCGCTCGACGATCAGCACCTGGTCGCAGCCGACACCGAAGCGCCGGTCGGCGAGGCGCCGCACCTGCTCGGGGGTGAGCGCCACGGTCTGATTGATGGCGTCGATCATGACGAAGTCGTTGCCGAGGCCGTGCATCTTGGTAAATCGCAGCATGCCTATAGGTTAACGCTTGCCAGCGGCCAATGAAACCTGCGATAAAGAAGGCATACCTGCGACCGCCATGGATGGCGGAAGTGCGGAAAACGCAGGAGCAGTATTTCCGCCACAAAAAGAGCCATAATAGTGGCGACTCCATCCAGCCCGGATACGCACTTGCAGAAGTTCGTTCGCCACCACTATCACCGCCTCAAGACCCACCCGAATCACTGGCTGCGCAAGACCATCGGCATCCTGCTGGTGATTGGCGGGCTGTTCGGATTCTTACCGGTACTCGGCTACTGGATGATACCGATCGGGCTGGCGCTGCTGGCCGTGGACTGGCCATGGGCGCGGCGCCTGTCGCGGCGGCTGATCAGTTGGTGGGGACAACGGGCGCGGGCGCTGCGCCTCAAGGTGCGGAGCGCGGCACAGCACCGAACCATCGCACGTAATCGCGATAGACGCAGCGGTCCATAACCACCATCAGGCCGGCGGCGCGCGCCCGTTGCGCGGCCGCCTCGTTCACCACGCCGTCCTGCAGCCACACGGCCGGCACCTGCAACGCGATGCAGGCGTCGATCACCTCGTCTACCTGCTCCGGCGCGCGGAACACGTCCACCAGGTCGATGTGCTCCGGCACCAACGCCAGATCGGGGTACACCCTTTCACCCAGAATTTCCTTTGCCAGGGGATGTACCGGGATGATGCGATAGCCGAAGCCTTGCAGCGCCGAGGCCACCCTGTAACTCGGCCGGTCCGTGTTGGGCGAAAGCCCGACCACCGCGATGCGGCGCACACGCTCGAGCAGCGCGCGGATTTCTTCCAGGGACGGATTGGTGAAAGCCATGCACGTCAGTTTGGCAGCAAAGACTCGGGCAGCAGCAGCTCTTCGATGGTCTCGCGCCGCCGCACCACGTGGAAACGCTCGCCGTCCACCATCACCTCGGGGGCGCGCGGCCGGGTGTTGTAGTTGGAGCTCATGCTCGCACCGTAGGCGCCGGCCGAACACACCGCGAGCAGGTCGCCGGCATGCACCTTGAGCGCCCGGTCCCGGCCGAGGAAGTCGCCGGACTCGCACACCGGCCCGACCACGTCATACTGTTGCGCCGTGCCCGCGCGCTTCAGCACTGGCGCGATGTCCTGCCAGGCGTCGTACAACGCCGGGCGCATCAGGTCGTTCATGGCCGCGTCCACGATCGCGAAGTTCTTCGCCTCGGCGTGCTTGAGATACTGCACGCGCGTGAGCAGTACGCCGGCGTTGCCGACGATCGCCCGCCCCGGCTCGATCAGCAGTTTGAGATGCCGATAGCGGTCGCCGTGCGCGTCGAGCTTTTGGAGAAAGGCCGCCACGTACTCGCCGGGCGCGGGCGGCTGCTCGTCGCGATAGCGGATACCGAGGCCGCCGCCGAGATCAAGATGCTGCAGCGCGATGCCGTCGGCCGCGAGCTGGTCCACGAGCGCCAGCACGCGCTCGAGCGCGTCCGCGAACGGCGCGAGCTCGGTGAGCTGCGAGCCGATGTGGCAGTCCACACCCACGATGCGCAAGTGTGAGAGCTGTTGTGCCACGTGGTAGGCGGCGCGCGCCTCGCGCATCGGGATGCCGAACTTGCTTTCTTTAAGGCCGGTCGAGATATAAGGATGGGTCTTGGCGTCCACGTCCGGATTGATGCGCAGGCTCACCGGTGCATGCTGGCCGAGCCGGGCTGCGACCTCGTTGAGCACGACCAGCTCGGCTTCCGATTCGACATTGAAGCAGGCGATGCCGGCCTCGAGCGCGCGCTCGATTTCGTGCACGCCCTTGCCGACGCCGGAAAACACCACCTTGCCGGGATCGCCGTCGGCGGCCAGCACGCGCTCCAGTTCGCCGACCGACACGATGTCGAAGCCGGAACCAAGGCGTGCGAGCACGTTGAGCAGTGCGAGGTTGGAATTGGCCTTGACCGCGTAGCACACCAGGTGATCGCGCGCGCCGAACGCCTGGTCGAAGGCGCGCCACTGTGCCTCGACCTGCGCGCGCGAGTACACATAGCAGGGCGTGCCCAGCTTCTCGGCGATCTCGCTTAAGCCAACGCCTTCGGCGTACAGGCGGTCGCCGCGATAGGTAAACGTATTCATCACTCAGTTCTTGGGTTGTTGGTGGCCCGGCGCGGGCGGGCTGTCGGGGAGATAGAGCGGCCCTTTCTTGCCGCAGCCGGCGAGCAGCAGTGCCGCCAGGATGGCGACGATCACGGGCAACTTGAAATAGTGCAGACGCGGCATGAGTTTTGTTGGTCGGGCGACAGGGCTCGGCGAATGAAGCCCTGCTTCGTTCGTCCTTCCTTTGAGCTAGAATACCCGCTTTCGCAGGCACGGGAAACCCGCATGAACGAAGCAGAATTTCACAAGCTCGCGGCCGTCGCGCTGAGCCGCATCGAACAGGCCGTCGAGACCTGTGGCGCGGACATCGATTTCGAGAACGCGGGTGAGATACTCGAACTTGAATTTACGAACCGCAGCAAAATCATCATCAACAAACAGGGCGCGACCAAGCAGATCTGGGTCGCGGCCAAGTCCGGCGGCTTCCACTACAGCTATGACGCCGGCACGCAGCAGTGGCGCAACGATCAAAACGGCGCGGAACTGCTCGGTGAACTGTCGCGCCTGGTCAGTGAACAGACAGGTGCAAGTATCCGCCTGGCGTGAAAAAGGGCTTGGCCGCAGATGAACACGGATCCACACAGATAAACAGATAGGGAGTCCGGTTTCGAGGCTACCCCGGGCACGCGCCAGGGTGTAGGGTAGTCATATGAAGATGAATGCCCTGTTCCTGACCCTGGTGCTTACCGGCTGCGCGAGCGACATCCCGCGCCCGATCCGCGAGGCGCCGGCCGAGAATATCCCGCTCGCGCAGGCACTGCGGAATCCGGAGCAGCACCGCGGTACGCGGGTGCGCTGGGGCGGGGCCATTACCGCGGTGGAGAACCGGCGCGACGAGACCTGGATCGAGATCGTGGAGCGGCCGCTCGACGCGGGCGGCCAGCCGCGCGACACCGACAAGAGCGCCGGACGTTTTCTGGCGCGCGTGCAGGGCTTCCTGGATCCGGCCATCTTCGCCCCGAAGCGGCTGGTGACGCTCGCCGGCGCGCTCGATGGCAACAGCACGCGCACCATCGGCGAACACCCGTACACCTACCCGGTGGTGCGCATCGAACACATCTACCTCTGGCCGATACCGTCCAAGGCCACGCACCATTACTACCGCTCACCGTACTGGTATGACCCATGGTATCCGTGGGGCTACCCGTATCCCTACCGCCGGCTGCGTTAGTCGTCAGCGCACCGGCCGCACCTTGGCGGCACATTCCTTGGCGCGCTTGCGCGCGGTCTCGATGTCGTTGGCGGTCGCGAGCGCCACGCCCATGCGCCGGCGTTCGTAGGCCACCGGTTTGCCGAACAGGCGCAGTTGCGACTCCGGCACGCGCAGCGCGGCATCCACGTTTTCGAAACGGATGCCCTCGGCCTCGACGCCGCCATAGATCACGGCGCTCGCGCCCGGGCGACGCAGGCGCGTGCCGACCGGCAGCCCGAGGATGGCGCGCACGTGCAGCTCGAATTCGTTCTGCGCCTGGGTGGCCATGGTCACCATGCCGGTGTCGTGCGGACGCGGGCTGGCTTCCGAGAACCACACCGCTTCACCTTTGACGAACAGCTCGACACCGAACAGGCCGCGCCCGCCGAGCGCGCTGGTGACCGTCTCGGCAATCTCCTTGGCGCGCGCCTGCACCTTGTCGCTCATCGGCTGCGGCTGCCAGCTCTCGACGTAATCGCCTTTCACCTGCAGGTGGCCGATGGGGTCGCAGAACTGGGTTTCGATCATTCCGTCTTCGCCGAGCGCACGCACCGTGAGCAGCGTGATCTCATAATCGAACTCGATCATGCCCTCGATAATGACGCGCGCGCCTTGCACGCGTCCGGCACTGGCGGCGTAATTCCAGGCCGCCTCGAGATCCTCCAGCCGCTCGACGCGCGACTGGCCCTTGCCGGACGAGGACATCGCCGGCTTGATGAAGCACGGGAAGCCGATGCCGCCGTTCGCCGCCGCTTCCAGTTCGGCATAGCTCGACGCAAACGCATAGGCTGACGTCGGCAGCTTCAGCTCCTCGGCCGCGAGCCGGCGGATGCCCTCGCGGTTCATGGTGAGCTGTACGGCGCGCGCCGACGGCGCGACCATGGCGCGACCCCGGGATTCGATCTCGACCAGCACCTCGGTGGCAATCGCCTCGATCTCCGGCACGATGATGTCCGGCTGCTCTTGTTCGATGAGCGCGCGCAGCGCCTTCGGGTCGGTCATGTCGATGACGTGCGCGCGGTGCGCCACTGCGTGGGCGGGCGCGTTGGCGTAGCGATCCACGGCCACCACTTCAATGCCGAGACGCTGGGCGGCAATGGCCACTTCCTTGCCGAGCTCGCCGCTGCCGAGCAGCAGGATGCGCGTGGCGCTCTTCGAAAGCGGCGTTCCGATTACGATCATGATTTACCCCGTTGAAGCCGCTCCGCGCGTCCTGCGCTCACGCGGCATACACTCCATCCCTGGAGATAAAGCAAAACGCCCCGCACGCGGGGCGTTTTGCGACAAACCTTGCAGTCTTACTTCTTCTTGGTTGCGGTCCCGGTCTTCTTCCTGAGCTGGGCGACTTCCGCCTTCAGCTTGTCGCGCTCGACCTTGACCTTGGCCACCTCGTCCTGCGCCTGCTTGAGCGAGGTCTCCATGCTGGCCATGGCGGCTTCTTTCTCGGCCACCTGGCTGGTGGCCTTGGCCAGCTGCTGTTCGAGGTTCGTGACCTTCTGGCGCAGTTCTTCCTTTTCCTTGCCGCCGCAACCGGCGAGACCCAGTGCGAGCACCGCCGCAAGCGCAACCACGGTAATTCGACGCATGGTACTTCCTCCAATGATGATAAAGGGGTATTCCCTGGAATTGCTGGTGGAAATCATACCCGCGCACGCCACGATGTCAAAATTCCCCTTCAGACCGGCAGGTTCAGGTCGATAACCTGTACAGGACACACACCGGGCAGCGCGCGGGGTGAAATCGCCGGCCGTTCTGGGCTATATGTTTATAGAGGGAGCAACTCTCCGAAATTTGCAGGAGGTGCTTATGCAGGTTCCAGGTCTTTATCCGTTCTTTCGCCGCCATGTCCAGCAGGGCTTCGGCGAACAGGGCCTTGCCCAGCCGGCGCTCGTGGATTACGTGAGCGAGCTGCTCACGCGCTTTGCCCGGGTGAACGTGCTGTTTCCGTTTCACAACGCCGACGGCCGGCCGATCGAAACCATCGCCGGGCTGCTGATGGAATGGCAGGCGGCGCTGG
>CAYHES010000177.1:0-5396 GCA_964355495.1 uncultured Acidiferrobacterales bacterium
CCCGCCAGGAACTCAAGGGCAAGCTGCTTGAGATCTATTTCCAGCGCAACGATGTGGCCGGTTTCGAAACGCTGGCCGAAGAGCTGTACGCCGCGCTCGAAGGCAAGGGCGGCAAGGTCTGGGACAAGGCGGAAGAAATGGGCCAGAAACTCAGCCCGAACAATCCCATGTTCCGGGGCGGAAAACCCGCGGCACGCGGCTCCGCCGGACCGACAACGAGGCTGGTGAACGAGCCGCCGGCGGCACCGTACGCAGGCAGCGAGCACACACTCGAAACCATGCTTTCGACACAAGGACTGGAGACGAGCCCGGCACCGGCGCCGTCATCCGGACTTGATTTCAATATGGATTTTGATGCGTCGCCAGCCAAAACCAGCGAAGCGCCGGCGGAGCCGTCCTTTGACATGTCCTTCGACATGGGTGCGGGCACGGCGCCTTCAGCGTCTCGCACCGCTGAGAGCACATCCAGCTTCGATATGGACTTCAACATCGGTGCGCCGGAGACGGCCGATACCTCATCCAACCTGATTGATTTCAACACGTCGGGCACGCAGGAGCTCACGAGTGGATTGGATTTCTCGACTTCCGGCGGCAGTCCGGCAGCCGGCGGGGACGTCGAGTTTTCGCTCGGCGGGATGGGTGATTCCGTAGCCGAACTGGACAGCGCACCGGCGGGCGCGGCGGCTGAGGGCGGGCTGCCCGGCTGGGATGAGACGGCCACCAAGCTCGATCTCGCCAAGGCCTATATCGACATGGGTGACGCCGAGGGCGCGCGCAGCATCCTCGATGAGGTCATGACCGAAGGCAACGATAACCAGAAACAACAGGCACGCAGTCTCGCGGCACAGATTGCCGCCTGATATCACAAGACAGTCTTCCCTGTGCTAAATAAGCGCCCCGGTAGTGAATGAGACTTCATTCACTACCGGGGCGATTTTCTTTCCAGCGTCAGGAATGTGCAGGGGTAAGAATTCTTGTCATCGGCCGGATGCAGGTCGCGCCGTATTTCGCGCCATGAGCCCAGATCAAATTCCGGAAACCAGGCATCGCCCTCGGCATCGGTCTCTACCAGGGTCATGTAGAGACGATCGGCGCGGGACAACATCTGCGTATACAGCCGTTCGCCGCCGATAACGAAAATTTCCGGATCGTTTGGCGGTGCATGCGGGACAGCCAGCGCCAGGGCCTCGTCCAGCGAATGCGCCACGAGGCAGCCCGGCGGTGCGTAGTGACGATCGGAGGTAATAATGATGTTGGTGCGGTTCGGCAGCGGCCGGCCAAGCGACTCGAACGTCTTGCGTCCCATGAGCACGGGGTGACCGGTCGTCAGCTCGCGGAAATGCCGCATGTCCACGGGCAGACGCCAGGGTAGCGCGTTGTGGCGGCCGATGACGCGGTTGCGCGCCATGGCCCAGATGAGGGCGATGCGCGGTCGCGCGACGGTCGCACCGGAAACTGCTCCTGCGTTTCCGGTATTTCCGCCATCAGTGAATGAGGCTTTCTTCACTGTCATACCGCGACCGGCGCCTTGATGGCCGGGTGCGGGTCGTAACGCAGCAATTCAAAATCTTCGAACTGAAAATCAAAGATCGAGCGCACCGCGGGATTGAGGTGCATGCCGGGCAATGGCCGCGGCGCGCGCGCCAGTTGCGTGCGTGCCTGTTCGTAGTGATTGCTGTAAAGGTGCGCATCGCCCAGGGTATGGATGAATTCCCCCGGTTTGAGGCCGGTCACCTGCGCCATCATCAGGGTGAGCAGGGCATAGGAGGCGATGTTGAACGGCACGCCGAGAAAAATGTCGGCGCTGCGCTGGTAAAGCTGACAGGAGAGCCGCCCATCCGCCACGTAAAACTGGAAGAAGGCATGGCACGGCGGTAATGCCATGCGATCGATTTCGCCCACGTTCCAGGCGCTCACGATCAGGCGCCGGGAATTCGGGTTCGCGCGGATCTCGCGCACCAGCTCGCTGATCTGGTCGATGTGCCGGCCATCGGCGGCCGGCCAACTGCGCCACTGCGAGCCGTACACCGGACCGAGTTCACCGTTCTCATCCGCCCACTCATCCCAGATGGTCACGCCATGCTCGCGCAGGTAGCGGATGTTGGTGTCGCCACGCAGGAACCACAGGAGTTCATGAATGATGGACTGCAGGTGCACCTTCTTGGTCGTGAGCAGCGGGAAGCCCTGTCCCAGATCGAAGCGCATCTGGTAGCCGAAGACGCTGCGGGTGCCGGTGCCGGTGCGGTCGCCCTTGTGGGTGCCGTGGTCCAGGACGTGTTGCATGAGATCGAGATATTGGCGCATGCCGGCATTCTCCCCGATCCGTGGATGGAAGTTAAGGCAGGTGTTTTGTGTCATTTTTTCGCGTCCGGGTCGGCAGGGTACGGCCGTCCGTCGGGAAAACAGTACAGGCCGCACATCCCGGCATCGCTCTTGCGCCGATTCCGGAAGTAAAATCGGTCGCTGGATGATGCTGGACAAGGCGCGAGGGCCCGCTTGATGGAAAACTATTTTATTATGCGAACCGTACTCAACTGGCTGGCCGCGCCGCGCCATCTCAACCGCCTGCTGGCCATCACGCTGCGCGTGCTGGCCGCGCTCCTCGTGCCGTTCAGCCTGGTGACTTTCTTCAAGGCTGGCAAGGTGATTTTCGATCTGCCGGCGAGCGGCATTCTTGGCGGCATTGTGTTCCAGATGTTTTTTGTACTGGCAATCTATGCCGTGGTGCATGGCCTGTTCATCCGCGCCCGCAATATCGACGCCCTGCCGGGCGGGGAATACAACATGTTCCCCCTGGCCGCGATCCTGATCCGTGCGGCGGGCGAAGCGATTGCAGTATTCATCGGCCTGGTCGCCGTGGGCGGGGGGATATACGTCTGGTTCACCGGCAAGGGCGTCGGCACCATTCTCAATCCGCCACCGAAATTCCTGCCGCTGTTCGGGGACACGACCTTCATGGGCGGTATCGAGTTCATGGTGGGCGGAGTGTTGAGCGCCATTCTGGTGATCGTCGTTACCTATCTCGCCGCCGAGGGTCTGCACCTGCTCACCGAGGCAGCCGGGCGAATGCAGGCATCCCGGCGCACAGCGAGCGAACCCAGTGAGCCAAGTTTATCCAGCGAACCAGGTTTGCGGTTGCGTTCCGGTACCGGTCCCTGACCTGCGCCCACGCCAAGCGCTCCGGCGTGGGTATCTAGTGTAGTGTTGCACTCTTGAAGGAACATTGCTTGTTCGTCATGCAGGTCGGCCTTCAGGCCGACATGTCGGGCTAAAGCCCGACCTACAGGGGGCTCCGGGAAGTTACCGGGAAGTTATAAGTACCAAACAGAATGCAACCCTACACTAGGGAATGCGTGACACGTCGTCGAAAATTGCGCGCACATCTTTCTCCCAGACACCGAAGCGTTTGAGTAATTCAGGTTTGTTGAAGAACTCGCCAAGCTTGAGTGGGTCGGTGGTAAGTACCAGTGTGTCATCGCCTTCCGCAAACACAACGATCGTGAGCGGCAGATAGGGGATGAGTTCCGGATAGGCCGCGGACAGCTCGCGGATCTCCGCCTGCTTACCGAAGAACACGATGCGGTACTCCGCGGTCTGAAAGCCGCTGGCCGTCAGTCCCACGTCCACGCGCTGCACGCGTGACACCACATAGCCCTTCGCGCGAATCGTTTCCTGCAAGTTGTTCATGGCCTCCGGAAACGGCCGGGCGATGCGCGCCAACAGCAATTCCTCCGCCGCCGCTGCGTGGCTCAAGCCAAGCAGCAGGCACAGGGCCAGCAGACGGAAGCGGTTCACAGGATGCTCTCCTCGAGGACGTTCAGGTACACCTGGTACATCTGCTCGCACAGGTCATTGAGCTCGGCGTTATTGAAGATGCGGCTCAGGCGTTTTGGGTTGATGGTCATGACCTGCACTTTGCCGGCATGCCGGATCACGGTCACCCGGCACGGCAGGAACAGGCCGACGCGCGGGTCCACCTTCAGGGCCTCGTTCAGAAAACCAAAATCACATGAATACACGATGGTCTGATCGTGGTTCTCCTTGCCCTCCGCAACAAAGCCCTGATCGAGCGTCTGTACGCGGATCAGGCGCATGTTGGCCGCGCCGACGGCGGTCTTGACCTTCTCCACGGTTTCCTCGACCGAGTAGGGCGACTCGCGCACCAGCACCGGCGATTCGCTTTCCAGCACGCGCGCGCCGGGCGGTGGCGGCAGCTGCTCGAAGGCGCGCACGTAGGCCACGATGTCGTTGATGTCGCGTTCCTTGAGTCCCTGCTTCAGGAATGAGCGCATCGGCGTGCCTTCGCGGCCGTACAGGAGTGTCGTTTTGATCAGGCTGTCGGAGGCGGCCGCCAGGAACCCGGGGTTATTGAGGGCCGGGGCCAGGATCGGCGCGCTGCGCGGCCGCGACAGGGTGACCCCGGTGCCGTGCCCGCCTTCGCCGTGGGCGCCATGGCAGGCGGCGCAGTGGCGTGCGTAGAGCGTCTGGCCGCGCGCGGTATCGCCGGCGATCCGGTCGTGAGGGACTGTCTTGGGCGGTTTCTGTCCCGGCCAGCGGCGGATGTGGGCAACGATGGCCTCCACGTCGGCATCCGTAAGCTGGGTGAAGGCCGGCATGACGCGCCCGGGACGCCCGAGGCGCACCGTCTTGCGCAGGTAAGCGTCGTCGACACTGGAAAGAAAGGCGGGCAGGGCCAGCGGCACGCCGACGTCGCCGCGGCCGTCGGCGCCATGGCAGGCGGAACAGCGCTGCGCATACAGGCGTGCCCCGTCCGGCTTGGCAACTGGTTCGGCGGCCATGGCGGAAGTGCCGCACAGGAACAGCAGCGTGGCCAGCGAAGTCAGAAATGGGAATCTGTGCACGGATCAGGAAACCAGGAAAGGAATGGGCTTTGCTGGCATTCCGTTTTACACTCCGACGGAAATTTTGTATAGAGACACGCCATGAAGGTTTATATCGGATCCAGTTTGCAGCACGGGCGGGGCGTGTTCGCGCGTGAACCGATCCATGCTGGAGAACCCATTGTTACCTTCACGGGTCCACTGCTGAAGCGCGCCGAAGTCCGCGAGGACGATTATCACCTGCAGGTCGGCGCGGATCTTTACCTGGGGGCATCCGGCGAGGCCGATGACTATGTGAACCACTCCTGCGAACCCAATGCTGGTTTTCGCGACGGCCTCGTGCTCGTCGCGCGGCGCGATATCGGTGCGGAGGAGGAGATCACCTGGGATTACAGCACGGCCATCGATGAGGAAGATTTTCCGGGGTTTGCCTGTCGCTGTCGCGCAACCGCCTGCCGCGGCGCGGTGCGTTCTTTCCGTCATCTCGATCCCGATACCCGCGAGCGGTTGCGCGGCTGGCTGCTGCCCTATCTACAGAATAAATATTTCCCCTAA
>CAYHES010000178.1:0-5340 GCA_964355495.1 uncultured Acidiferrobacterales bacterium
TGGACAGCGAGACCCGCTACTGGATGCCGGTGGACCAGTACATCGGCGGCATCGAGCACGCCATCCTGCACCTGCTGTATTCGCGCTTCTGGTCGAAGGTGATGCGCGATACGCAGCTCGTGGCCTACGACGAGCCGTTCAAGCGCCTGCTCACGCAGGGCATGGTGTTGAACGAGATTTTTTTCCGCAAGCCGGCGCCCGCCATGGATGGCGGAAGTGCGGAAAACGCAGGAGCAGTTCTTCCGCAGAGCGGCCGCGTTATGTACTTCAATCCGGCCGAAGTCGAACTCAAGGTCGATGACAAGGGCCAGCGCACCGGCGCGGTTCTGAAGCGCGACGGCCGGCCGGTGGAGTCGGGCGGCATCGGCACCATGTCGAAGTCGAAAAACAACGGTATCGATCCGCAGGCGCTGATCGAACAATACGGCGCCGACACGGCGCGCCTGTTCACCATGTTCGCCGCGCCGCCGGAGATGACGCTCGAATGGTCGGACGAGGCAGTGGCCGGCGCGCACCGCTTCCTCAAGCGCGTCTGGGAACTCGGCAACAAGCCGGAATATCGCCATCCGGATTTTGATCAGGGCAAGAAACGGAAAGTGTTTCTTGATAAGTTCGACTGGGGTACGCTGACCCCGGAGCAGCGCAAGACCCGCGGTGAAATTCACGCCTTGTTGGAGCAGGCCAACCGCGATTTCGCCAAGTACCAGTTCAATACGGTGGTTGCCGCCTGCATGAAAATGGTGAACACACTCCACCAGATACCCGCGTTCGACGCCGGGGACGTGAGTCAACGCGGTTATGCGGCAGTCATGTTTGAGGCCGTGGATATTCTGACGCGCCTGCTTTCACCGGTTGTCCCGCACATCGCCCATGCCCTGTGGCACAGGGTTGGCGTGGGCGAGACAAAGACGGTGATCGACGCGCCCTGGCCGAAGCCGGATGCCGCCGCCCTGGTGAAAGACGTCATCGAAATGGGCGTGCAGGTGAACGGCAAACTGCGCGGGCGGATCGCGGTGCCGGCTACGGCCAGTGACGCGCAGATTCGTGATCTGGCGCATGCCGACGAAGGCGTGCAGAAACACACCGCCGGAAAGTCGGTCAAGAAAGTCATCATTGTGCCGGGCAAGCTCGTGAATATCGTTTTATGAGATACAAGATACAAGGTACAAGATACAAGCCAACCCGTTGCCGGGCGGCTGTTGTTACCTTGTATCTTGTACCTTGTATCTTGTACCTGATTTTATCAGGTTGTGGATTCCATCTGCGCGGCACGTCCTCCGTCGCGTTGCCACCGGAGTTGTCGACCCTGCGCGTGACCATGGGTGGGGCGGGTTACCCGCCGCTGCTGGTGGAGGTGCGCAATGCCCTGCTGGCGCTGGGGGATGTGCGGCTCACGGACGATGTGTCGGCCAGTGTGCCGGTACTGCAGCTGCACGGTGAATCCAGTACGAGCCAGGTGTTGGCGATCGACAGCAGCGGCCGCATCAGCGCCTACCTGCTGAACTACCGTGTCGATTACTCGCTCACCGGCGCCGACAATAAGCCACTCCTGCCGAAACAATCCGTGAAGTTGCAGCGCGAGTACGGCTTCGATCGCCTGAACGTGCTCGCTTCGGAAAAGCAAAGCGAATTCCTGCAAAACGAGATGCGCCGCGACGTGGCGCAGCAGATCCTGCGCCGACTGGCCAGATTCAGTTCCGCGAACGCCGTTGGCAGCCATGCAGATTAATGTCGATCAACTGGCGCGCCAACTGGAGCGCGGGCTGGCGCCGCTCTATCTGGTGAGCGGCGACGAGCCGTTGCAGGTCGAGGAATGCGGCGACGCGATCCGCCGCCGTGCCGAGACGGATGGTTGCAGTGAGCGCAGTGTGTTCATGGTCGAGCCCGGTTTCGACTGGGATGGCCTGCGCACCGCTACCCAGTCGCTGTCCCTGTTCGCCGAGCGTCGTCTCATCGAGTTGCGCCTGCCAACCGGCCGGCCGGGCGAGGCCGGCGCCGCGTTGCTGAGCGAGCTGGCCGGGAATGCGTCGGCCGACATCGTGCTGCTGGTGATCACCGGCAAGCTCGACAAGACGCAACGCGCGAGCAGCTGGGTGCAGGCCATGGAAACGGCCGGCACGCACGTGGTGATCTGGCCGCTCGATGTCCAGAAACTCCCGGCCTGGCTTACGCAACGTTTTGCGGCGCGCGGTTTGCAACCCGAAGCGGGGGTCGTCGATCTGCTCGCCTGGCATCTGGATGGCAACATGCTGGCCGCCGCCCAGGAGGTGGATAAGCTCGCCATGCTGTGCCTTAACGGGCGCGTGGCGCTCGCCGATGTCGAGGAGAGTCTGGCCGACAGCGCGCGCTTCAGCGTCTACCAACTTGTTGATGCCGCGCTGGCCGGCGAGGTGGTGGCCGCCCGCCGCATCCTCGCCAGCTTGCGCGCCGAAGGTACTGAGCCGATACTGATGCTCTGGGCGCTGGCGCGCGAGTTGCGCACGCTGGCGCAGATGGGCCAGGAACTGGCGCGTGGCAAGCCGGAGAGTTCGGTGCTGGCGCGCGCTTGGGCACAACGGCGCGCACTCGTGGGCAAGGCGCTGCGCCGCCACCCAGCGCCCGTGTGGCTCGATTTTATGCGCCGCAGCGCGCGGCTCGACAGAATTCTTAAAGGGCGCGAGGCCGGCGACCTGTGGCTTGAACTTGAGCGCCTGCTGCTGGCGGTCGCGGGCTTCAAACCGTTCGTGATGAACCGCGATGTTTTGGAGAGCAGTGCATGAAAACGGCATCACCACAGAACACCGGGCTCGACATCCGGCAGTACATGCAGAATGTCGGCGCGCGCGCGCGCCGCGCCGCCGCGCTCATGAGTCGCGCCGAGACCGCCGCCAAGGACGCCGCGCTGCTGGCGATGGCCGCGGGTGTGGAACAGGCGCGCGACCGGTTGATCGAGGAAAATAAAAAGGATCTGGACGCCGCACGGCGTGATGGCCTGGATGCCGCATCGCTCGACCGGCTCACGCTCAACGCCGAACGCATCGCCGGCATGGCCGAAGGGCTGCGCCAGATCGCGGCGCTGCCCGATCCAGTGGGCGAAATCACCGAACTCAAGTATCGGCCGTCCGGCATCCAGGTCGGACGCATGCGCGTGCCGCTCGGTGTGATCGGCATTATTTACGAGTCGCGTCCGAACGTCACCGCCGATGCCGCCGGCCTGTGTCTCAAGTCCGGCAACGCCAGCATCCTGCGCGGCGGCAGCGAGGCGATCCATTCGAATCAGGCGATCGCGGCCTGCATCCAGGCCGGGCTCAAGGCGGCCGGGCTGCCGGAGGATGCCGTGCAGGTGGTCGCCACCACCGACCGCGCCGCGGTCGGCGAACTCATCACCCTGAAACCGTACGTGGACGTGATCGTGCCACGCGGCGGCAAGTCGCTCATCGAGCGCATCAGCGCCGAGGCGACCATTCCGGTGATCAAGCACCTGCACGGGGTCTGTCACGTGTACATCGACGACAAGGCCGATCTGGACAAGGCGGTGAAGATCGCGTTCAACGCCAAGACCCACCGCTATGGCGTGTGCAACGCCATGGAGACGCTGCTGGTGGCGCGCGCCGTGGCCGACCGCGTGCTGCCGGTGCTCGGCAAGATGTATCAGGAGAAGGGTGTCGAACTGCGCGGCTGCGCGGCCACGCGGAAGATCCTGTCCGGCATCAAGGCCGCGACCGAAGAGGACTGGCACACGGAGTATCTCGCGCCGATACTTTCGATCCGCGTGATCGAAGGCGTGGACGCGGCGATCGAGCACATCGGCCAGTACGGCTCGCAGCACACCGACAGCATCGTGACCGAGGATCTGACGCGCGCCCGGCGCTTCCTGCGCGAGGTGGATTCGAGCTCGGTGATGGTGAACGCCTCGACGCGCTTCGCCGACGGCTTCGAGTACGGCCTGGGCGCGGAGATCGGCATTTCCACCGACAAGCTGCACGCGCGCGGGCCGGTCGGACTGGAAGGCCTGACCTCGGTGAAATTCATCGTGCTCGGCGACGGGCATGTCAGGAAATAGTCGGGAGTCGCGAGTCGGGAGTCGGGAGTCAAAATCTGGCCGACTCTGATTCTGACAAAATGGCTGCTGGTTCTCGACTCCCGACTCGCGACTCCCGACTCGCCGTAGGCGTTTTTGGCGGCACCTTCGATCCCATTCACTACGGCCACCTGCGCCCGGCGCAGGAGGCCATGCAGAAACTGGCGCTGGCCGAACTGCGTTTTATTCCGGCTGCCCAGCCGCCGCATCGCCCGCCACCGCGGGCCAGCGCCGCGCAGCGGCTCGCCATGATCGAACTCGCCATCCGCGGTCTCCCCGGCATGCGGGTGGACGACCGGGAACTTCAGCGTGGCGGTTTGTCCTACACCGTGCTGACTCTCGAATCACTGCGCGCCGAGATTGGCAATACGCCGCTGTGCCTGCTGATTGGCGCCGATCAGTTCCGCAGTTTCGAGACTTGGCACCGCTGGCAAGAAATTCCGGATCTGGCGCATCTCGTGGTGCTGAATCGGCCGGGCGCGACGAGCGGCGTACTTCCAGATTGGGCGCAAGCGCGCGTGTGCGCGAATTTAAACGTGCTGCAGGAGATTCCGGCCGGGCGGCTGGCATTTCTTTCCGTGAGCCCCCAAGATATATCCGCCACCCGCATTCGCGCGGCGCTTGCCCGGGGAGAGTCGGTGCAGGGGTTGCTGCCGGAGGCGGTGCTGGACTATATCCGGACCAACCAGATTTACGGCCATTAGGCCGGGGAAATTGATGCAGGCAAAACAGATGCAAAAGGAAATTTATCAGGCGCTGGTGGATGCCAAGGGCCAGGACATCAAGGTTCTGGACGTCCGCAAGGTTACGGATTTCACCGACTACATGATTGTCGCGAGTGGCACCTCGAGCCGCCACGTGCAGACCCTGGCCGACAAGATCTGCGTGCGCATGAAGGAGCTGGGCCTCATGCCGATTGGCCGCGAAGGTGAGGCGGTCGGCGACTGGGTGCTGGTCGACTTCGGCGATGTCGTGGCGCATCTGATGCGGCCGCCGGTACGCGATCTGTACAACCTCGAAAAGCTCTGGGGCGACGGCGAACGTGTCGAAGTAGCGGCGAAATAGTTTTTTAAAGCCCAACGCAGAGACGCAAAGGCGCAAAGATTTCTGGAGAAAACACAGGTAGCCATCTCTCCTGCTTTCTCTGCGTCTTGGCGTCTTTGCGTTGAGTTGTAACGAATCCATGCAGATCCACATTATCGCCATCGGCGAGCGCATGCCCGAATGGGTGCAGGCGGCTTATGCGGAATACGCCAAGCGCCTGCCACACGAGTGCCGCC
>CAYHES010000179.1:0-5337 GCA_964355495.1 uncultured Acidiferrobacterales bacterium
TTCTCGATGGCGAACGCCGGCCTGCCCGGCACGTCCGGATTTGTCGGCGAGTTCCTGGTGATACTCGGCGCCTTCCAGGCGAATTTCTGGATCGCGTTCCTGGCCGCCACCACGCTCATCTTCGGCGCCGCCTATTCGCTGTGGATGTACAAGCGCGTGATTTTCGGCGGCGTGCAGAACGCCGCGGTGGAGAAACTCGATGACGTCAACCGGCGCGAAGTGCTGTTCCTCACGCTGCTGGCGATCGCCGTGCTCGCCATGGGCGTCTGGCCGGCACCGCTGCTGGACGTGATGCATGTTTCGGTCGACGAGCTGCTCCGCCAGGTGGGCGCGACCAAGATCGACGCGCTGACCGCAATTGTTCGCTGACAGGAAGAGCATGGACATGAACCCGTTTCTGAACAGTCTCACGCCCGCGTTGCCGGAGATCTTCGTGTTCTCCATGGCCTGCGTGATTCTCCTGGCCGATGCGTTTCTGCCGGTGCAGCGTCGCTTCATCAGTTGCGGGTTGGCGCTGATCACGCTGGCCGGTGCCGCCATCCTCACCCTCAAGGGTTACGGTGCGGGCGGCGTCGCCTTCAACGGCATGTTCGTCGGCGATGTGCTGGCCGACACCCTGAAACTCGCTATCTACCTGGTCGTGTTTTTCGTGCTGATCTACTCGCGCGATTATTTGCACGGCCGCGGCATGTACAAGGGCGAATATTTCGTGCTGGCGCTGTTCGCGGTCACCGGCATGATGGTCATGGCGTCGGCGGGACACTTTCTGACGCTTTATCTCGGCCTCGAACTGCTCAGCCTGAGCCTGTACGCCATGGTGGCGTTCCGGCGCGACTCGGCACCGGCCACGGAAGCGGCGATGAAGTACTTCGTGCTCGGTGCGCTCGCCTCCGGCATGCTGCTGTACGGCATGTCCATGCTGTATGGCGCCACCGGCAGCCTCGAGATCAGCGTGGTGCGCAAGGCGATCGCCGGCATGGCGCCGGACAACATGATCCTGATCTTCGGTCTGGTGTTCGTGATTGTCGGTCTGGCGTTCAAGCTCGGCGTGGCGCCGTTTCACATGTGGGCGCCGGATGTGTATCACGGTGCGCCGACGGCTGTCACCGTGTTCCTGGGAACCGCGCCCAAGCTCGCGGCATTCGCCATGCTCATGCGCCTGCTGGTCGGCGGACTCGAAGGGCTGGCCCCGCACTGGCAGCAGATGCTGGTGATCATGGCGATCCTGTCGCTGGCCACCGGCAACATCATTGCCATCGCCCAGACCAACATCAAGCGCATGCTCGCGTATTCGACCATTGCACACATGGGTTTCTTTCTGCTCGGCATGCTCGCCGCCGGCCCGAATGGCTACGCGTCGGCGCTGTTCTACATGCTGATCTACGTGGCCATGAGCCTCGGCGCCTTCGGCATGGTCATGCTGCTGTCGCGCCAGGGTTTCGAGGCCGACAGCCTCGATGACTTCAAGGGCCTCAACCAGCGCAGTCCGTGGTTTGCCTTTCTCATGCTGCTGCTCATGTTTTCCATGGCCGGCGTGCCGCCGACCGCCGGCTTCTACGCCAAGCTGCTGGTCCTCCAGGCGGTTATCGACGCCGGTTTCCTGTGGCTGGCGGCGGTGGCAGTACTGTTCTCGGTGATCGGGGCCTTCTATTACCTGCGGGTCGTGAAGCTCATGTATTTCGACAAGCCGGCGGACAGCGCGCCGTTTCAGGCCGGCGCCGACATGCGCGCACTGCTGAGTGTGAACGCCCTGGCGCTGCTTCTTGTTACCCCCTGGATCGGTACGCTGATGGACTTTTGTACGCGCGCGATTCGCGCCCTCGGCTGAAGCATCTCCGTGGTTTTCCCTGCTAACTTCCTGATTCGGCCTTGAAATCCGGGTGAGCACTCTGTACACTGCGCCGCTCTGTTGCGGGGTGGAGCAGTCTGGCAGCTCGTCGGGCTCATAACCCGAAGGTCGTAGGTTCAAATCCTACCCCCGCTACCAATATTTCATACCGCTCCGCCTGCGGGCGGGGCAGTTTGGTTGCCGGGACAGCGGTTTTGTGTTAAAAGACCAGCAGTTAGAAGGTGAAAGAGGGTGTTTGGGAAGTGGGCCGCGTGCCCACTTTTGCGTTTCTGGGGCTGGAATGATGCGCGTTACGGTGGCCGGTCTGCACAAGATGTTCGAGCCTGGCATTCAGGCCCTGGGCTTTGAGCTGGTGGACGTGGAGTATGCAGCGGACGGCGGGCGCAATGTGTTGCGCATCTATATAGACCGCCCGGCCGGCATCACGGTCGATGATTGCGCGAAGGTCAGCCGCCAGGTGAGCGCGGTGCTGGACGTGGAGGACCCGATTCCCGAGGGCTACACGCTCGAGGTGTCGTCGCCGGGCCTCGACCGGCCGCTGGTAAAACGTGCGGATTTTGAACGGTTTTCCGGACGAGAGGTCAAGGTGCGCATGCGCGATGCGGTGTCGGGGCGCAGGAATTTCAAAGGCACGCTCGAGGGCGTGGAAGGCGATGCGATCGTGGTACAGGTGGACCAGGAGCGGTTCAGCCTGCCGATCGCAAGAATAGAACGGGCGCGGCTGGTGCCGCAGTTGTGAGTGGGTGCTGGAGGGTACATGGGTAACGAGATTCTGATGGTTGTGGATGCGGTGTCGCGCGAGAAAGGCGTGGAGCGTGAAGTCATTTTCGCGGCGCTCGAAGCGGCGCTCGCCACCGCCACGCGCAAGCGCCACAAGGAAGACATCGATGTGCGCGTCGCCATCCACCGCGACACCGGCGAATACGATACCTTCCGCCGCTGGGAAGTGCTGGACGACGAGTCCGAGTCATTCGAGTTTACGTCACGCCAGATCCTGCTGAGCTACGCGCGCCAGAAGCATCCCGAAATCCAGATCGGCGAGTTCGTGGAAGAACCGATCGCCGCGGTCGAGTTCGGACGCATTGCCGCGCAGGCCGCCAAGCAGGTGATCGTGCAGAAGGTGCGCGAGGCCGAGCGCGAGCAGACCGTCAACCAGTACAAGGAACGCAAGGGCACGCTGATCACCGGCGTGGTCAAGCGCATGGAGCGCGGTGAGGTGATTGTCGACCTCGGCAGCGCCGAGGCGCTGCTGCCGAAGACCGCCATGATCCCGCACGAGGGCCTGCGCCCCGGCGACCGCATCCGCGCCTATCTCGAAGACGTGTATTCCACGCCGCGCGGACCGCAGCTGTTCCTGTCGCGCAACGCGCCGCAACTGCTGATCGAGCTGTTCAAGCTCGAGGTGCCGGAGGCCGGCGACAACCTCATCCTTATACACGGCGCCGCGCGCGATCCCGGCCTGCGCGCCAAGATCGCCGTGAGTTCCAAGGACCCGCGCATCGATCCGATCGGGGCGTGTGTCGGCATGCGCGGCATGCGCGTGCAGAGCGTCTCCAACGAACTCGCCGGCGAGCGCGTGGACATCATTCATTTCTCGCCGGACCCGGCGCAGTTCGTGATCAACGCCCTGGCCCCGGCCGAGGTGAAGTCGATCATGGTGGATGAAGAGCTGCACAGCATGGACGTGATCGTGGACGAAACGCAGCTCTCGCAGGCCATCGGCCGCGGCGGGCAGAACGTGCGCCTCGCCTCCGAGCTGACCGGCTGGGAGATCAACATCATGACCGAGCAGGCCGCCGACGAGAAGGGCGCGAACGAGGCGTCCAGCAACAAGCAGATGTTCATTGATCTGCTCGGCGTGGACGAGGCCGTGGCCGAGGTCCTGGTGCGCGAGGGCTTTACCAGCCTCGACGAGGTCGCATACGTGCCCAAGCAGGAGATGCTGGGGGTCGAGGAATTTGACGAGGATCTGGTCGAGCAGTTGCGCAGTCGCGCGCGCGACGTGTTGCTGACCAAGGCGATTGCACTGGAGGAGAAGATCGATATGGCCGAGCCGTCCAAGGACCTGCTGGAGATGGAAGGAATGGACGAGCACACCGCGCGCGTGCTCGCCAGCCACGGTATCAAGACCATGGAAGAACTGGCCGAGCAGGCGGTCGATGAGCTGCTCGAGATCGAAGGCATCGACGAAGATCGTGCCAAGCAGCTCATCATGACGGCGCGCGCGCCGTGGTTCGCCAACGAGTCCCAGAACTGAAACGAACGCTGAGACGGGCAGAACGGATATATGGCTGAAACCACCATCAAGGCATTTGCCACGCAGATCGGCGTGCAGCCCGAGCGACTGCTCACGCAGCTCGTGTCGGCCGGCGTGTCCGGCAAGGGCGTGGACGACTCGCTGACCGACGAGGAGAAAATGACCTTGCTCGGCTATCTGCGCACGCATCACGGTGGCGGCGAAGGTGGTACCACCAAGATCACGCTCAAGCAGAAATCGGTCAGCCAGATCAAGCAGGCGACGCGCACCGGTCCGGCGCGCACCGTGCAGGTGGAGGTGCGCAAGAAGCGCACGTTCGTCAAGCGCAGCACCATCGAGGAAGAGGTCGCCGCCGCCGAAGTCGAGGCGCAGGCACACCCGGAAACTGTCGAGGCCGAGGCCATCGTCGCGGAAGTACCGCACGTGCCGGAGATTGTGGTGCCGGAGGCGCGTCCGAGCGGACCCGTGGTCGTGCAGGCGCCGATCGGCGCCTCGGTGGCCGAGGAACGTGCACCGGCGGCGAAGCCGGGTGAAATCAAGCGCCCGAGCACGCCGCCCAAGCCGGGCGACAAGAAGAAGGGTGACTGGAAAGGCAAGCGCGGCGATCGTCAGGAGCTGCGCCTGTCGGATGCGCGCAAGGGCAGCGGCGGCGGAAAGCGTCGCGACCGGTTTGCACCGTCCAGCGCCACCGTTCAGACCAGCATGTCCGGCCAGCATGGCTTTGAGATGCCTGTCGAACGCGTCGTGCGCGAAGTGGCCTTGCCCGAGACGCTCACCGTTGCCGAACTGGCGCAGAAGATGTCGGTCAAATCGGTCGAGGTCATCAAGGTGCTCATGAAGCTCGGCATGATGGTGACCATCAACCAGGTGGTCGATCGCGACACCGCGACCATCGTGGTCGAAGAAATGGGCCACATCGCCAAGGCCGCGAAGGACGCCGGACCCGAGTCGCTGTTGGGCAGCGAGGCCGGCGTGTACGGCGAATCGGAGCCGCGCCCGCCGGTCGTGACTGTCATGGGCCACGTCGACCACGGCAAAACCTCATTGCTCGACTATATCCGTGAAGCCAAGGTGGCGAGCGGTGAGGCGGGCGGCATCACCCAGCATATCGGCGCGTATCACGTGGAGACGCCGCGCGGCGTGGTCACCTTCCTCGATACCCCCGGCCACCAGGCGTTCACCGCCATGCGCGCGCGCGGCGCCAAGGCCACCGACATCGTGATCCTGGTGG